>CAJWGN010000134.1 GCA_913031035.1 uncultured Gammaproteobacteria bacterium
GAATGCCACCGAAACTCATGGTGATGAGCGTCTCGCCATGATGGGAAAGTGGGCCGCAAAGGCGAACATGCCTCTCGATCAGACACTCTATGAAGGCGGGGCACCCCTCCATGACTGAGAGGTATTCTTCTGGACGCCACGGTCCTAGAGTAACGAACCAAGAATTTCTAACTGAAGATAGAGAGGAAAATTATGATAACTACAGAACTTACCTACCTGACATGGGCAACTGTGTTTACAGCCTTGATGTGGATGCCCTATATCCTCAATATGATTATTGTTAGGGGTTTGATAAATGCCGTTGGCTACTCAGAGAACCCGAAGCCTCTTGCACCTTGGGCTGCGCGAATGAAACAGGCCCACTCAAATGCTATAGAAAATTTGGTCGTTTTTGGGTTGCTAGTCTTTGTGGCTCAAGCTGCTGGAGCAAATAACGAGACCACAGGCTTTGCCTGTGCAATTTATTTTTATGCCCGGCTCGTCCATTGTGTGGCTTATACACTTGGTATTCCTTGGGTTCGAACGTTCGCCTTTGCTGTCGGATTCGTGTGTCAAATTTCTCTTGCTGCACAAATTTTGATGTAAGATTGTTTAACCAATATCCATCAAGACAGGAAAACCATGTTAATTAGGCAGATACCCATTCGCAATTCGTTGAGCAACTACATGTATTTGCTTGCCTGCGAAGAGACCCTCGAGGCAATTGCTATTGATCCTTTGGATCATGCTCTGTGTTTGCAAGTTGCCAAAGAATTGGGGTGGAGCATTAAGATTGTCGCTAACACGCATCATCATCACGATCATATTGGGGGCAATAAATCGGTCATCGAGGCAACTGGTGCGCAGCTGGTTTCCCACCTCGATGCTATGCAGTCCATACCGAACGTAGATAGAGGATTGCAAGCTGGTGACACTTTACGATGTGGCAAGCTCAGGCTGGAGGTGATGGATACCCCTGGTCATACGCTGAGCCATATATGTCTCTATTTTTCTGGTGCTGAGTCAGAGCAGCCCGCTATATTTTGCGGAGATACATTGTTCAATTCTGGAATAGGACGCTGCGATTTAGGTGGTGCGCCCGAGATCATGTACCAAACATTCGTCGAGCAATTTTATCCGCTTGCGGATGACGTCCGTGTTTTTCCAGGGCATAACTATATTGAAAATAATTTGCAGTTTACGCTCGACAGAGAGCCCGACAATCAATCAGCTCAATCATTGTGCGTGCAGTTTAAGGAAGGACTTAGCGCTGAAAGCTATGTTAGTACTATCGGCATGGAGCGAGAAATTAATGTTTTTTTTAGGCTGGATCAAGCGCAAGTACGTGCGGGAATTGCCCTGAGCCTGAATAGTGACATTCGCAAATTAGATGATAGATCAACTTTCGTTGGCCTGCGTGGCTTACGGGATAACTGGTGACTATTAATGGTCTAGCTGTCAAAGCTGAAACGCACACGACGAATTTGTTCCCTGCCAGTAGAATGCGATCGGATAGGATCAGTCCGAATGCAGTGGCCTAGAAAAGCCAGGTGAGTCTGACTAGTAATGTGAAGAACGAAGTTCTAGATATTTAGAACTGGTTACATGTTTGCATCTAGTTCTGGATTTCCATCACTAGTGACACTCCAATAAACAGCACGAACGAGACTATAAACGTGATCAGGCTGCTGAAATCGCAGGTGCTACGGTAGTCGTCGTCGGTGCATCGATCTAGATGTTCACAGTCCCGTTCAGTAGCGGTGGAGCGTGCGCTGAGCAATAGGTGAGCTGACCATAAGCTCGGAGTCATTATCGGTGGGATGCTATCTCTCGCTTCGAATGATTTTTTGTCGCTTGATCAGATTGTGACGGGTCCTGTGATAATTAAGCTCCGTGGTTTACCTGAGTTTGATTCTCACTTGGTGTGAGCGGGGAAACCCGAGGGATGTTATTTCAGTCTAAAGTCTAAAGTCTAAAGTCTAAAGTCTAAACGCGCTAAGTAAAAATAATTTTTTCATCACGGTAGTCCTTTATGTATCTAATAATCAGAGCCGAATAGACCATCTAGTCAAATCTGGAATGGATCGAGTTGAGAGCTAAGTAGTGCTTATCCAGAGGGGTTTGGGCAAAGTCTTTGAGAGTCATATCTTTCATATAGAGTTGGCTTCTATTTTTCTCCCATACTCGACTCTAGCCCTTATGAGAACGCGGGCAAATGGTATATCCGCAATGCCCGCGTTGTTTTTACTTAAGTCTGCTTAATTCTTATTCCTTGTCTCTTGAATAATACGTACTTCGCCATCAACTACTTGAAAAAAATTACCCCACGGGTCTCCGTCTACGCGAGTGGCTTTGGTATCGCGCTGCTCTCAGCTGGCGTTTGCCATACTATATCCATTGCCGAGGTCACGGGAGTTAAAATCAAGGCGGCCAGCGTTGCTCCCTCTGCAGAGCCGTCCGCGTTGCTTCCCCTGCCAGTTTGGTTTGCCTCACGACCATAAATTGGCTCAGCTAGCCCAGATACTGACCAAATAGTATCTTTCGTATACAGCGCAGCGATCTTTGCGGCATCGCCTTCGTTCTCAGGTCCCTTTGTAGTAATGGACCGATTTGTCTTGGGTTAACTCAACGCTTATTTGACTGTGGTGATAGAGAAAGCAAAAAATGCGCTCGCTTCCCATCGCTGATCTAAAAATAGATTTATCATATGTATCGGAGACTATTTTCTTTCCAAACAAACAGACTAAGCTCGCCACAAATAAAAGCCACCACGAGACTAGGATGCCTAGGGTTAATCCAAAAGGAATTGCTCCCCAAAAAAGAATTTTTCCTACAAGATAGAATAGCTTTTCATTTCTATCAGCAACAGCGTAAAAGATTGTTGTCTCGGTAGACAGAGAATGTCTCCGTAAGCTCGCCTGGCGAGATCTTATTCCCCTAATAAGATTAGAGAAATCATCAAACGGGAAATTTGGAACTTCCCCAATTTTTTCAAATACAGTATTGCCTTTAACATTCGATTGCTGGATTAACGACTCCACTTTGCTTTGGGTGCTCACCTTAATTTACCTTTACTTATTTACGTGGATTTATAAAATAAATTTTGTACGCGATTAGTAACTGCTCGTAAATGCAATAGTACAGAATACTAATCGATTTTTAGTTTTCGCTATTAATGTTTTGCAGGAGCGTTTCTTTTTCATGTTTCATATCGACAATCCAATTACTGACGTCGACATTCAGAAGGCGAAAAGTTGCCCTTAAGGCGTTTTAGACAGGGCGCTACGGCATAAGCAAAACAGTCGAGTTTTTATGATTCAACACTCTGCTCTGTATTCAAGCTGCTTAGTATCGAGGACATCTTTCATCAACCTTAAGTTGCTGTGAGCAACTGGGGTTTACCTGCGCGGTTCTCACCAATGCTCTCGGTGCTTCTCAATATTGGTTTGGTGCTGTCTTGGTACTACTTTAGTTTTTGGTATGAAGTGAGTAAAGGCCGGCTAATCGTTTTGGCGTGGTCGGGTAGGCTGATCTATTCGTAAGGGCTCAGAGCAGAATAGGGCGACGCGCAGTGCCATCTCCATCCGCTTGAAGTGCTTTAGCACGGCGTCAGTGGATTGGCAGGCCGCTCGAAGGACGGGGCCAGCTTGTGCGACCACGGTTGCACCGAGGCGAATCGCTTTGGCGGCGTCTAGGCCGTGTCGAATGCCGCCGGATGCAATAATGGGTGTGTCAGGTAAAGACTTTCTAATTGCCTGAATAGCGACTGGAGTGGGTATGCCCCAATCCTCAAAAAGCTCCCCAAGATACTTGTGATCAGGGTCGCTGCTTCGCGCAGCTTCCACTTGAATAAAGTTTGTGCCGCCGGTGCCAGCAACATCGATCGCTTGCACGCCAGCAGATACTAATTGTGCTGCAACAGCTGCAGATATGCCCATGCCTACTTCTTTTACAATCACCGGTGCGCCCACATCGGAGGCAACGGTTTCGATTGCTTTTAGCAGCCCCGTCCAATCAGTGTCGCCGCCGCTTTGAAGAATCTCTTGCAAACAGTTCAGATGAACAATCAGTGCGTCGGCTTCGATCATATCGATGGCTCTACGAATGTCTGCAATGCTGAAGTCATCTCGAAGCTGGGCTGCACCAAGGTTAGCGTAAAGCGGTATGTCAGGCGCTATGTTTCGAATTTGACTGGTTAGCCCAAGGCTCCCTTCAGCCAAAAGTGCTACTCTTTGAGAGCCGACCCCTAGAGCGATCCCAAGTTCTTGGGCCGCTTCAGCAAGGTGAGTGTTGATGTCTTCGGCGCGTCGCGGGCCTCCGGTCATCGAGCTAATGAGGAAAGGGAGGGCTAGCTTACGGCCGAGAAAATCGCAGCTAAGGTCTAAGTCAGCTAGGTTAGCTTCCGGCAAAGCGTTGTGCGTCAGAATAACATCATCAAAGCCGTTAGAGAGCGCCTCGGTGTGTTCACGCTGATCCAACACTAAGTCAATATGATCGGCCTTGCGCTGCAGGATATCGTTCACGTTGCGCTCCTGAGAGGCTGTGGTGGGGGAAACTTACTCGCATGTTCGGTAATTAGCATGTGAGGGACAGTTAACGCGAGTAGGCCGATAAAGACAATCTGGGCAAGACGCTCGTCTAGTCCGGTATCAGACAATAGAAAAAATGTGGCCATTGCAATGGATAAAGACAGTAAAGTGAAAATAACTCCGTAGCTAATAACTTCGATTCGTTTTAAGCCCTTAGTTACGGCCATTAAATGACGCGGGCTGTGGAGCAGACAAAAATATACAAGGAAATAGACCAAGGGTGACAGCAGGGTGGCGGCGAGCATTAGAACACCCAGTTCAATAAGTAGGGGCGTGTTCATCTCTACTTTCGGGGTTTTCCTTCGGGCCCTCACCAAGACTATTGCCAAACTGAGTAGCGATACTGGCGCCAGGAAATACATGGAAGAAGCGAGTAATTGGGCGTGGGCGGGGGCCAGATAGCTGAAAAGCTCGTTGACCTCGCTACGATGCCAAAATGCTGGTGCACTTATGACTGCAGTTGCTGCGGCGATGCATTGACCCCGAGAAAGCGCTGAACGCCAATCTCCCGAAAAGTGCCATACCGAAAGAGCTAGCAAAATGGCAAGCGTGGTGCCCGGAAACAGAATCCACAGGTAAAACACTGCACCCGCTATAAAGACATAAAGTAGTGAGAAAGCCAGTAGTCCTGAACCTCGTCGCCATAAATTGGCGCGCTTAGCTACTAAGGGGTCTAAGGCTCCATGAGGGAGCCCAGTTACGGCTACGGCTATTAATAAGATTAGCATTTGGGTGCGGTGACTTAGTTGCACCTCAAAAATGTCGCCTAAGGTGTAACTAAGGATGATTGTGCCGGACAATAACAAGAAAATCCTCCGGTGCCATAGCTCTAAGCCTGGAGGGAGCTTATTCAAAGGCTTTTCCGGATAAGGTTTGGCTCGCAGAACTATGGCGCAGTTTAAGTGACTTTAACATCGGCTTTACTGGCAAGGCGGCGACGATAGCGGCGAAGTCAAGCGTTTGCGGCTGTTCTGTTAGAAAACGGACTAATCTATCGCTTGGCACCCGCTGCGCTAGTGCCATAAAAAGGCTGGGTGCGAGTTCGGGTTGTCTAGTGAGTGTTTCAAGAAAAATACGATCCATCCAGCCAAGAGCTCCGGCTACAGGTTTCTGTCCACTTATTGGTTGGTTTTTTAGTAAGGATGCAGCCTCCTGGCAAGCCCAGCGTTGAATACGCTGAAATGCATAGCCGCTAGAGGCGCGGACAGCGCCTGCACTGGTGCCAGCGCGCACCCAGCGAGCATCGCCAGTCGCTGGTGCCATGGATAGGCCCATAGGAATAACTCCTTGCTCGTGCCTCACAACCTCGGCAATTTTATTTGGGAAATAGGTTTGCGCGGCCTCAAAAACTTCATCTTTAAGGCTGGCCGAAGGCAGCGACGCTGGCGAGAAACGGGTGATTTCTATAAGCGCTCGATCAGGTGCTAAAGGCAGTAAATATTCAAATTTAAAACCGGCGGCATCAGTGCTCATGTTGCTCATGAGCCTAGCCGTTTGCGTATTTTTTTGAGGTTCGGTTAAGCGAAGCTCTAGGCCATAAAAAACCTGCTTGAGAGGGGCTTCACTAGCTAGCTGTGCGGAGGGAGCGCGAGTATCAACGACCTGTGAAGCGGTGATGCAGCCGCCCCTAGTCTCTATTTCAATGTGGGTATCTTTTGGATTGACAGACAGAGCCGTCTGCCCTAGCAGCAAAGACATAGATGGCGTTTGCTCAATATCTTCTTGAGCCTGTTTGTAAAAAGTCCCTGCCGGAACACAGTGATAGGCCCAGTCAGTGGATGATTGCTGAACAACGGTATTGCCTTTTGTATCAAACTGCCAGGCGTTCCAGCTTTTGCTGACAAGGGCGCGGTCTATTTCAGTATGTCGTTGCCAAAAACACCAGGTACGGTCATTGCTGTAGTTTTCTCGGGGCTCAAGAAGTATGACTCGCCGTGTGTTTTGGCCACCACACTGACGAGCAATTTCTCTGGCGAGCGACAAGCCCGCGCAGCCGGCGCCAATAATGAGCAAGTCGCAGTCCGGCGTTGGCATTTATGTGCTGGCCTCTTTTGCAGAAGTATTAGTATGTGGCAAATTTTTCAACGCCAAATGCAGTTCCATTTGGTGAGGATTGTTATCATTGCTTTGTAAATTAATTTGGAGGAGTTTAATTAGCGCCTTTATTGCGAGCGCCGATTTCCGAACGATTCCAATGTGAACCCGACCTTTCCAAATGTCACAATCTCGTTGCTTTAATTTCACGCCGATGCCGCGGTAGACCTCAGCGGCGACAGCGATGGCTATTCTGTTCCTCATAGGCAAATACTTTAACCCTTCCCAAGCCGAGCAGTAATATAGGTCTGCTTCTATCAGTAAACGCCTTACGCCTCGCTGGATAGCCGCGGCATCTTGCTTGTTTGGCGACTGCAGCTCCTCAGGCGAGCAGGCTACCCAGTTGCCAGGTAAATAGCGTCTTCCCGCTGCCGCGTCTTCGATGACGTCACGAGCGATATTAGTCATTTGCATTGCGATACCCAGATCAACTCCATGGGCCAGTGCTTCTTTGTTGCGTACCCCCATAATTTGGCACATGAAAACTCCAACCACGCCCGCTACTCGATAAGAGTAACGTTTTAGTTCCTGTTCGCTTTTGCACTCTACTTCGGTTAGGTCGGACTCCAGACCGTTGAGAAGCTCTTCAGCGGTGTCCGAATCGAAACAATATTGTTGTGAAAGTACAATAAAATTCTGCACCACAGCCTGTTGACTGAATTGCTGTTTAAGATCGAAGCGCACGTTATTTAGGGCAATTAAAGCGAGAGATTTATCTTCAGTCTCGTCAACTACATCGTCAAGAAGTCGGCAAAAATGGTAGAGCTTGGCACAGTCTTGTAATACTTTTTGGCTCAGAAAGCGGCCAGCAAAACGAAAAGATTTACCGTACTTAGCAAGAACCTTTACTGAATCCGCTGGAGCCAATGTTGACTCTGGAGGAGAACTCGGATGAGGATCCAGTTCCAAGGTTAACTTTACATCCCCCAAGGGCCTCACAGATGGATTGCGGCTGGGTAACTGGCGCGGTGAGTTCACGCTACCTCAAACTGCCGCAGGGTGAGCTTGCAAGCTAGGCTCAGGTATCAGCCGGTCAAGAACCTTGGCGGAGCACAGCACTCCCGGCAGTCCAGCGCCGGGATGTGTGCCGGCTCCGACTAAGTAGAGGTTTTCTGGTCCTTCAGCACGATTATGAAAACGAAACCAGGCAGACTGACTGAACAGGGGGGCAACAGAGAAACCGGCGCCTCCTGCGCTAAGGTAGTCGTGGGCAAAATTCTCAGGGGTCATATAAAAGTCTGCGACGATATGTTTTTCCAATTCAGGCAGGATACTACTCGAAAGAGCTTTCACGACTCTTTCTTGTAGACGCGGTCCTTCCTTTTCCCAGTCGATGTCTGCTTGCAAGTTAGGCACCGGTACCAGCACATAAAATGAGTCCTTACCCTCAGGCGCGAAGCTGGGATCGGTCGCGGTAGGGCGGTGTATATAAAGCGAAAAATCTTCAGGCAGTTCATTACCTTGAAAAATATCTTTCAAAAGCTCTTGGTAACGGCGACCGAGCCAAATAGTGTGATGGGCCACATCTGGGTATTGTTTGTCTGTGCCAAAGAACAGTACAAATAAACCCATGGAAAGGCGTGCGTGACGCTGTTTAAGTCGCGCACTTATCCCTTGATGGTTCTTGTCAAGCATGTTGCGGTACAAGTGCACAGGGTCGACGTTAGAGACAACGATATCTGCTTCTACCACTTCCCCGGATTCTAATTCGACACCTGTGGCACGCTTACCTTCAACTAAAATCTGCTTCACTGTGGTGTTGAGCTGAATGCTGATATCGTTTTCTTGCATCAGCTAAGGCGGCCACATCATTAAGGTCTTTCCCTGTTTTAAACATTCCAACTTGATATAGAAATTCATGAAAACTCATTTCTCTAAATCTTTTCCATTGTTCTCCCCTTTCAAAATAATGGTAAAGTCTATTGAAAAAGGCATTACACAAAGCAGATATCTTCTCCATGGTTAAACTCTTGAAGCTGATGAACGAAAGTGATAAGGTAAAGGCTATACAAGTGACATACAAAGATTTCAATGACTGGGACAAACTCTTCAATGATAATTATGGGCCTATGAAGTCTGGCTCAATATCCAACT
>CAJWGN010000135.1 GCA_913031035.1 uncultured Gammaproteobacteria bacterium
CCCTGTGTTGTGTCTTCGTGTTGTGTCTTCGTGTTGTGTCTCAACTGCATCCTGGAGGACATCCTTAGCTACCCCCCCAGCTACAACAAATGAGGTGAGTGCTCCTAGCCTCAAATTGGCATATCTAACCCCATCGCTAACAGAGGCAATAACAGAGCTCACGTTAGATAAGCATCCAGCGCAATCCGATTAGGTCTTTGCACGCTGTCGCAACAAAAAATGACATTTAATTAGGGCAGGCACTGCTAAAACATCTAACTGACACTTTGTGCTTATTCTTAACGACAATTGAAATTCACAAACGGTCTAACTAAGGCCCGAAACCAAGACTTCTTCTAGCCTTCGCATTACTTAGCTAACCCTATCCTTGCTTGTACAATTTCCACACTTTCTCAATTCTTTTCTTAGGTTGCCACGCACGCCTCAACTTGTGGCTGTAGCCCCCTGCCAATTCCACGGACTATCGCCAAAAATAAGGTTTTACTACTCTCTTTAGGCTGTTAGTCTTGCTCCCATAAAAAGGACGAAAGGCAACCGCCAGAGGAGTAAAGTTGGGACAATCCAACCGCAACGATAAGAAGCTTTTTAAGTCAGAGGCGTTAGCGTTAGCTGTGCGTACGGATACTAACGTCCTTGCGGCAGAAGCCTCACGACTGCGAGATGAGCATCATCTCAATACAGTCAGCTACTCCCGCAAGGTGTTTATACCGCTGACCCAGCTTTGTCGCGATGTCTGCCATTACTGCACCTTTGCAAAGACACCTAAACATATAGGCCAACCTTATCTAAGCATCGATCAGGTGCTGGAACTGTGTCATGAAGGGGCCAAGATGGGCTGCCAAGAAGCTCTTTTTACTTTAGGTGAAAAGCCGGAGCTGCGATACAAGGCAGCACGGGAGGCACTGCAAGAGCTAGGCTATGACAATACAGTTGACTATGTTCACGCTGTTGCCAAAAGAGTTTTAACTGAAACCGGCCTACTCCCTCATATAAATGCCGGAAACATGACAGCGCTGGAGCTGCGAAAGATGCGCGACGTTAGCGCTTCAATGGGCATAATGCTCGAGTCAACCTCCACCCGCCTGACCGAAAAAGGCATGCCTCATTACGGTTCACCAGATAAAGACCCCGCTGTCAGACTTGAAACACTGCGCTTAGCAGGCGAAGAAAAAATACCCTTTACCACAGGCATATTAATAGGTATTGGTGAGACACGACGCGAGCGGATTGAGTCATTTTTAGCGATCAGAGAGCTGCACGAGGAATACGGCCATATTCAGGAAATTATCGTCCAGAATTTCCGAGCTAAGCCAGAAACCAAAATGGCGCTGGCGCCAGAGCCAGATTTAGAAGACCTAATTTGGACTATCGCCGTCGCGAGATTGATATTTGGCGCAGAAATGAATATTCAGGCACCACCTAACTTAAGTCCCGGCGTACTGCCAAAACTGATTGCTGCTGGCATAAATGATTGGGGTGGCGTTTCACCGCTAACCCCCGACCATGTAAACCCTGAAGCCCCGTGGCCACACTTGGATAAACTTGCTAAAGAAACCGCTGATGCCGGCAAATTTCTTGAACAACGCTTAACCATCTACCCCGCTTATATAAGGCAGTCCGAAACATGGGTTTCTGATCAAGTTCGACCTAAAGTCCTGCGCCAAGCCGATGCCGACGGTTTTGCTAAGCGAGATGATTGGCAAACGGGTGAATCCAGCGCCACACCCACCATCGAGACAGAGTTACTCGCTAAACCAGTTTCTGAGGCGTCTGTCAGCGAAGATGTAATTGAAATTGTTAAAAAGTGCTTAGCCAAAGACGAACTTACGAAAACCGAGGTAGCACGACTTTTTGAGTCTCGCGGTCCTGACTTCAGCTACATTGCCCAGCAGGCAGATTCACTTAGACGTAAGCTCTGCGGAAACACCGTCAGCTACGTTGTTAATCGAAACATTAACTATACCAACGTCTGTTACTTCAAATGCCAGTTTTGCGCATTTTCGAAAGGCAAAGCCAGCGAAAACTTGCGTGGAAAACCTTATGACATCGACGCCGAGGAAATCGCGCGACGCTGCCAAGAAGCCTGGGGGCGCGGCGCCACTGAAGTTTGCCTTCAGGGTGGCATCCATCCTGATTACACCGGCCAAACCTATCTCGACATTTTGGCTACTGTGCGCGAAGCAACGCCGAGGATGCACATCCATGCGTTCTCCCCTCTTGAGGTTTGGCAAGGTGCTAAAACTCTAGAGATAAGCCTAGAGCAATTTTTGATTAAACTTAAAAATGCAGGCCTGGACACGCTTCCCGGAACCGCAGCTGAAATTCTTCACGATGATATTCGAGCCAAAATTTGCCCAGACAAGCTCAACTCACGGCAATGGTTACAAGTGATGGAAACTGCTCACAGAGTAGGGTTCAGAACCACCTGCACGATTATGTATGGACATGTTGAGACTAGCGAGCACCTGGCTGCCCACCTGCTGCATTTGCGATGCTTACAGCAAAGGACCGGAGGCTTTACTGAATTTGTCCCACTTCCCTACGTGCCTATGGAAGCTCCCATGTATTTGAAAGGAAAGTCTCGTAAAGGGCCAAGTTTCAGAGAATCCGTTTTAATGCATGCAGTCTCTCGACTGGTTTTTAATGACTTAATCCCCAACATTCAAACATCTTGGGTAAAAATGGGATACGACGGCGTGCAAGCCTGTTTAAATTCTGGCGCTAATGACCTTGGTGGTACGCTAATGAACGAAAGCATCACCAGAGCCGCCGGCGCTGATCACGGCCAAGAATGGTCACCAGTGATGCTTGAACAACTTATAACTAAATTGGACCGCACGCCTCGAATGCGTAACACACTGTATGGAGATGTTGATAATAGCCGCATAGAAGCTGCAAACAACGCGCAGGAGCTTAGCGAAATTAACAATACTTCTGCTCAAAAATTGCAACGCAGCAAAAAACTCAATATTCTTGCCCAGCAGATTTAAGCGCAATAGGAATCGCCTAAGCTTAAAGGCAAAATTACAGGTTTAAGAATCAAGCTTTTTGCACACCAAATACAGTTTTTTATGCTTAGATATAAACCTATCAGACATCGAAGGTCATAATTTGACAAAACAAAGCCCGCGGGCTTTATGTAGTAGAGAAATCCAAGACCCTCACCCTGTCGTAATGGGCCCAGTAAAAACTCATTTTTAATAGGACACGAAACAGTTTATGAAGATTGCAATAACCGGTGCCAATAGCAGTGTTGGGAAAAATTTATTAATCCAACTAGCCACAATCCCAGATTTAGAAATCATTGCCGGAGTAAGGTCCAAATCCGCATTTGAATCATTGCCAAAAGACGCGTCCATTACACCAGCGGTTATTTCCTATGCCGATGTAGACAGCCTCGCGTCAGTCTTAGCGGGCGCCGATTGCATTATACATCTGGCAGGAATCTTAATAGAAACTAAGCATTCGAACTATGCGAGCGCTAATGTTGCCGCCACAGAAACCGTTGTTGAGGCTGCGAAACGCAACAAAGCTAAGCACGTTATCTTTATAAGTGTTGTCGGTGCATCACCTGATTCCAATAATGCGTATTTTCGTTCAAAAGGCACTGCAGAAAAATTAGTGAGCGAATCTGGCATACCTTCTAGCATTATTCGCACGCCTATCCTGCTTGGTCGCGGATCTGCCGGAACCAACTCTCTAAAGTATGCAACGGCTAAAGACAAAACCAACGTCCTAGGCGGAGGCAATTACACTATGCGTCCACTTGATGTTGATGATCTTAATAATGCCCTTACCACTCTGGCAACCAAGCCTGCTATTGATACCACGACTTATGAATTAGTTGGCCCGGAAACAATTGCATACCGTGACCTCATAAAATTAGCCGCCGAAGTTCAAAATAAAACGATAGAGGTTAGAAGCGCACCTATTTGGCTTGCTAAAATCGGCTCCGCTATCAGCAGCATCATCAAAGGCGGAGGAATGACTCCTACTGTAATCGATGTGATAACTATGAATGAAAAAGTTGAGGTTAACGCCGATGCGGCTATAGGCATCAAACTTACCCCACTACGAGATACGCTAAGCAAGATACTAACTGAGAAATAAAAATGACTGATCAAACAGAAACAGTAGAATCTCAAGAGAATCCGGTTAAGAAAAAAGCAAGCCCCATCGGGCGAATTGTTTTCTTAATCCTAACCGCCGCATGCTTCGGCTACCTCTACTTCAGACTAAACGGAGCAGCCGCGAGAGAAGGTATGAGTTTGGTCGAATACATGACCCAAGTATTCTCTACAGTTGATTGGGTGCCTTGGCTAGGATTAATGGTCTGCTACTCGCTGTTCTATTTTTTTATAGACACGCTCGTTGTCACCAAAGCCATGAACTGGTTCATCTCAGACATCAAATACAAAGATATCTTACCTGTTCGCGCTAGCGCCTACATTATCTCTATCTTTAATGAGCAAGTTGGCAAGGGAGCCATGGCATTTTATTTAAATAAACGTCACCAAATACCCGGCTGGGAAGTTGGTTCGGTGATGTTATTTATAATGTTCTGCGAAATCTTTTATTTACTTGTTTGGGCAAGCATCGGTTTTGCAGTCGGAGGCGACAGCTTACCTGAAGTATTCTCTATAATGCCTCTTATCAGTGCGGGCGCAGCAGTATTCTTCGTAGTTTGGGTTCTATACTTTCAGGGAACCATCCTGCCCAACAGCACATTCAGAGAGAAAAAAGTTCTACATGCCTTTAATAAAGCTAAACCTTGGCATTACATGGCTTTTTTCTTGCTGAGATCTCCTGCTCTTCTAGCGGCGATTATTGTTTATACAATAGCGTTAAATTTGTTTGGAGTTGAAGCGTCATTCATGACCCTGTTGCCATTCCTCCCAGTAATCTTTTTTGCAGCTGCAGTGCCTACTCCAATGCGCGCTGCTGCCATCACTTTCTGGGTGATTTTATTTCCTGATAACGAAGGCCAGATGGCGGCATTCGGTTTTGTTCAGCATAACTTTTTCATTCTATTCAACGCAGCAATAGGATTGATATTCTGGCGCAAAGCCCAAAAAGACTTGTTTAGCGACTAATGGCGAACTTACTCACAACCTTGCGCCTGCTGCTTATAGCGCCGGTTTTTTATGGGCTAGCCAATCCTGGTTCAATGCCAGTGTATTGGCTAGCCCTGCTGTTTTTGCTGGCTATCGCTAGCGACTTCTTTGATGGAAAAGTCGCTAGGGCGACTAATACAGCCTCGGCGCGCGGCATGCTTTTTGATCACGCAACAGATTTTCTTTTCGTAACGTCGACTATGGCCGCACTTGCATTGGCAGGCCTATTAAGTCCCCTGTTGCCAATTTTAGTTGCCATAGCGTTTAGTCAATACGTACTGGATTCTTATTTCTGGCACAAGCAAAAGCAGCTAAGGATGAGTTTTTTAGGTCGCTGGAATGGCGTCTTTTATTTTGGTCCCGCCCTACTGTACATAGCCTCGCAGTTGCCCCTTGCAGGCTTTCTGCAGACCCTTTTTGGTGTCGCCAGCATTTGGCTCGGCTATGGATTAATTATGTCCACTTTGCTGTCTATTATCGACAGAACAATTGCGCCCCTGCAGTTAAAAAGACCACAGTAAAAACCGCACGCTAAATCGGGTTTAGTATCTCCACTGCACTAGGTAAAAATCCAAAAAACTGATTGCGCATTTTTACGTGACTAAACTAAGACGCACAGCCTCGTCGGGAACAAAACTCTTGGGAAATGTCCTCTCCCGTGCCGGATGTTCACAGATGATCAGCCCCTATGCGGTTTTGATATATCCCCATCGCTGTCAACACTGTGCTGAACGGCAAAACCCTGACGCAAAACAAACTTGCTCATAGCGACTCCTCTATCAATTTAGCGGCTCGCAGTGATGACGCTAATAGATTGCCGCCAAAGGAGGAGGAGGAAATCAGCCCAAGATCTTCTGCAGCCGCACAAGGCATGT
The DNA here is from genome assembly GCA_913031035.1 of uncultured Gammaproteobacteria bacterium. Classification (GTDB taxonomy): domain Bacteria; phylum Pseudomonadota; class Gammaproteobacteria; order Pseudomonadales; family Pseudohongiellaceae; genus UBA9145. Next base: position 5,990 of record CAJWGN010000135.1, read on the forward strand.
TCGGTTAAGCAGGCCAGTAAGCCCTATCAGCAATCTTAAAGGATTCGGACTTGCCGCAGGCTGCCAGACGCGGGCACAGCAAGCTATGCCAGAATAGTTTAATCATCCCTTCATCAGCTAAGCTTTTTCATTGCGTCGATTAACATCGAAATTTCGTTCTCAGAGGTAAACACCTGGGGCGTAATTCGGACGCAGCTACCGCTTGCCAACCCAACACGTATGACCGTGAATATGCCAAAATCATTTTCTAAGCGCTGCTGTAAGTCTCGGGCATCAGCTACCGTATTTTTAGCCTGCAGCCGAAACGAGCCCATACCCGTCCAAGACTCTTCATCCAGACCGCCTAATAATTCGATGTGTCCCATAGCCTCCGCTTCATTTGTCCAAAGCTGACGCAGATGGCGCAGTCGGGCCTCTTTGTTAGCAGCACCAATAGCTTCATGAAAATCTATTGCATTGGGAATAGTAATGATTGAAGCGAAATTCGACGTAGCCATATGCACTCGAGTAGAAGCACGGGAATTCTCTGGATCACTTTCCCCTGGGTAAGGCGCAACTTTGGCTAAAGTCCCGCGCTTCATATAAAGAGCACCAACGCCTATAGGCGAGCCAATCCATTTATGGAGGTTAAATCCGGCCCAGTCCACGTTAAGGTCTGATATTTTGTAATCTAGCAGCCCCCATGATTGAGCACTGTCACAAATCACATCGATGCCGCGCGATTTTGCCTCGGCTGCGATATCTGAAACCGGCACAACTAATCCGTGCTGATTACTGACGTGAGTAATCAACATTAATTTAAGGTTAGGATTAGCATCAAAAGCGTCAAGGTAGCGACCTAAAATCTCTGCCTGAGTGGCTCTTTGCGGAAGTGTAACTTCAACTGTATTTACGCCATATGCGCCTTTCAGCCACACCATGGTGTCTTTAAAACTCGGGTAGTCCAAGTCTGCATAAAGTACCGCATCTTTTGGAGTTAAACCTTTGTACTGCCGAATGAGATTATGAATGGCTTCTGATGCGTTGCGAGTTATGACGATTTCATCATCGTGCACACCCAAAGCCTGTGCCACCCTATGCACACTGAGCCTTGCATCGTCACTGTAGTCCTTTCGCGCATAAAAAGAATTCTGAGCATTCACCATGCGCGTAGCATCTATAAACGCGTTTTGAACCGGGTGGGCCATTTTACCCCAATAGCCATGCTCCAGGTTTACAATGCCCTGAGTGCGATCGTAGTAACCCGCGATCTCTTTCCAAAACCCTTCATCCCTAGCTAGCGCCTGTGCGCTGGCAGTCTTAGGTGGCACTGGCAAGTCTCGTCTTTCGGTCTGAGCCGACACTAAACTAGGCAGTCCATATGCTGCACCAGCCACCATTGCACCGAGAACCTTTCTCCGACTTACCCCTGCCAGTTTATCCACCATATACTACTCCGAGTTTTTATTGTGATTGTTGCCCTAACTCCAACACCGCTCAATCTCTCAATCTCTCAATCTCTCAATCTCTCAATCCTTGATCCTTGATCCTTGATCATTATTAACCACCTGAGAAAAATTGAGAAGTGGCTAATAGCGTTTAACTAGTTCTTAAATTGACACAACGATAGAAGCATTTTGGCACTCACGCAAAATTAGGATAAGGGGTAATGAATTTGTCACTCATTCGAAGTACCATCTGCAAAGGATTGGCTTAAAAGTTACTTTCATAAAAGTTCAACCTAAAGAGTTACGCCGCTGAGCTTGGAGTTAAGGCGGGTTGCTTCATCAATAGCTAATTTGTCCGACGTTACTTTACTCCGAATTACATAGCCCAGAATTACAATGTCCTATAATACATAAAGGTGGTCTTCATGAGTCAGTATGGGTTTTTACTAAACGGCGCAGCAACAATAAAGATTCGGTTAAAGGGACTTTCATCTCATAACCTACTTCAATCTTTTGTTTTCTTAATTACTCTCACCCTAGCGGCACACAGCTCAGCTCAAACTCCCTGTCCCGCTGACGGCGATACCGAACTAGAATGCAGTTCCTCCATGAATTCAATGCCAATGAATTTTATTCAAACAATAGGCTCCCACAACAGCTACAAATTGGCGATACCAGCACCAGAGTTAGAACTCATAAGCAACTATAGTGCGCAATCTGCAATTACCCTAGACTATTTTCATCTAACACTAACACAACAGTTAGAGCTGGGAATGCGTCAAATTGAGCTCGACATTGTTTACGACCCTGAAGGTGGGCGCTACGCTGACCCACTTCTCCCAAAACAAACTATAGGGTTAAGCGGATCAAAAATTTATGACAATAGCAATATGAAGCAGCCGGGGTTTAAAGTGCTTCACGCACAAGATCTTGACGTTAGATCAAACTGTGACACTTGGATCATTTGCCTCACTGAAATAAAGAACTGGTCAGTTAAACACCCTTTGCACGTTCCAATACTTATAATGTTTAATGCAAAAACTGGTGGCTCTGCCTATCCTGGCACTACTCAAGCGCTGTCTTTTGATAGCAAAGCATTTGATGATTTAGATCAAGAAATACTTAGTGTCTTCAATGAAAAACAGTTAATTACTCCCGATGACGTCAGAGGTAACTTCTCCACACTTAAAGATGCAGTAATAAAAAATGGCTGGCCAAGCTTGGCAACTGCTAGAGGAAAAGTCTTCTTTGCCCTAGACGAAGGACCCGAAAAGGTGAAAATCTACAGTCGCGGCAATGCTTCGTTGCAAGGCCTGCCTATCTTTGTCAA
>CAJWGN010000136.1 GCA_913031035.1 uncultured Gammaproteobacteria bacterium
ATAACAATTAGCCATACGATACTTCTATTAATTTGAATTTGACCAGAGATTTCATGGGAGCTGACGCACACAATATCAGCGCAATTCCGAATATGATGGCTGCAAACAATCAGTTCGGATTACTCAGTCAAATTGATATCTCGTAGTTTTAAGAACCGTCAAGACTTAGAAACAAGAATTAAAATGATGATTCAAACTTCAACTTTGAAGTTGCCGACGATGCGTCCTACATGGCCGGCGGAATGCTGGGAGCATTGGTTGTTGATTTGAGTACTCCGGTTCTAGCTGTTCTTGGAACCACTTTAGTGCTATTCGCTACCTTTTTGTTTGGGTTAACGATTACGGCAGCGATATCTTGGTTAGACTTCATCGATCGGGTGGGTGCAACAACGCTAAGGCTAATTTCAGGCACTGCTGAAAAATTTGATAAATGGCTCGAAGATCGTAAACAAGCTGTGGCAGCTAAACAGCGGTTGGCTTCTCGAAAAAAAGTTCTCGACATTCATATAGAGAAAGAAAAGAAACGAGTGCCACCTACAATTAAGACTTTCTCTACAAACAAGGCGGTAGAAAAAAGTCCGCGAGTAGAGAAAGAGCGTCAGGGGACTCTTTTTGCGACGACTTCGGTGAGAGAGTTGCCAGCCATAGGCTTGTTGGATGCATGGCAGGAGACCAATGACTCTGGATTTTCAAAAGAATCATTAGAAGCCATGTCCAAACTACTCGAGCTCAAGTTAAAAGATTTTGGCATCGTGATTGAGGTTACCGCGGTAAATCCTGGCCCGGTAATTACTCGTTTTGAAGTTCAGCCAGCGCCAGGGGTCAAAGTAAGTCGTATAACCAACCTCGCTAAAGATTTGGCAAGATCTTTGGCTATCGTTTCCGTGCGAGTTGTTGAAGTCATTCCCGGCAAAACCGTTATAGGCATCGAAATTCCCAATGAAAAGAGGGAAACCATACAGTTCAGTCAAGTGTTGAGCTCACCGGACTTTGATCTCTCGACATCGCCGCTAAGTATGGCTCTTGGTCACGACATTGTTGGAAAACCGGTCATAGTCGATTTGGGGAAGATGCCTCACTTACTAGTCGCCGGCACCACCGGCTCTGGTAAATCCGTTGGTATTAACGCGATGATTTTGAGCCTGCTATTTAAATCTACGCCAGAGCATGTACGCCTTATAATGATAGACCCGAAGATGCTCGAGCTTTCAGTGTATGACGGTATCCCTCACCTGTTAACGCCGGTTATTACCGATATGAAGGATGCGGCTAACGGATTACGCTGGTGCGTGGCTGAAATGGAGCGACGCTATAAACTGATGTCAGCTCTTGGTGTCAGGAATTTAGCAGGTTTTAACAAGAAAGTTGAAGATGCCAAGAAAGCCGGCCAGCCAATTATCGACCCTATTTGGAAAGCGGACCCAACGCTGTTGCAAGATGACCAGTCCGCGCCAGAATTAGAAGCATTGCCAAGCATTGTTGTTATTGTTGACGAGCTTGCGGACATGATGATGGTAGTCGGGAAGAAAGTTGAAGAGCTAATAGCCCGTATCGCGCAAAAAGCCCGTGCTGCGGGTATTCACCTCATACTTGCGACTCAGCGACCCTCGGTGGATGTTCTTACGGGTTTAATTAAAGCGAATATCCCGACCCGCCTTTCCTTTATGGTGCAATCGAAAGTCGATTCACGAACAATATTAGGAGAAGGAGGTGCCGAGCAGCTTCTTGGGCACGGTGACATGTTGTTTCTTCCCCCCGGTGGCGGAGTTCCAACTAGAGTTCATGGCGCCTTTGTAAGTGATGAAGAAGTGCACAGGGTAGTGGCTGACTGGAAAGAAAGGGGCACGCCTGTTTATATCGAGTCTATTACTCGGGTTTCTGACGAATCTGATGGGTCTGGGGGCTCATTTGGCGATGGCGACGAGGAAAGCGACGCTCTCTATGATGAGGCTGTTCAATTTGTAACGGAAACCCGCAAGGCCTCAATATCATCGGTTCAAAGGAAGCTGCGTATTGGCTATAACCGAGCGGCGAGGATGATTGAATCGATGGAAGCGGCTGGGGTAGTATCAGAGATGGGCAACAACGGGTCTCGTGAGGTTCTCGCGCCGCCAGCCCCTCGCGATTAGTCGCTCAATTAACGCCGATAAATTAACGCCGGTAAATTATTTAAAAGGTTATCCAGTGCGAAGATCTAAGTTTATTCCAATTGCAGCCCTGTCGGTTTTATCTGCGCTGTTTTCATTGTCAGCCTACAGTTCTGCCATAGAGGACCTAGATGCCTTGTTGTCAGGCATTCAGACCTTGTCGGCAGATGTTCAACAGCTTATTGTAGAGTCCGATGGTGGGGTTCTAGAAGAAAGCCAAATAAGGATGCAGCTAAAGAAACCAGACGGCTTTTATTGGGAAACGATAGAACCCTTTCCAGAGTTAATCGTAACCAATGGAATTAAGCTTTGGAACTATCAGCCTGATTTAGAGCAGGTTGTGGTTGAGGACTGGGAAACCGATCAATCCGAGTTAGCAGCCCAACTTCTTAGCGGGCGCACGGATAATCTCCAAAAGGAATATTCCATAGCGGAGGATGATGCTAGTTTTAATGAGTTCCGGCGCTTTAAATTAACGCCTCTTGAGTCTGGCAACATTTATTCTAGTATTGCTATTCGTTTTGCTGAGAACAAACTAGAGTCCATTATCATGGACAGTAAAAATGGCGAGCGTACGGTTTGGAATTTCGCCAGTGTCACAATAAATGCCATGATTGATGACGATGTTTTCACTTTCGATGCGCCTGCAGGCATTGAGATTATCAAAAATAACTATTCGCAATAGACACAGTATTGCTCTCTAAAACCAGCTGTAACAGCTGTTGGTAGACCTAACCTAAATGATCCTCTATTTATCTATAGCAATCGGCGGAGCGCTCGGTGCAATGGGCCGCTACTGGCTTGCCTCCAGCCTTAATGGCATTAGCAGTATTAATAGCTCTCAGTTCCCAACAGGGGTTTTTATCGTTAATGTCTTAGGCTGCTTTCTCATTGGAGTTGCCTTTATTTTCTTTTCTGAGAAAGTTCTATTGCAGGAGCAATGGCGCCCGATCGTCATGGTCGGATTTCTTGGTGGTTTTACAACGTTCTCAACTTTCTCTCTTGATGCGCTTTTGTTGTTTCAGCAAGGCCATTACAATACGGCCCTTCTTTATATCGGCGCGAGCGTGATTCTTTGTCTAATTGCAGCCTTTGTCGGCATTCATGCCGCGCGGCTATTTTTTTAGACGATATAAAGTGTTTACACACCTTAACTGTTAACCAGCTGAACTTATGATCAGGATACTCCCATGTTAGACCCGAAGTGGATTCGTAACGAGCCAGATGCGATTGCGGCAAAATTGAAAGCCAAAAAATTTGATTTAGATACAGCTCTACTGGCGCAAATTGATAGTGAGCGAAAGGCTTTGCAGCACGCAACAGAGACTCTCCAGAATGAGAGAAACCAGCGCTCCAAAGCCATAGGTAAGGCCAAAGCCGCAGGGGAGGACATCGGCGAGATACTAAGTTCGATGGACAGTATAAAGGGCGATTTGGAAAACAAGAAAGAGGCGCTGGGCAAACTTCAGGTTCAATTTAATGACTACCTAATGGGAGTGCCTAATGTCCCCGATGACTCTGTGCCGGAGGGTCTGGACGAATCCGCCAACAAAGAGATTCTGAAGTGGGGCACTCCAAATACATTCGACTTTGACGTTAAAGACCATGGTGAGCTTGGTGAGCAGCTTAACCAAGGTCTGAATTTTGCAGATGCTGCAAAATTAACCGGCTCTCGGTTTGTAGTTATGAGAGGCAATACTGCAACACTGCATCGGGCGCTTATCCAGTTCATGTTAAATACCCATGTTGGTGAGCACGGTTACACCGAATTGAATGTTCCTTATATGGTGAACAAAGAGTCCTTGCAGGGCACCGGTCAGCTACCTAAATTTGAAGAAGATTTATTTAAGCTCCACGGCGATCAAGAATATTACCTTATTCCAACAGCTGAAGTGCCAGTGACAAATCTGGTTAGAGATAAGATCATTGAAAAGTCTGAATTGCCGATCAAGTTCGCCAGCCATACCCCTTGTTTTCGGTCAGAAGCTGGCAGCTATGGGAAAGATACCAAGGGTATGATTCGCCAGCACCAATTTGAAAAAGTAGAACTAGTTCAGATAGTTAAACCTGCAAACTCCTTTAATGTCTTAGAAGAACTTACCGGTCATGCGGAAGAAATTCTTCAACAGCTAGAGCTGCCTTATCGAAAGGTCTTACTGTGCGGGGGCGATTTAGGTTTTGCTTCTGCCAAGACCTACGACTTAGAGGTATGGCTGCCTTCGCAGGACTGCTATCGCGAGATATCTTCTTGCAGTGTGTTTACTGACTTTCAGGCTAGGCGTATGCAAGCACGTTGGCGTAACCCAGACTCCGGAAACACAGAGTTCGTTCACACTGTAAATGGGTCCGGACTTGCCGTTGGCAGAACTCTGGTTGCGATCTTTGAAAACTACCAGCAAGCAGATGGCCGAATCAAAATACCTACTGTACTAAAACCCTATATGAACGGTTTAGAGTACATTGAGTAATGGAGCTCCTGCCCATATTCTTTAATATCAGGGACAGGAAATGCGTGATTGTAGGAGGCGGTGAAATAGCCTTCAGGAAAGCAAGTTTGTTATGCCGAGCTGGGGCTCGTTTACATATTCAGGCTGAACAGATTTCAGATGAAATGCGAGGACTATGCGACGCTAACGGCTTCACGGTTTCGGTATCTGCTTATTCTTCCGAGTGTTTAGAAGATGCTACGTTAGTTGTAGCGGCCACTGATGATCTAGCGGTAAACACCGCAGTAAGCGTTGACGCAAAGCTTAACAACATCCCTGTTAATGTGGTGGACCAGCCTTCTTTGTGCACATTTATTGTGCCCTCGATTGTGGACCGTTCACCAATCGTTATAGCAATATCAAGTTCTGGCTCCTCTCCCGTCCTGATTAGAAAACTTAAAGAGTTAAACGAAAGTTTAGTTCCTGGCAATATTGGCGAACTCGCGACTCTATTTAAAAGCTATCGCCAGCGCGTCAAAGACAAATTTTCAAGCTTTGACGATCGACTTAGGTTTTGGGAGCAGGTCGTTGACAGTGAGGTGGCCGAACTCGTTTATAGCGGTCAAACAGAAAATGCCAAGGTAAAAATGGATAGCCAGTTGGAAGATGGGATTGGCAATTCAAAGCAGGGGGAGGTCTATTTAGTTGGAGCAGGCCCAGGGGACCCTGATCTACTGACCTTGAAAGCGCTGCGATTAATGCACAAGGCAGATATAGTGCTATACGACAGGCTTGTCTCTAAACAGATCCTACAAAAAATTCGTGCTGATGCAGAAAAAATTTACGTAGGCAAACAGAGTTCAGACCACAGTGTCGAGCAGGAGGGCATTAACCAAATGCTAGTTCGGTTGGCCAAAGAGGGTAAGCGGGTGTTGCGGCTGAAAGGCGGTGATCCCTTTATTTTTGGTCGCGGAGGAGAAGAGCTGGAAAGCCTCGCCAAAGAGGGCATCCCCTTTCAAGTGGTACCAGGCATAACGGCGGCCTCTGGTTGTGCAGCTTATGCTGGAATTCCACTTACTCATCGAGATTGCGCGCAGTCAGTTAGGTTTTTAACCGGCCACCTAAAGAATGGCAGCCTCGAGATGAATTGGGATGACTTGATTTCTGAACAAGAGACGCTGGTTTTTTACATGGGCCTTTTGGCTTTGCCGACAATATGCAAGGAGTTGATCAAGCACGGAATGTCTAAAGACATGCCAATAGCCTTGATAGAGCAGGGAACTAGATTAGATCAGCGAACAATTAAAGCCAGCTTGGGGACAATTGTTGCAAAGGCCAGCCTTGACAATTATGTATCCCCATCACTCATTATAATTGGTCGGGTAGTTGAGTTAAGAGACAGTTTGGCATGGCGAGATTAAACCGAGTCCATATATCAGAGACAGTTATCTGGTTTAGGTAAACCGGCAATTTTGCTAGAAATTTTGGCTGGACTACCTCCAAACAAGCCCATGAGATAGGCACTCTTTCCTTTCTCTGGACCAAGCTCTCTTTTAACAAGATTGACTAGAGCGCGGTTTGCCGGTGATAACTGGTGCCGCTGATAAAAAGAACGCAGCAGATGGATCAGCTCCCAATGGGTCTGCTGTAGGGTGATTCCTTCCTGCTTGGCGAGCAGATTAGCAACTTCCTCACTCCAGTCTTCCAGCTGACGCAGGTAGCCTTCCTTGTCCAAATTAATGATGTCGTCGCCGACTGCTATCGAGTTCTTCATTTGAATAGTCTAGAACCAGTTTACAATGCCGTCATGCTGTACGCAGAGGTCGACAAAGCCTTGGGTGTTTACGGTTTCGATTGTGTCGAGCTTCCGATCAATAAGGCCTCTAGCAATAAGATCTTCTCGCAGGCAGTAAAACTTAACTTCTGAATTTCTGAGAAGTTCTGTCGACTGCTGACAATGGTAAACGCCATCTTCAATGAAAAGGACAGCATCGCCCGCTTGAATGATGCTTAAGCAGGTTTCTAACAACCTAAAAGACGGTGCTTTGCTTACTGTATGCAGCGTGCTCATAAATTAAATACGCTGTCAGAGGCTCGCACAATTTTTGCAATTTCACCTCTGCTGACGATGCTAGCGTTTAGAGCCAAGTCTTTAGGGGTGAGGTTTCTTTCACGAAGGCTTTGACTGTCAATAAAGATACTCTCAATACCGTAGAGGTCTAATGTTTCTAGAGCATTAACTAGCGTTTTGGATTGAATGCTGGTGGCATTTTGATTTCCGAGTAATTGATAAACACCATCACCCATAAAAATATAATTCACAGCCTGCTCAAAAACAGCAGCGGCCAGGGCAATATCCAGGCTCTGGTGCGCGCGATTACTGCCGTAGGGGGCTTGTCTGGAGATTATTGAAACTGTTTTAGAGGAATTGATTTCTGACACCGTCTTTACCCAAAATTTATAACACGGTCTGAATTAATCGTTGCATCGATAAGCTGACCTAAGCCAGATATCTCTGAGCTTGACGATAAGCTCACCGCCCCGAGTTCGTGGCGAGCCGATTCCGCTTCATCTATGATTCCGCGTTTTATCGCAGACGTTACACAGACCACTGAATCAAGCTTTTGTAGTTCAATGAGCTTATCCCATTGCTGCTGCCAGTTTGTGTCGTCCTGAGCCACTACAGTAAGTTTAGAGGTGTTATGAACCCCGTCGCCGAAAAAAAACAGCCGGTACACGTCGTGACCTTGTTCCAATAGAGCCTTGGTGAATCGGTAAGCGCTGGCAGCCGCCTGAGTGCTGTACGGCGCGGAGTGCACCACTACTGTAAATTTCACGTTAAGAATAGCCCCGTACATTTTTTTGGCGGTTTAAACAAAAACGCCCCAGCTAAGCTGAGGCGCATTGAGACTCCATTGTGTCTTAACTAGTTACGGTTGCCGGTAAGCGACCCTAGTAAATGTAAAAGATGCACAAATATGTTGAAGATGCTTAAGTACAAAGAAACAGTAGCCATTATGTAATTACGTTCGCCGCCATTAATAATTCGACCTGTGTCGTAAAGAATAAAACCTGACATAAGTAAAATCACGCCAGCTGACAGCGCTAGACTTAATGCCGGAATCTGTAGAAACAGATTAGCGAGCATCGCGACAACCACAACCATCATTCCTGTGAATAAGAATCCACCTAGGAAATTAAAAGACTTTCCCGATGTGAGGGCATAGCCTGATAGGGATAGGAAGATTAATGCGGTTCCACCTAAGGCTTGCGCGACGATTGCTGAACCATTGGCATAAGCGGCAAGGTAGACTGAAATAGTGGGTCCCAACGCAGCGCCCATTAAGCCCGCAAAGACAAAGACAGCTATTAGACCCTTGCTTGATTTAGCCGTCGCTCTGACAACAAACGACATACCGAATCCGCCTAGCAACAGCATGAACCCTGCTCCTTGGCCAAGTTGCAGTGCCATTGAGGCTATAGCTGTTACGGTGCTAAATAAAAGAGTCATAGACAGTAACATGTAAGTGTTTCTAACAACCTTGTTAACAGACAGGGCTGCTTCCTGACTTCTTCCAACATTTAACTCAACTTCGTTCATTTGTTTCTCCAGCAAAAATAATAGGTAAATTTCAGAGCATGTTCGGTTTTTGCTTATTTACTCTATATCGGGATTGACTCTTTAAATTTCAATGCTTTAGATGAATTTAGCACCATCTTCTATAAAAGAGATAATACCTGTAAAAAGCCTAAAATCAATGACTTTCGCTTACAGGCAAAATATACGAATTCATCTAATCTCTATATTGACTGCAGCGGTGATTGGTGTAAGATTCGGCCCTTGTCGCGGAGGGGTGGCAGAGTGGTCGAATGCACTAGTCTTGAAAACTAGCGTGGGTTAATAGCTCACCGAGGGTTCGAATCCCTCCTCCTCCGCCACTTTCCCTCTAAAACAAAGCCCTG
>CAJWGN010000137.1 GCA_913031035.1 uncultured Gammaproteobacteria bacterium
GAAAAATGGAACCAATGAGTTCAGCAGCCTAAATGAAACCCTGATCCACCTTAAGGTGGATGAAAACTGGTCGAAAAACTAGGACCACCTCTGATTCGTCGCGCCCGTGCGGAAGTTTTCCACGATGACATCGGCTTGGCTCGAGAGCTTCCTGAAAATCTCCACACCTTCTTCGGTTTTCAGGTTCAGTACCATGCCGCGTTTGTTGGCGGTTTACGACTGAAAATGTGTCCCCATCTTGTCCTCACTGAACCTTTGAAACGCACCAATCTCACGGTATATATCAAAGCTTGTCATACTTTCGATCTTGATGACATCCGCGCCCAAAACAGCCAGCTGATAGGTCGAAAAGGGACCTGCAAGTACGTGTGTCAGGTTCAGGACACGAATTCCATGGAATGCTCGCATAATTGTAATCCTATGTCGAAATGAATGTGGAGCGATGGGGTAGCCATGAATCGTGCAGAAAACTTTCCTAGCTATTTCCTTCCAAAGTAGTAGTTTTTGGAATAAATTCCTTGATTAATATGTCATTTCAGATCTTATTCAAGGGGTAAACCCAACTACGTCAAATAAATAAGGAGAATTCGATGAATAAACTATTTATTAGCCTTCTTACAACTTGCTTGTCAGCGTCCCCGGTATTTGCTGATTGTGGTAAGGTTTCAATCAGTGGGCCAAATTGGGCTTCTGGGGCGCTTGTTACATCTATTTCGAAATTTCTTATGGAACAAGGTTATGGATGTTCTGTAACAACTATGCCAGGCGGCTCGACGCCAACACTTGCGTCGATAGCAGAAACCGGTCAACCAGATCTGGTTGCGGAACTCTACGCAACTTCGGCACCAGCATTTTACGAAATGGAAGCTGAGGGCAAAATTGTTTCTCTTGGATTTGTCCTTGCCACAGGCGCTACTGAAGGCTGGTGGGTTCCAAAGTATTTGGTAGATGAATATCCGGATTTAGCCAAAATTGAAGGCATCCTTGCCAACCCTTCACTAGTCGGTGGAATGTTTCATAACAGCCCAACCGGATGGGGGTCGCGGGTGAAGAGTGACAATCTCCATATTGCCTTTGGCTTCAAAGAAGCAGGAATCAAGGTTTTTGACCATGGCTCAGGTGAAACTTTAGCGGCCTCTATTGGAGCGGCATATGAAAACAAAGAGCCCTGGTTTGGTTATTACTGGGGCCCTACAGCTGTTATGGGGCGGTACCCTATGGTTCATGTGGACTTGGGGCCGTTTGATCAAGAAATCTATGATTGTATCAATACAAAAGAGTGTGAAAGTCCTCAAAGAACATCATTTGGAAATGATTCGCCAGCTGTTATTGGCGCGGTTCCTGACTTCTCTAATCGCGAACCGGAAGTTGCTTCCCTAATGTCCAACGTCGGCTTTACAAACCCGGAAATGCAAGGATTGTTGGCATGGCAAGATGATAATAACGCTTCTACAGATGAAACGATGGCATACTTCATCGAAAATCATTCTGACAAATGGTCTACTTGGATAAATCAGGCTGCTAAAGACAAACTATCAGCTTTGATTAAATAAAGTTTAAGGAGAGGGTAGTTCCAAACATTTGTAGCCCTCTCCTTTGAAAATTATTTTTCCGAAAAAAGGCATGCATGATAGTGTTTGAAACAGTATTTGAGAGGTTAGGCCTTCGGCAATGGTGTAACAAAGCCGAAAGTAATGAATTTTCGAGTGTATCAGATCTGATGGCTAAGCTAGGTAAAGCTGAAGTCAATCAGAACTTTTGGGACCTACCGCAACCTTCTTTGGACACCCTAAATAAGGCGTGCAGCGCCATACCACGATCTCGAGATTTCACAGCTGGTGTGGAACAGGCGTTCTTAAATATCAAAGATCCACTAAAGGTTGTTCTTGATCCACTGACCCAGCCTCTTAGTTGGGCAATTGATGGAACGTTATATGCGTTGGTTGCCTTGCCATGGTGGATTGTCATGTTAGGAATGATGCTTTTTGCCTATTTTGTGGCGAGATCAGTACGTGTAACTTTGCTTGTATTTTCCATACTTATGTTCTTGACAGTTATTGACCACTACGAAGCGGCAATTCAGACGCTCGCGATTGTCTTCGTATGTGGCTTTATTTCTGTGCTTTTAGGCATTCCACTTGGTATCGCCATGTCGCGATCCGACCCATTGCAACGAAGTATGCTACCCGTTTTGGATATGCTGCAAACTTTACCAACTTTTGTATATCTCATTCCCCTAATATTTATGTTTAGTGTTACGGAATCAAAACTTTATGGCATTGCTATTATTGGCTATGCAATTGTTCCGGTCATTAGGTTAACTGACCTTGGTATTCGATTGGTAGACAAAGACGTACTTGAAGCGGTGGATGCGTTCGGTATGCCAGCGGGACAGAAACTTTTGGGAGTGACAATTCCCCTTGCCATGCCAACCATCATGGCGGGTATAAATCAAACCATTATGATGGCGCTAGCAATGGTGGTGATAGCATCTCTAGTTTCAGCACCCGGTCTTGGTGAGCTAGTTCTGCAGGGGATCAGCCGTTTAGAATTGGGGGTTGGCCTCGTCGCGGGTTTGGGAATTGTCCTACTGGCGATTATGATCGATAGAGTTTCGAAAGCAGCCTTAAAGCGAATTAACAAGGTAAATTCAGAATGAACTCGCCGAATTTGGCAATAGCACCAATTAAGCTATCCGTTAAAAACCTTTACAAGGTGTTTGGTCCATCTGATAAGGCAATGCTTCCACATATCCAGACAGGCATGAGCAAAGGCGACTTGCTGACTAAACACCAACATGTTCTGGCGCTCAATGATATCAATGTTGATATGCAAGAAGGCAAGATTACGGTGATAATGGGCTTGTCGGGGTCAGGAAAATCAACGCTAATCCGCCACCTCAACCGCTTGATTGAACCCACAGCTGGTGAAGTTTTTCTCGATGGTATGGATGTTAATTCGCTGTCACTGAAGAAGCTGCAGAAACTCAGACAAAATAACATGTCGATGGTGTTCCAAAGATTTGCCCTGCTGCCGCATTGGACTGTGCTGGAAAACGCGGCGACGGCAAAATTGGTTCGGGGTGAACAACGAAACGCAACTTTCGACAGTGCCCGACGCTGGCTCGATCGTGTCGGGTTGGCGGGTTACGAAGATCGGTATCCCAATCAGCTTTCCGGTGGGATGCAGCAACGTGTAGGGATTGCCCGCGCGCTGTGCGCCGAAGCTGATGTAATGCTCTTGGACGAGGCTTTTTCGGCCCTTGATCCAATCATCCGAACAGACATGCAATCTTTACTCTCTGAGTTGCAAGGCGAATTAAAGAAAACTATCATCTTTATCACACATGACCTTGATGAGGCGTTGCGTCTTGCAGATCACCTTGTGATACTTCAGGACGGTAAAATTGTTCAGCAAGGAGACCCACAGCAGATCGTGCTAAAGCCAGCAGATTCGTATATTGATAACTTTGTCCGTGATATTAATCGGGCTCGTGTCCTGCGCGTGCGTTCTGTTATGCAAGAAAGCCGTAATCACGGGGGGGAAGACGGCGAAGTAGATGCATCAGATACGCTAGAGTCTATCATTGCCAAATCTGATGGTGAGATTGGCCGCAGTTTCACGGTTGTCTCGGATGACAAGCCTGTCGGCTACATTGATATGCACACGATCTTGCGCTCTTTGGTTGCGGTCAAAACTGAAGTCTCAGCCGGTAAATAGATATCTGACTGTTTTGGAAAATATGGTAAGCAATCAATTCATGCTCACATCCTTTGGAAAGTGCCTCATGGGTGTTAGAGCTGCCAAAGCGATAGATAGCCGTCTGCTCAAGGCGACATTGGAATACATTGCGAGCCATCGTGATGAAAAAATGGACCTTTTTTGAGGAAATTTGATTAATTGGGGGACTGAATGGGCCGGTGTCACATCCGCACATCTTGCCGCATCTGATATTCTTGCAACGGCTTATGCGAGCGCCGAACCTGCAACGCCGGAATAAGAGCTAATGCGTGCCTTTGTAGGGGAGTGCGCATCGCAGCATTGGGAGCAAAGCTATTCAAAGACGGACACAGCGGTAGGCGCTGACATGCTGGCCAACTACGGATACGCAGAAATCATTGGCAAGCAAGGACCGTTTGTGAACGCCTGCATTCGCGCAGGCGTTGGTGTTTTTGAGCCAGATATCAACTATCTTCCCCACTGCCATCAGGCTGAAGAGGTGTATTTCATTCTTGTGGGGAGTGCCAAATTTCGTGTTGGTCGGGGCGCACGCGCCAAGCGGCGCTCGGCGCGTGATACCGTTCAAATTCCGTCAATGCAGCATTATGGCTTTCGCACAACACTTGAGCCGGTGGTGATACTCTATCTATGGCAGGGTGGCGATCTGCGAGAGAAGTCAACCTTTGTCTGAAAGACTTAGCCCATTGCTGATCATCCTAACAAAAGCACCCATCAGATCCTGCTCGACGCACTTGTGGCCTTCGTCACTGAACATCAGAACCCAAAGGTACAACGCTTTTGGCAGACAATGTTGAATTGGGGGAAGGCGTAGACAGATGTGCCCCCATTCATTTATCTTCATCATATACGTTTGAACAGGCGCACAGTCTAGCCCATGCATCCACGGCTAGTTTGATGGGCCTCTTTGTACAACATCACGCTGCTCTCAAGTGGGAACAGGGCTACACGACAGCGGATCGAGAGATGGGCGGAGATATGCTTTTCAACTAAGGCTACGCCGAGGTCGTCGGCCAGAAAGGCCCGTTTTTAAGCACCCAAATCCGCGCCGGTGTCGCATCACGTAGGTCGTGCAAACAAGTTATTTACCACCACAAGAACCGCTATAAATTCAATAATATGTTCGGCGAACTCAAAGACTAAAGACGCATTGCAACTCGTTACGACAAGTGACCAGAGTTTTTCCTCTCAGCCATCGCCCACGCAGTAATCGTGTTATTGTAGTTATAAGTCCTATGTCTAGCATATTTCAAAATAGATCATACCATAAACGTAAATGCTTCAGTGTATCTCCTGAAATGTTATTCCACTTAACTATTCAAATAAATCATCTCCAGCGCAGGATTTTTTATGTCGAATAGCAAAACCTTATATTTAAAAATAAACCCGCGCCGGCTAAAAGGCTTTGATTGCAACCGCGTCGCTCACTTCTTAAACCAAGAAGACCCCGCGTCAGGCGCCCCCGTCACTGACGCTAATTCCGAATGCACGGCAGGAGCCATTCATTGCCCAATCTATAAATCTTTACAAAGTCGCAACGAATCGTAAATCGCGGTGTGGATGTCACGCGACGATATTGCATCTCCTACGCGGTAGAGCCTGAAGCTGCCACTTGGATTGGTGCTCAAATTTTGTGGCATATTGGCCGCAAGCGCATCCACATCAGTCACACCATAGTTGACAGACTGGGGCCGTAGCCCGAGCCAAATCGCGTCATTGGGCAGGGAACCGTTCTCAACAATCACTGTATCCACGATACGTTCGACGCAGGAGCCGGTCAGTTCATTACGTAGCTTCACGTGGGTCCGCTCGTTGCAGCGCGACGCCGAGATGAGCCGATGGTCGGTCGTCATCGTGACGCCGCTGCTATAGAGAAGGCTAAGGTACTTGGGCTGGTCCAGCTTCATTACATTTTGCATCAGGCTGCGGTGGTGCGTAACAAACTCAAGTGTCGTTTTTTTGGCGATCAGTACGGATGCACAAGCGGCCGCGGGTGCCGCGCCTATGCTATCGTAGAGCAACACTTCACTTGTGAAAGTTTCTGGTGCAGCCAATACGTCCCAAGTACTCCAGATTTTGGCATCTCCTGCGACGTCATCCGTGTCCGGGACCCCACCCGTCGCGATGATGACGATTCCAGGGCTCTCCGCGAGGACCATGGCCTCATCAGCCAGGGTGTTGAAGCGAACTTCCACGCCAAGGAGTTTGACTTCGGCTGCCAGCCAGTCGGTGATGCCGATGAGATCCCGTCGCCAGGTCGCACGCGCGGCAAGCGCCACTTGCCCGCCCAGCCGGCCAGTCGCTTCAAGTAACACCACGCTATGGCCACGCGAAGCGAGTACCCTTGCAGCCTCCAGCCCCGCCGGACCGCCGCCAACCACAACAGCACGCACGCATGCACCTGTCTTACGTACAATGTCATGAGGCATCGCCGCCTCACGTCCAGTGGCAGCATTTTGGATGCATTGGCGGTAGGTCGAGCAATACGTAGCGCCAACACAATGGCGGATGCGGTGTTCATCACCCTGCACAATCTTATTGACGATATGAGGATCTGCGATGTGTCCCCGCGTAATGCCTACCATGTCGATCAGCCCTTCTCGAATAGCATGACGTGCGGTCGCCATGTCATTGAGCCGGGTGCTGTGAAAAACCGGAAGTCGCAATTCACGTTTGAATTCGCCAGCCAGCCGCAAATAAGGCGCCAACCCAACACTCATTCCAGGCATGTTCAGGGCAAGTGAAGCAAGTGTATCCACGCTACCATGGACTAAGTTCAGGATATCGACCAGGCCTTCGCGTTCGTAGGTCTGGGCGATGGTCAGACAATCGTCACGGGTTAATCCCTCTGCGCAGTCTTCGTCCATGGTCATGCGCAGGCTCAAGATGAAATCATCGGCCGTTTGGCGGCGCATCTCCTCGAGCACCATACGACCGAATCGCATGCGGTTATCCAGACAACCGCCCCAGCGATCGGTACGCTTGTTAACACGGGGGGTCCAGAACTGATCCACCAGATGTCCCGTTGCTAGCACTTCACAGCCATCCAGTCCGCCCAGAAAACAGCGCCGCGCCGCCGCGCCGTAAGCCTTGATGCATCGCGCGATGTCGTGCTCATCCATGGCTTTGGGAATGCCGCCATAGAGGTCTTCGTGCACTCGCGATGGACCGATAGAAGGGAGCCAATCGCCCACTTGCGGCGAAGTGCGCCGCCCCATGTGGGTAATCTGGCACATCAGCGCAGCGCCTTGTGCGTGAATACGTTCGGCGAACCGCTCAAAGTAAGGGATCACGCGGTCATGGCTAACATTAAGCTGGCCGAACACCGAGGGAGAGTCCACCGCCACAGTGGCCGAACCGCCAAACATGGTTAGCGCAATGCCGCCGCGGGCCTTCTCTTCATGGTAACGCTGATAGTGCTCTGCTGGCATGCCGCCATCGTCATAAGAAATAGAATGGCTGGCCGAGAAGACACGGTTACAAAGTACCAGTCCCTTAATGGTCAAGGGTGTCAACAGGGGATCGCGCGTCTCGGTCATTTGTGCTCGCGTTGGAATTGCCTGACAGAAATGGTGTAATAGTTGCTTGGGTATTGCAACCACTGCGCTAAGTGAGCTATGGCATCATTAACTTATTATCATCGAAAGTCCACTATGCGCTTCATCGATGCCAAACAGGTGCACCAGTTGCTCGACTACCCTTCGCTAGTTGATGCTCTCGCAGAGAACCATAAGAATGACGTGGATCCAGCGTCATCAGTATTGCTGCAACAGCCCACGCCAGCTGGAAACACCTCCTACTTTCTCGCGTCGGCCGCTTGGCAAAACGGCAAGGCGCTCGGCTCCAAATTGGTGACAGTTTTCCCAGATAACGAGCACAACGCGAGCGGGTTGCCTTCAGTGCAGGCCGTCTATGTGTTATTCGACGAAGCGAATGGCAAACCTAATGCCTGGATAGATGGCACCGCACTCACTCTGCGCAAGACTGCAGCGGACTCCGCCCTCGGCACAAGACTACTTGCTAATCCGGCACCCACTAGCATGCTCATGGTAGGTGCCGGTGCCCTTGCACCCCATCTAATCGAAGCGCATCAGTCAATGCGACCCAGTATCAAACAAGTCCGAATTTGGAACCGCACCCCCGAGCGTGCCCAACACCTCGCCAACACCTTGCAGGTGGATGGTGTCAGAATCGAGGCAACCACAGACCTAGAAACGGCAACTCGGGAAGCCGATCTGATCTCTTGTGCGACCATGGCGACCGAACCTTTGATCAAAGGTCCATGGCTAAAGCCGGGTGCTCACCTAGACCTCGTCGGTAGCTATCGCCAAGATATGCACGAGTGTGACGAAGCGGCCATGGTCCGCGGTTCAGTGTTTACCGACTCACCCTGGAGTGCGGCCAGTGACTGCGGTGAGATCACTTCCGCACTTAAAAACGGCGCACTAAAACCCAATGACATTCTAGCGAACATCTTCACTCTTGTCCGCGGCGAACACCCGGGACGAAGCGATGTTGGCGAGATCACAGTCTTCGAAAACGGCGGCGGCGGCCACCTCGATCTTATGGTAGCCCATTTTTTGTTTACAAGGTGTTAAAGTTTGTGATCCTCCCCCATAATTAGAAATGCGGAGGACCCAAGATGGTGATTGAGAGACCGAGACCATCAAAGCTTTGAACCCAGATTTTGTGAGTGTCCTTATCACTGCCTCTCAACTTGTCTGCATAATGTCCAAGTTTGTGGGAACACACACTT
>CAJWGN010000138.1 GCA_913031035.1 uncultured Gammaproteobacteria bacterium
GCTAGGAATGGGGTTCGGGCTCTGGCTCTGGCTCTGGCTCTGGCTCGGGCTCTGGCTCTGGCTCTGGCTCTGGCTCTGGCTCTGGCTCTGGCTCTAGAATTATTGCAGCCCCGCTTAATTCAACGGCATCCATTAATACCGGAATATTGGCCTCTACAGACCCCGAATCTCCAAGACTAATAGCAATTGCGCGCTCTTGAGCCTCCTCAAGCTTTGAATTCTGAACGTTGACTTGTTTTTGGGGGCGCTCAACGACCCGGGCACCGCCACCGGGAAGCTCCGCTAATTCTAGCGCTTCGAAGTCAATGTCTTGGGGAATGTTTTTTTCTATTGATAGCTTAATTTGGCCACGTCGCGCTTTCAGAGCGACGTAAAGACCACGGAGGACGACGGCAACTATTGCTAGTCCTAAAATCAAGATTATAAGTTCACGGGGGTTCATTGGCTGTTAGATATTCACTTAATGCTAATAAAAATTGAAGAAATTAGTAATATTATCTTACAGTCGCCGTCATTTCTTTAGCTAAGAATAGGTATTTCGAGAGAATAGCCAAACCAACATCGCTTAATGGCAGTTACTACATCGCCGCAAGTTCAGCTGCCTCTTCAATGTCCACCGCTACAATACGGGAGACACCCGCCTCATGCATAGTAACTCCTAACAATTGATTAGCCATTTCCATAGTTATCTTGTTATGAGTAATAAAAATAAATTGCACGGTAGCGGACATTTCTTTTACTAAATTGGCATATCGCCCGACATTAGCATCATCCAATGGGGCGTCAACCTCATCTAGCATACAAAATGGTGAAGGGTTCAGCTGAAAGATTGAAAACACCAGCGCAATAGCCGTCATTGCTTTTTCGCCGCCGGATAGCAAGTGTATTGTGCTGTTTCGCTTGCCCGGAGGCCTAGCCATAATAGCAACACCGGTATCTAATAAGTCCTCTCCAGTCATGTCAAGATAGGCGTGCCCTCCCCCAAAGATCTTTGGAAAAAGGTTCTGTAAGCCTGCGTTGATTTTATCGAATGTTTCTTTAAAGCGAGTACGGGTTTCAACATCGATTTTCTTAATGGCGTTAACAAGCGTGTCCAGAGCTTTCTCCAGATCATCATTCTGCTTGTCCAGATAGATCTTACGCTCTGACTGTTGCTGGTATTCATCGATAGCAGCTAAGTTAATCGGGCCTAAACGCTGAATTCGGTTACCGAGCTTTTCTAAAAGTAATTCACACTGAGCCTGGTCAAGGTCCTCGGGCAATTGAGCGATAACATCAGACAAATCAAAGTCGGCATCGGTTAACTGTTCAAGAATACCCTCTCGTTTTACCGATGCTCCCTCAGTTTTCAGACGCTGCTGCATCAAAGACTCTCGAAACTCTGAAGAACGCTGCTGCACTGAATTTCGAGTTTGTTCTAACTCTCGCAACTTGTGCTCATTTGCATCCACTGCTGACTTTGCTGTGCTTAATTCTTTCTCGACGTCGAGGCGCTTCGCGAGCAACTCCTCGAGATCACGACGCATAGCCACTAACGGCTCATCCGACGCATCAATTTGCGTGGTTAAGGATTCGATACGCTCTTTCGATCGCTGCACTTGGCTTGCCATACGGTCCATAGTTTCGCGAGTTGAATGCAATTGCGACTCAATTGATTGCTTCTTCATCGCTAATTCGTGGGCCCGATCCTTATTTACCCGGGCTTTTTGTCTCGAGTTTTCTAGCTGCTCTTTTGCCTGCTCTCGAGATTGTTCTAAATTTTCTCTAGCGCCAACATCTTGCTCCATTGAGTCGAGTGCGGTTTGTAGACGATAGCGAGATTCCGAAATATTTTGCTGTTCGATCTCTAGCTGACGACTTAACTCGTCTAGCTCATGCGCGACCCGTTGTTTACGAGTCTTAGCTTCTTCGATTTTAGCGAGCTGAGCACTTATTACAGCCTTTTTCTCGCCCAACTGAGAGGTGGTTTCTGATATTTTCGTTTGAAGCTGATCGCGCGCAAGCTCGTCGTCAATCAACTGTGTTTTTAGTGAAGATTGCAACTCAACTAATTCTTCGGCTTTTTGTGTAAGTTGTTTTATGTCCCTGCACAAGTCGCCGATCACGCCACGACGCTCAATAATAGAATCCTGCTGATTAAGATTATTAATCTGAATCCAAGACTTGCCTAACCATAGTCCGTCGGCGGTAATTATTGATTCCTTGGCACCCAAACTCATGCGCGCGGCCAGAGCCTCGGTCAAATCTACTGCGGTGTAAATCCCAGTGAGGAGATCGTTTAGATTCCAATCAGATTCTATGCGGTCTACCAGGGGGGTCAGGCTATTAGAAACGGAGCCATTTGTAAGGTTTCCAGCGGTCACGTCTATCATCGCCAAGCGACCCTGAGGCAGATCGGTCAAGAGTTCATCGACAGCTCCGATGTCTTCTATGCAAATACCTTGCAAGGAATCACCTAGCACGGTTTCTATGGCTAATTCCCAGCCCGCCGTTATTTGTAGGCTTTCAGCGAGTCTGTGTTGATTGTCTAAACCCTTAGCCGCCAACCATTTATTCAATGACTCATTGTCCTGCCCCAGCGCGGCATGCTGCAAAGCTTCCAGAGAGGCTTGCTTGCCTTTGAATTCCTGCAGCTCACTGCGAACCCTATTTAATTCGTCTGCGCAGTCACTAAGCTCAATTCGGTTTCGATCAATCTTTTGACCAATGGAGGTGTTGCCGGCCTGAAATTGAGCGATAGAGTTTTGCATGACTACAATTTCATCTCGCGCCTCTGACAATCCTGGGGCGTCTTCATGGCTGTCTAATTCTTCTTGTTCGCTCTCCAGCAGTTTCTTTCGCCCCAAGCCTCTGTCTACAATCCTTTCTAGCTGCTGAATTCTCGACTGCTCTACTTCAGCAATCTGCCTAGGCTCTTCTGCCTTCTGGTTAAACTCGTCCCAGTGCAGCTGCCATTCTTGTAAAGTCTGTTCAGCTTCTTGATGTGTCTCAGACGATATAGCTTCTTCAGTAAGAATCTCTTCAAGTTCTGGAGTAATATCTCTAAGGTCCGAGTCCAGCTCTGTAATGCGCTTAAGATCGACGTCTAATTCTTCTTTCGTTTGAGAAAAAGCTTCCTCAGTTTCGGCCAAGTCCGTCTTAAATTGATCAACTCTCTCTATATGATGATCGATAGATTGCTCTATTCGCGCGATATCATTACCCAAGCTATAAAAACGAGCTTGTACTTCCCCCAAAGCATCAGTGAAATCTGCGTTATCCGACAGGTGTTTTTCCACAAGCGCATCCAGCTCACGCTGATCAGCAACAGTCGCTTCGATTTTAATTTCAAGCTCGCCGATGGCCTGCCCGTTAAATTTAATTTCTTTATCTAACGACTGCCATTTCAGGGCGTTTAGGTTGGCAATGGTTTGACGTTCTTCCTTTTTGAACTCTGCATATTTTTCTGCAGCAACTGACTGCCGCTGCAAATGGGACAGTTGCCGACCTAATTCGTCTCGAATATCAGCAAGGCGCTCTAGGTTTTCCCGAGTACGCTTAATCCTGTTTTCGGTTTCTCTGCGACGTTCTTTGTATTTTGAAATCCCTGCAGCTTCTTCAATAAAAACTCTTAGTTCTTCAGGCTTTGATTCGATCAGTTTCGAAACCATGCCCTGCTCGATAATCGAGTAGCTACGCGCGCCTAGACCAGTCCCAAGAAATATATCGGTAACGTCTTTTCGACGACACTTCGTACCATTAAGAGAGTAGGTAGAATGGGCTTCACGGTCCACTTTTCGCTTAATCGAAACCTCATCAAAATTGGCATATTCACCAGTAAGCCTGTGATCCTGATTATCAAAAACCAGCTCCACCGTAGCCTGGCCAACTGGTTTTCTTCCCCCTGAACCGTTAAATATGACGTCAGTCATATTCTCACCGCGAAGGTTTTTGGCAGAAGACTCACCCATGACCCAGCGGACCGCATCAATTACATTGGATTTACCGCAGCCATTAGGGCCAACAACCGAGCATAGATTAGACGGAAAATCGATTGTTGTGGGATCAACAAAAGATTTGAAACCAGCAATTTTGATGCATTTAAGACGCATGAAGTATCCAGAAATCTAATCGGTTAGCTACTGTAATATTAGAGGCGTTTTGAGACGGCAATTGAATAAAGCGAGTAGTTGTCAAAGGAAGAATCTTAGGTCTTTTTATAATTAATTTATTCATTTAATGTTATCTGATTTAGACCTTTAATAACACCGAAAACACACTCAACCACGTCTTTTTATCTGCGACAAACCTGCACCCCAAGAAAGTGTACATAACGTCAGCAATCGTAACTTATGGGTCAACTGACGGTCACATGGTAGGAATTTTTCAAAGAGTTATATTAGGATCAGCAGGGACAAGCTATGGCGAACTACAAGGACGTAATCTCGCTTAAGGCAACACGATCTAACCCAGAGGACTCTAACTATGCTATCTATAGAACTTCCAGAAGATGTCAGTAATCGACTAGAACTCCTCTCCCTCTCCACTGGCAGAACAATGCAATTTTATATAAAAGAAGCACTTCTCGAATATTTAGAGGAAGTAGAAATTACATACGATGAGAAAGAACGGGGAAATGAAGAGCACGACTGTATATTCGATGAACTAAACCACGAATATGGTAATGAAAACGGTCTCTCCTGACCCACGGCAGGCACAGAGAAGTTGTTGATACTAAAAAAGGCTGATTGATGAAGGTTTTCAAAAATTGGCTAGGGCCGAAGATTTGAAATTAAACCCACTACACCCCCAAGAAACTTATCGCCATTGCTCTGCAGCCTCGCTGTATATGGCTTTTAGCCCTAAAGCACGGACCTGAGAAACCCTTTTAGGTCGGATCGAACGCCAGAAACTCAAAGACTTACAAGCCGACAAGTAGAATTTAGACAGGGTTTAAAACCTACCTCAAAATAGAAGCAAGACTTCGCGACCACCCCAGTTTTAAGCGCCTTCTTTATAGCAATTGAAAACCATATCCGTTGTAACACGGGTTGACTGGAACTTGTCATTTGAAAAGCCGTCAAGTTAATAGGATGCCAACGCATCTAATCAATGCAAATGGCGTATGGTATTACGTACCATTTAAAGGAAAGTGAGTATAGCTCTTTGATCACTCAAGAAATTATAATCGGTTTATCCAATATGGTTTTCGTAAGCGCCTGTGCCGCTGCCTGGACAAAGCCACTGGGTCCATTCTTGGAAAAAGACATCTGTGGGAGAGGATATTTATGGGGAAACGGTTTCACTTGGCAGTGTGGGATATATCCCCGCCATTATGCAACAACGACTGGCTATGGTTATTGCTCACGGCTTAGATAGCGTCCGGTAAGATAGTAATAATAGACAAACGCTGTGAAAAAATAATAATACGTCTTGGATTCGTTTTGACAGTTACAGGGTATGCAACGAACGTCAGAGGAATGGCGCAGAATACAGCAATAACGTCTGACCCAGCGGGGACGTGATTTTTAATGTCCAATGGCCTTAGCTGCACAACGCCCTGCGCTAGGAGGGTAAAACGGCGACCAAGATTCACTGTGACAATTGAAAAGGCAGGCTATAAGGCAATAGTCACTCACTCGGAATCGCAGATTTACGGCGCAGGCGCGCAGTTTTGGCAACCAGTGGCTTTTTGGAGGCGTCATACAAGCTGGCGTAGATGGCAGCTCCAGCGCGCTAATCGAGCTTAATCCAAACCCGTTACACAGTGGGCTAGAAGAACAGGCATGCTGAGAACGGCTTTTGTGGTCAATGTCTTCTTTTGTGGTCAATGTCTTCTTTTGTGGTCAATGTCTTCTTTGTTTCGGATTTAACCTCAGCAGGCTTTGCCGGTGTTGCCGGCTTACCCTGGTAGTTTATTTTTATCTCGCCTTACGTCTGCAAGTGGGTTAAATCATTAAACGTGCGCCAAAGATGAACAATTTGGTCGGCCAACTTGAGACACGGACCATTCCCCAATGGTTCATGACGCAACTTTTTTACAGCGTTAATCACAGCGCCAACGTACTGCATAGCAGAGATGACGCAATGGTGGATAAAGACTTACCTTTAGCGGACTTTAGAATAATCCGAATTAAGTATGAATTCAGGGTGGGCGGTCGATACGCGACCTCCAGCATATGAATCTATGGGGCTTAAAGCTACAAACGGAGTGCCGTCCCTCATGACCTGAAGAGCGTTGATTCTATCCTGTGGTTCTGTAGCTTCATCACGCGCTTGATCGAAATAATTAGAAAATCTATCCCACATTGTAGGTGGCGCTAAGCTCATGAAAGTCAGAAATGCGTAGGCTTCTATGATGTGCCAATTCCTGTTAGTGAAATCCAATTCAAGAAAATTCCGCTCAACACGCAATGCGCTAACCATGCATAATATAAAAATGTTCACTGCATAAAACATACTTAAGAAACCAATTGAGGTAGTCGCAGATACGCTAGCTACTGGACTTTGTGACGTGTAATAAAAAGCAATTGCACCAAAAATTGCTGACATTAACACCACGCACATCGAGGAATCTAATAGTAACTTAGAATTCGAGAATACGTATTTTGGATATTCTGAAAAATTCCAGTCTTTCGACTTTCGATCGAAGATAATGTAAAGGGCCAAGGGAATACACAAACTAGAAAACACTCCGAGCCAAGCTAAACCGCTCCAAAATTCTGAGAAAGTAATATCAAAATCAGATCTCAGCATAACTGTATAAATATTAATCGCATTAAAAGCAATGAGAGCAATAAATAAAAAAACCACATCTGTGTTGGAAAGAGTTCTTGTTTCGTAGAGCTTTTGACGCTCATCAATAAAATAGCCACAGGCGCTTAAAAAGCACCCAACTAAAAATATGGCGTAAAACTCACTAATTATTGAAGTCATCTCGAGTGCATTTCCATCCATAGTGGAAAGCAAACTCACCATTTCTGAAAATGTTTTTAAAATAGCGAAAGGTAAAGCAAATATAAAAAGCAGATAGCCAAAATTTATAAGCGTTTTACGCGAAACATAGGCGGAAAAACCAATGATAAAAATAGCCATCAAGCCGGCTCCATTAAAATCAATATAATGAACCCCTGAATCCGTTCTCAGAAAATTATTTGCCCCCAAGCTCGACTGAAGAAATAGAAAAAAGCCACAAAGCGACGCTGCAAGCAATGCCAGCGACCTCTTTTTCCTCGACACAAACGAAATCATTTGCTTAATTAACTGCATATATTACTATCCAAATTTACGGGTTTTGTAATCTCTTTAAAGTGAATCATCTACAGAATAGTTTGTGCCCGAGTGGATCTCAGTATCCAATCGAAGCTCTCCCACGCTCCTTACCCGAGTTCCATCAAGATCAAAAACAACCTCTGTTTCCCAAGCATGTTCTCCCGGAATTCTTTTCCACTGGCCCTTACCGTGCCCCATTACATAAGACCCGTTCCTAGCAAACGCGTGGCCAATTCGCGTGAGCAGCCCACTATCCGAGCCTCCGTTTAAGTCAGAAAAAATCGCTGTGTCATAGACGAGCCCAAACCCAGCGGCATTTCCACGACAGTTGAAATGAGTTAAGACGCTCCCGTTATCGTCCTCTGAGTAGGTTGTAGATATATGCTTTAATTCAAATGTATCCAATACTTCAGCCAATGCTCACGCTCCTCTTTTTATTTTCCGATTTTCATGTTGCAAAACATACAGCCTATTGCTATCAGCACCGAGGTAAAACTCTTTGGTGAGCATCGTTAGCCGTATAAAAGTATACTTTAACCAATAAAAGAAGAGTAGTAAGAGCCTAGTAATGCTGTAGCTTGCCCCCTTTGAGACTCACAGGATCGAGTGAATTGGAGTGAGAATCAGGATTGTCTTTGTGCGCCTTGAGAAAGTGTAATCATCAAGATAAGTGAACAGCATATGACACTTTAATATCGCCGGTTTGATTTGACACTTTATGATGGGACTCTTCGCAAGAGTTTTCTTTAAATAGGTTTGAGCGATGAGAATTAATCACAACCTAGAAATTGTGGTTTATGACGACAAACCTTACTTCGAAGCTTTACTCAATGTAAATATAGCCTATTGCCAAACGTTCTCCGATAACTTCGGAGAACGGGGCGGCCTGACTTTTAGGTCGATGAAAAGCCATAACATTGAGCAATTAGATGAAAAGTGAATGAAATGTTAAGAGTCACTAAACCCAAAATCACACCCTGCACCCATATGCCTTAGCGTTCACAGTGAAGTTGGGGCACTACATTTCCATCGCGCCAAAAAAGAAAGATTAGGCCATTAGCGCTACTAAGCTTTTCGTGAATGAGAGCAAGCGAAATAGATGAGCAGTTATTCTAAAATTAACGGTGATTTGTTGATTTTGGTTGGGAAATTAGTGGGGAAATTGGTCGGGACGGCAAGATTTGAACTTGCGACCACTACACCCCCAGTGTAGTGCGCTACCAGGCTGCGCTACGCCCCGATT
>CAJWGN010000139.1 GCA_913031035.1 uncultured Gammaproteobacteria bacterium
CACCCAGAAAACAGGGTTTAAAGCACCCAAATTTTAACATAGTTAGCATCCAGAATGTCGCTTTTATTGCCGCCAGCGCTCTTCCTAGGGATAAAAAATCGGTATACTCCAGTAGAAATACTAGGAGTATCTATGACACCAATAAAAATAGACCTATTAATCAATTGTCAATGGATAATCCCTATCGTTCCAGAGAATAAAATATTGCATAACTGCGCGCTAGCTGTGGACAAAGATCGGGTGCTGGGCATTTTCCCACAGGTAGACGCTAACAAACGCTTTTCGGCCCGCACAGTAAAACACCTTGACCAACATATTCTTATGCCCGGCTTAGTCAACAGCCACGGTCATGCCGCAATGAGCTTGTTACGGGGCTATGCAGATGATTTGGCTTTAGAATCCTGGCTAAAGGACCAAATATGGCCCGCAGAAAAGCTTTTTGTTTCCGAAGAATTCGTCCACGACGGTACTCGACTGTCTATCGCAGAGATGATCAAAACAGGCACAACTTGCTTTGCTGATATGTATTTCTTTCAAGACAGCATTGCCGAAGAAGTGCGTAATGCTGGAATACGTAGCCAAATCGGGTTCACTGTTCTGGACTTTCCAACAGCTTTTGGGGAAGACGCAGACGACTATATCCATAAAGGCTTGGCTTTTCGAGACCGCTGGAACGACCACCCCCTGATCAAGGTTGCTTGCGCACCACCCGCTCCCTACTCCGTGTCAGATGATGCGCTTAAAAAGATATCCATCTATGCCAATGAGCTGGACATGCCGATACACATGCATTGCCATGAAACGGCCAATGAAGTTCTCGAATCTATCGATATATATGGGGTGAGGCCGCTACAACGACTTAATGATCTAGGTATATTGCTGCCCCAAACTCAGCTAGTCCATATGACACAGATTACCAATAATGATATTGGTCTGCTGCAGGATCATCAATGTCATGTCATACACTGTCCAGAATCAAATCTAAAGCTTGCCAGCGGCTTTTGCCCTATATCAAAACTCATCGATCATGGTATCAATGCTGCCATAGGCACCGACAGCGCAGCCAGCAACAACGATCTTGATATGTTTGGAGAAATGCGAACAGCCGCAATTGTAGCCAAAGCCGTGGCCGGCGATCCCAGCGCAGTCCCAGCACATCAAGCACTAGAAATGGCAACGATTAACAGCGCCAGAGCCATGGGCTTAGCTGACCAGATAGGCAGCCTCGAAATTAATAAGTGCGCTGACATTACTGCCATCGATTTAGACCACCTCAATACCCTCCCGATGAACAATCCAACTTCACATATCGTTTATGCCATGAAGTCTAGCCAGGTGACTAATGTTTGGTGTAACGGGCAAGCTGTCCTGAAAAATGGGGAGCTTAAAACTATCGACCCAGCAATGATTCGAGAGAATACAGAGCGCTGGCGGCGCAAATTCTTAGGAGTATAGATAGATGAATAATGTAGACGAATTAGAAATCAAAAAATTTGAAGCTCTTGCCTCACGGTGGTGGGACCCAAACAGCGAATTCCGACCGCTGCATGAAATAAACCCCCTTCGAGTCAATTTTATAAGCCAGCAAATCAACCTCGCTGGAAAAGACGTGTTGGACATCGGCTGTGGGGGCGGAATTTTAGCTGAAGCTATGGTGCATCATGGAGCCAATGTCACTGCAATTGACCTAGCCGAAGCATCGCTTGCTGTGGCTCGCCTCCATCAACTGGAATCAAAACTTGCTATCGACTACCAAAATATTTCTGCTGAGGCACTTGCCGACAAAAGCGAACAACAATTTGATGTAATCACATGCCTAGAGATGCTCGAGCATGTACCCGACCCTTCGTCGATTGTTGAAGCTTGCTTCAGAATGGTTAAACCCGGAGGTCTGGTATTTTTCTCTACAATTAATCGCAACCCAAAATCCTATTTATTCGCCATTATCGGCGCCGAATACGTGCTCAACCTCCTGCCTAAAGGGACTCATGAATATAGCAAGTTTATTCGCCCTTCTGAACTGGCAACTTGGAGCCGCAATGCTGGCCTGCAATTACAAGAGCAAATTGGTTTAGCCTATAACCCAATCAGCAAGAATTACTCGCTGCATAAAAATGTAGATGTTAATTATCTTGCCTTTTATAAGCGGCCGAAATAACCATGACTGACCATCAACTTGAAACACCGTTGGAAACTTCAATTGAATGCGTTCTGTTTGACTTGGATGGCACTCTTGTTGACACCGCCCAGGACTTCGTCAGTGTCGTAAATAAACTTCTCAGCGAAAACCAAAAAGCACCCATTGCAGCCGACTTGATCCGCCAGACCGTATCAAATGGAGCTCGAGCACTAGTGACGTTGGCGTTCGAAGTAGATGAAAGTCATGAGAATTTTGCCGACTTGAACCAACGCCTTCTTGACCTTTATTATGAAGAATTAGCTGAAACAAAAGCCGTGCTCTATCCTGGAATGGAGCGCTTGCTCAACAGAATCGAGCAAGTGGATATTAAATGGGGAATTGTCACCAACAAGCCCGAGAAATACACACGCAAGCTATTGGAAAAACTAAACCTGCTAGAGCGCTGTCAGTCACTAGTTTGTCCTGACCACGTAACTCATAGCAAACCCCATCCAGAACCAATACTGCTTGCCTGCGAGCAATTGAATGTCGACACAGAGCGGGTTGTCTATCTAGGGGATCATATTCGAGATATACAAGCTGCTAAGAACGCAGATGTCATTGCAATCGCAGCCGCGTATGGCTATTTAGCAAAAGACGCCAAAGCCGAAGACTGGTATGCTGACTTTGTTATATGGGAGTCCGACCAAATCGAATCGTTATTAACCCTCTTAAAGTTTGCCTAAACCATGTTTTCATATACTCCCCCTACTGATTTTCTTAGCGGAAAAAACATTCTTATCACTGGTGCTAGTGACGGAATAGGTAAACAGTGCGCTAAGACATTTGCTCAATTTGGCGCCAAGTTAATATTAATTGGTCGATCACAAGAAAAACTCGAAGCGCTATTTGATGAAATTGAAGCCGACCATCCAGACACCGTATATCTGCACCCGATGGATTTTATAACAGCGTCTGCGGATGATTACAGCGAACTTGCTCACTCAATTGACACCGAATTCTCCGCTCTCGATGGCATTATCCACAGCGCCGGACTTCTCGGTGCGCGCGCACCTATTGAGCACTACCCAAACTCGGATTGGTCTGCAGTGATTCAGACTAATTTAACCGCCCCCTTTATGTTAACCAAATCATTGCTACCCGCACTTACTCGAGCGACCGATGCTCGACTCTTATTCTTGTCCTCAAGCGTTGGCCGGGAAGCTCGAGCTTACTGGGGCGCCTATGGCGTCTCCAAGTATGCAATTGAAGGTTTGATGCAGACGCTGGCTGATGAACTCGAGAACACCAGCTCAGTTAAAGTGAACAGTCTAAATCCTGGCGGCACTCGAACAAATATGCGAAGGGATGCCTACCCGGCTGAAGACCCAAACTCACAGCCACACCCTGAAGAACTGATGCCGGTTTTTCTTTACCTATTCAGTGAGGAGTCAAAAACAATCTGCAAAGCTACAATGAATTGCCGTGATTTTGAACCCGGCAAATACTTGCCGCCAGCCAGCTAACAAGGAACCCTTGCTGCCGCTTCATTGCCGGTTAAATTTTTTAGTCGTCACACCCCTCAACCTAGCCGGGGCCAGAAATATACTGGCCTTCATGCTCCTACGCACTACGTTCGTATTTTCTACAGCTGTTGGCACAATCTTCGCAAGGTATCTGAAGCACACTAAGTTGAGTAGCTGAAACTAAACTAGCTACCCGTGCAGCCAGGAGAAATAAATGCCTACAGCCATGCCAAGATCTAACTCTCTCGAATTCGAGAGCGTTAAACGCCTCATTATGAGCAGAGGTTTGAATCCAGAACTTGAAACTGAAAACCAACCCCTAAAATTTAGACTAAGCTCAGTGCTACAAAGCAGCCTCGATATGGAGCAAGTCCTAAAGATTTTCTTTGAGGAACTTCGACCGTTGGCTCAGTTCGCCGGGCTTGTCTATCAACACGAAACTCATCAAGTTGAAGTAAACGTAGGAAAGAAAGCGACCCACAGCTGTGGTTACAGAATAACCACAGCCCAAGATCATCTAGGTGAAATCACTTTCTATCGAGGTAAGCGATTCAAAGAAAGTGAACTAGAGTTCTTAGAAGACATATTAAGCACACTAATATGTCCGATACGAAATTCTCTCCAATACCGCCAAGCATTGATCGCCTCTCTTACCGACCCGCTTACAGGCTCTGGAAACAGGCTCTCCTTAGACAACACTTTACTCAGGGAAATGGAATTAGCCAAGCGCCACCGATCCCCTCTTTCGCTTTTAGTAATTGATGTTGATGACTTCAAAAATATAAATGACGAGTTTGGACATAAGACTGGTGACGTTGCCTTACAGCGAATAGCTCAACAGCTAACAATTGTTAACCGATTGACGGATTTGAGCTTTAGATACGGGGGTGAGGAATTTGTTGTTCTGCTCAACAAGACATCACTATCTGGCGCTACTGTAATAGGAGAACGAATTAGAGCCGCAATCGAGGCAACACAGTTTAAAGACGCTAATAAGATATTTAAAATAACAGTTAGCATTGGCGCCGCAAGTTTAAAGCCAAATGACAATAAAGATCGACTGTTCCAGCGCGCGGATAAAGCACTTTATCAAGCGAAGAAATCTGGAAAAAACATTGTTTTCAGCCTGTAATCAGGAATACAAAATTATGGGCAGTTAACCCAATTAAGATTTAAGAGAATCACTATGGTCGTTTCGCTTCAAACAATCGAGAAAGGCGCCACATTGGCAAAAGTGGCACAGACATATCCTGAAAACACCGGCCAAGGTAATTCAGAACTTGAGAGATTTAAATTAGTCTCACTGCTTCAATCAACCTTAGATCTAAAGACGCTCCTAAAGTATTTTTTCGAAAATATTCGCGAAAGTCTCCCTATTGACGGGCTTTATTATCATGAAGAAGACAGGGCTACAAAAATTAAATTTGGCAAGCAAGGCACGCATAGCTGCGGATACAGATTAACCAATGCTGGAGTCGAGTGTGGTGAAATAATCTTCAAGCGAGACGTACGGTTTAGTGAAACGGAGTTGCAAAAGATTGAGCACAATATCCTCTTATTGCTAGCTCCTATTAGTAATGCGATAAAGTACAGTGATGCAGTGGCTAGCGCCTACCAGAATTCGGTTAGGCAGATAATTAATAGAGAAAACCTCCATGCGTCGCTGCACCGGGAGATTGAATTAGCTAAACGGCACAATCATCCATTAGCCATAGTGAGCATTTCTTTTCACGTTCAAAAACCGCTCGATAGAGTCGTAGCCTATGACAAAAAAATTGATGCATTCGCTGAACTTATGCATAAAAACAAAGACAGCACTAATTTAGTTTATCGCGCGACCAAGCAAGAATTTCTTCTAATAACACCAAACAACTCGGAATTGGTTTCCCATGCGATAGAATCAATCAAAGATTGGTATAATTTTTTACAAGATAAGTATGAATCACCACCCATTCAACTGAGTATAGGGTATGCCACTGTCACCGGCACAGATTCGGTCAAGAGTGTTATAGAGCGAGCAAAAAAAAATAGGTTACCGGTCTAGGGTTTTGGCGCCGAGCTCGATAAGCTTGCCTCAAAAAATCACTCGCCAGCCTTAGGCTCAGCAACCAATTTCAGCAGTTTATCCACTTCCTGTTTCGGGAGCTCGCGAAACTGTCCCTTGGTGATCGTGCTAGGCATAAAGGTAGTGCCAAATCTTACTCGTTTTAGACGACTTACTTTTAGTCCTTGGGATTCCCAAAGTTTACGAACTTCTCGGTTACGCCCCTCTATGAGCACTACGTGATACCACTGATTAGCACCGTCACCGGCGAAATATTGAATATCTGTAAAACGACAGAGATTACCTTCGATCATGACACCTTTATGCATGAGATCAACGATCTCTTGTGTCACTTCCCCCATAACTCGCACTGCGTATTCTCGCTCAATTTGAAAAGACGGATGCATTAGCTTATTGGCTAGCTCACCATCGGTAGTGAACAGCAGTAGACCACTAGTATTAATATCCAACCTTCCAACAGAAACCCAGCGCCCATGCCTAATAACAGGCAACTTATCGAAAACGGTTCGCCGCCCTTCAGGATCTTTCCGCGTACAAATCTCGTTCTCAGGCTTATTATAAAGTAATATCCTGCGATCAAAACGTTGCTTAGCCTGAGAAGAAAGTTTTTTACCATCGACGGTAACCTGATCTTCATCGTCAACCCGATCGCCCACAACAGCAACCTTACCGTTAACTTTTACTCGACCTTTGCTTATCCAGGTCTCAATCTCTCGTCGTGAACCGAATCCAGCGCGTGCGAGTACTTTTTGAAGCTTCTCTGTCATTTTATTTTATTACTTTAGTAGTGTGGACTTAAATCGTTCTGAGTTTAAACTCAAGAGGATTGGTTAAGTATCTATAGCGAGAGCTATGTCTTAGTTGGGTCTTCACCATCATCCAAATCGCTATTCTCAATCTCAGACCCTAGGCTAGCATCTACTGCTTCACTGAAATCGTCTAGCTCATCTAAATCATTCTCGATGCTATGTTCAGGAACCTCGATCTCTGCAATGTCCTGCTCATTATGAATCTCGCCCGCATCATCTATCAAACTTGTTTCGTGGCCTTCTTCATCGTCTTCTATTTCATGCTCAGGAATACCTAAACCCTCAGCGAGGATTTCATCCAAGGGCTTTCTAGATAATTCAAGGGCAGCCTGTTCAGCTAGCTTTTCTTCTTCGCTGTCATATATTTCAAAGGCATTCTCGTCATTAACATCCTCAGGCAGATCAAGCACTCTAGCTTCGGACATACCGTCTTCTAGGTCGAGTTCTTTTGATTTTTCCACAAGGTCTTTAATGTCTGCCAACGGCGGTAATTCCTGCAAACTCTTCAAATTGAAATAGTCTAGAAATTGCCTAGTGGTCGCAAACATAGCCGGACGACCAGGCACATCACGATGACCAACCACTCTGATCCATTCTCGGTCGAGCAAAGTTCGCACAATGTTAGAACTCACCCCCACCCCTCGAATCTCTTCAATATCGCCGCGCGTAAGCGGTTGCCGATAAGCAACTAAGGCCAAGGTTTCGAGTAAGGCTCTTGTGTATCTAGGAGGGCGCTCTTCCCAAAGTTTTCCCACCCATTCACTGAGTTCCTGCTTAACTTGAAACCTGAAGCCTGAAGCTGTTTCTTTAAGCTCGAAGCCTCTATCGTTGCAACTTTCATCTATAGCAGCCATAACCTCTTGCAGCTCTGACTTTTCTGGCATCTCATCATCAGCAAATATTTGACCAATGCTTTCTAAAGTCAGCGGCCGCCCCGCCGCCAAAAGTAAACCTTCAACAATCATTTTAACTTTGTTATCTACATTGCTCATTCTGACTTTCTTTCCTAAACGTATCGAGTAACAAAACCATAGGGGTATTTATGTTTTCAGGGGCTACGGTTCTTTAATTTCTATTATTGCAGGATCTGCCTAATACTAACTTCTGGCCTTGATGTGAATAGGTCCAAAAGCCTCCGACTGAACTATATCTATCATCGAGTCTTTCAGTAATTCCATGATCGCCAAGAAGGTTACCACTACACCTAGCCTGCCTTCCTCTC
The DNA here is from genome assembly GCA_913031035.1 of uncultured Gammaproteobacteria bacterium. Classification (GTDB taxonomy): domain Bacteria; phylum Pseudomonadota; class Gammaproteobacteria; order Pseudomonadales; family Pseudohongiellaceae; genus UBA9145. The sequence continues at coordinate 7,742 of CAJWGN010000139.1, forward strand.
TTATAAGAAGAGATACCAGCGGCACAAATTTTTCTGAGGTGATTCTCACCAAGATTTCGGACATTTTCTCACGGGTGGAAAGAGTCTCCCTTTGAACATGGTGGCTCTCAAACATGTCAGCTCTTTTTAAGACTTTGGCTAAGCTCATGAGCACCTCGTTGAGGTCCACTTCCGGTTCAGGAGCGATGCGCTCAATAACCGGCAAGGCGGCAGCTGCCCTGTGAATATCTCTATCCATTCTTGGAAGTTCATCAAGATCCTGTGCTGCCTGCTTGTAACGCTCGTACTCTTGCAAGCGGCGAATAAGTTGCATTCTAGGATCGTCTTCTTCGGCTTGCTCTTCATCCTGGCGCGGTAACAAAATACGCGACTTTATTTCAGCCAGCATCGCCGCCATAACCATGTACTCTGCAGCAAGCTCAAACTGACTGGATTGCATCAAATCAACATAAGACATGTATTGGTCAGTAATATCAGAAACATTGATCTCAAGAATATCGATGTTCTGCTTTTTGATAAGATAGAGTAGAAGATCGAGAGGCCCCTCAAACGCTTCTAAGAATATTTCAAGAGCGTCTGGCGGAATATAGAGATCCTTGGGAATCTCGGTAAATGCTTCACCTGCTACAAACGCAAATGGCATCTCACCTTGCTCAGGGTTGTCAGCGTCAACAACTGCCACGGAAGCACCAAACCCTTGTGGATCAAGAGTCT
>CAJWGN010000140.1 GCA_913031035.1 uncultured Gammaproteobacteria bacterium
TGGCAGAAACCTATCGATATTTTCGGCTACGTGCTTTTGCGTCTTGGGAAAAGGCGCTGGAATATAGTAGCTAAAATAACGTTTTTCTCGATCTTGGTAGTTAACTTGTCAATACCTTTGATCTAGACAACTTGCCGGTCTACGGGCACCTTCCTGCTTCAATAAACTAAACAGTACCGGCAAACTGTACTACTATTGAAGGCTGTCAGAGGATAGAAATTAGAACATCGAACTTTTAGGTTTCTTAGAGCAACTGGAGGAAATGCTCGATGAATTGCGACTCCCTGTGTCACGTCTATTAACCAAACGTTGTGATCTTTAAATACTCTTCCAAATTATTCTCAATCCATTCGAGGGTTTCAGTTTTATTTTCCTGCCATTCCGAACGCCTCAAAATCCCAACTAACCCATGAACAGATGCCCAAACATTGTAGGCTTTTCTCATTACCTCATTTTCAGAGTTGTTAGGCATAAAAGATTTCACTCCCTCAACTAATCCGCTAAAGGATTCATTTGATGCAACTTCTAAATCTGGATACAGAGACATGTCTATATCAGTAGTATGTCCAAACATTAAATCATAAATATGCGGGTACTCTATCCCAAACCTTACGTAGTTCGCCCCATAAGCAATAAAATTGTTACCCACATTTACATTTTTACTGCCTTTGTATATTAGTTGAAAACCTCTGAGCATCAATACAGCTTTGAGATCATTTTTGTTTTTGAAATGTCTATAAAAGGCTGTATTTGAAACTCCAGCTTTCTGCGCAACCCTTCGCATATTAACTTTTTGCCATGACTCTGCGACGCAAATTTTCCACGCGATTTCAACAATTCGCTCTTTCAGACTTTCTTTGTGGTCGGCCATATAAAATTATGTGTACTTAGTAAACACTTTCCTATACTGTCTAGTTAACTTAGTAAACATTGTAACAAGAGTTTTAATATAATGGTAAAATACTTCTGTTTACTTTCGTTTCTTTTGTGTTCTTTTCAATTAAGAGCAGCCACATTGGAAGTTGAAATTAGTGGCATCACCAAAGAAGGTATACTGCATCTGGCGATTTACAGCTCGAAGGAAGTCTTTGAATCAGATAAAGGTGACAGACCTGGTCCACAACCTGGGATAATAGCCGGGTCTATAAAAAATGTTGGCACCGAAGTCTATAAAGAAACTTTTGAAATTCCCGCCGGGACATATGTGATCGGATATTATATTGATGCTAACGAGAATGAGAAGCTTGATACTAATTTTATTGGTATTCCAAAAGAAGAATATGGCTTCTCTAATAATGCACGAGGTACTTTTGGCCCTCCTAGCTTCGAGTCTGCTTCGTTCATTTTAGATTCGTACCGTAAACTGCTAATGGAGTTATGAGTGTGCCAATAATTTATATCCACGCTTTTTTTGCCCTCACAGCGGTTCCACTTGGTTTATATATTTTCTTCAAAAAAAAGGGAACTAATCAGCACAGATTCGTTGGACGTGTTTGGGTTTCTTTTTTACTGATCGTTTCAGTTACAGCGCTGTTCATTACTTCACCAATGACGGACACAGCATTTAATCCCAAGTTATATTCTTGGATACACCTCTTAATTCCCTTCACAATTGGCAACTTAATTTATTCAATTTATAGCATTCGGCTATTCAAGAAAACCCGATTGAAAAAGCACAAGTATGCTCATATGGGTTCAATGATAGGAGTATATTTTGGAGCGCTAATAGTTGCTGGTGCATTCACCTTAACGCCTGGCAGAATTTTTCATGAAATTATATTCCTATAATAATTAGGTTAATGTGCAATGCTGATGGGACACCAATGGGGTATTTCATCTTGGCACTAATTGGGATCTTGCAGTTCTATACGGGAAGTATTGTTAATACTGCTTCCTCCACCTAGCTTTAATTCACCAGAAACGGGGTTGACCAACATAATGTTGACAGAATCATTAGTACTAATCGTCTATGGAGCGACCGGATTTACGGGGCAGTTGGTTGCCAGTTACCTCAACACCCATCCCGAACTCCAAGGTAAACCTTGGGCTATTGCCGGCCGAACCCAACGCAAGCTTGACGAATTGTCTGCTAAACTAGGGGGTGGACCCGAGACTATCTGCGTTGACCTCGAGGACACCGACGCAGTGGCCTCGATGGTCTCGCGTACCACAGTACTTCTCAATTGCGCAGGCCCCTACTCCGTCAATAAAGGGGCTGTATTGTTGGGTGCGTGTGCTCGAGCAGGCGTTCACTACTCGGACCTTGCCGGTGAGGGGTTCTGGCAGGCCGAAATGATTGAGGCATTCCATGATCTTGCAGTAGATTCTGGCGCAAAAGTGATTCTGGGGGGTGGTGTCGATTCAATTCCCTCCGACTTAGGTGCCCTGATGGCCACAGAGGCATTGTCCGTTGAGCCGAACCGGAGCGTGCAGATTCGCGGCGTTTATACTCGCTACACGGGTTCGTTTTCGGGAGGTACGTTAAACTCTGGCAAGGCGACCGCGCGGGCAAAAAAGTCCGGCAGCTACACCGGCGCAATGGAAGCAAACCCCTACCTTTTGACAACCGGAGTCATAGGAGTAGAAACCGGTGCCCCGGGAACTGCCGACGGCATGGCCTCCGACTTCAAATGGGCATTTGATTCGGCCTACGGTGCCGTTTCGAAATTTTTCATGGCTCCCATCAACGCCAGGGTTGTGCGGCGCAGCCTCATACTGCGCGACGAACATCAAAATATATCCTATAGCGAGTGTGCATCTGTCGGAATGTGGCTACGCGTGATAGGAATGTGGGCGAGTCGCGGGTTTGGCTATTTTTTGGGCGAACCTATCAAGTTCAAACCAGCGTCCGGAGAAGGTCCGCCTTCGTGGTTACTCCGCGATGGAGGCTTCGAGATCGAAGTGACCGCCAAAGCTAGCGCGAAGACCTCGCGTACCCGAATTTCTGGGCAAGGCGACCCCGGCTACGGCGCAACGTCCAAAATGCTGGCCGAGCTTGGCCTATGTCTTGCTCTCGATGATCATAGCGAGTCGTTGCACCGAGCTGGTGTGCTGACGCCTTCCACAGGGTTGGGACATGCTTTAGTTTTGCGTCTGACTCAGGCTCAAGGCGGTAAGTTCATGCGATTTGATACGGAACCACCGTTGGCGCTGTGATCTGTACGCGCCTTGGTGGTTTGATTCATCTTTATTTATCACGATTCTGTCTTTTGAATAACTTTGTTTGGATCGGCGCAAAATATCATATTGACGCTAACGATAACGAGAACCTTGATACTAATTTTATTGGTATTCCAAAGAAGAATATTGCTTGTCCAATAATCCACGAGGTACTTGTGGCCCTCCTAGCTTCGAGTCTGCTTCATTCACTGTCGACTCAGGCCATGATGCTAATGGAGTTACGAACATGCTAACAAAACAGAGATTAAATCCTAAAAATCAATTTTCACAGGAAAAGTGTATATGAGCTTAGAGCAGTTATTCAGCCTTTGTAGTACCTTGGCACTAGTTGGATGGCTTGGTCTAGCGTTCGCCCCTCGTTGGCACATAACGCGCGATTGGATCGCTCCGGTTGTTGCTCCAATGATGATCGGTGCTGTTTATATTTGGCTCATGGTAAACAATTTTTCATCAGCTCCAGATGGCTCTGGATTCGGCTCGCTGGCGGGGGTCAAGTCTCTCTTTTCAATTCCAGAAATTGTGCTCGCAGGATGGATTCATTATTTAGCTTTCGATTTGTTTGTCGGCGCTTGGGAGTTAAAAGATGCTCAGAAAAACGGAATTCACCACCTCGTTATGATCCCCTGTTTATTCGCAACCTTTATGTTTGGTCCGGGAGGATTAGTTCTTTATTGGATTATTAAATTTACTTACCGTGCGCTCGCATTCTCGCAGCCAATAAAGGAAGCCTCGTCATGAATCATCAATCGTTACCAGGGCCTTTGCAATGGGAGTTTTGGCGGACCTATAGAAACTTTGAGCCCACATGGTTCTATGCCACCTTGGGGCTCGTGAGTCTGATGCTGTTCTGCTTACTAGCCGGGGCCATCGATGAGCGAGTGATAAATGGAATTTCGATATGGGATAAGCCTTTCAAGTTCGCGCTTTCTTTTGCAGTGTATTTTCCCACACTACTAATTTTTGCCCGCTACCTTCCTGACGGTTACCTCCAAACCGGAACAGGTCGTCGGGTAGCCGTATCGATTTCCCTAATCGTAGCTCTAGAAATGGCTTACATAACCATTCAGGCCGCGCTAGGTGAAGCTTCGCACTTTAACTACAGCACAAGGTTCCACACAACAATGTACCAGATGATGGGCATTGGAGCTTTATGGACGGTGGCTGCCCCGCTACTTTTTGCTTGGGTTATTGCCCTAAAAAACGCCAAAACAGACCCTATAGTAGTCTCAATAGTTATCGGGCTTGGGCTTACATTTGCACTGGGCGGGGGATTTGGTGTTTATTTGGGAGCTCAAACCAGCCACTGGGTGAACGCTGCTGCAACCGACGCAAACGGCATATGGCTTTTCAATTGGGCAACTGACGGAGGAGATCTCCGAGTAGCTCACTTCTTTGGCCTACATGCGATGCAGGCAGTTCCATTATTCGCTCTCCTTTTGCCGCAGCAACTGCGCAAAAATATTGCATGCATTCTAGTTGTTACATTTTCAGTAATTTACGCGTCATATTCTTTGCATACCTTTTTTCAAGCGACTCAAGGGCAGCCGTTTTATAATTGACAGACCTACGGTTATTGCCCTGGTCAATCTAAAAAATAAACTAACCATATATACCCTCTAAATTAGGAGCCCCAACAATGCATCCCTTCTTACGCGTTATAAGCATACTCATACTCGTCATCGCGCTATCTCTTGGCGCGTTCTTCTTTGGTATGCGCTTCCACGACGGTCCTCTGGAGATCATCTCAGGCGGCCCATTCACAAGCGGCGAACTAACAAAGACGCCGGCAAGTTGGGATTTCATAAAAGATCGGCAAGAAATCGAGTTTCAAACGCTCGACCCAACTACTTCCCGCACTGTCTGGCTCGGCGTCGCCGAGGAGCGCTTATTCGTTGTGAGCGGTTACATGAACACCGGCTACGGCGGGCTCTGGAAGCAGTGGCCACACCACCTCGCTGAAGAAGATCGCATAATTCTGAGAATCGATGGCAAGCTCTACGAGCAGCGCCTTGACCGCATCATGGGTGGGGCAATAGTGATGCCCGTGCTTTCAGAGTTTAGTCGTAAATATGGGGCCGGAGCAGGCCGAGACGATTCGGTAGTGACGAACGGTGATACCTGGATGTTCGAAGTACTTCCGCGCTGATTATCCTTCGCGCCCGGCGGTATCTAGCTGCTAATACTTCATCAATCATAGGCCTTTCTCCTTCTGCAAATGCGCCATGAATCAAACTGATTAAGTCGTTAAGTTGTGAGTGTCCCCTATGCTTTGATCTAGACAACTTGCCAGTATAAAGATACCTTTATTCTTTCTACTTCAGAGGTGCTGACCAAATGCGATCACGTCAATTCATCGAGTTACTTAGCAGTCTGTTAATCCTATTTTGTTTGGCCGGCCCAGCATATGCCTCGTCGCTGGCAAATCAGGTCGTTATTCACCGTGATCAATGGGGTGTGCCGCACATCCGCGGAGAGTCCGATGCTGCCGTTGTGTTCGGCTCCGCCTGGGCGCAGAGTGAAGACCATTTCTGGCAGCTTGAAGACACCTATATAAAAGCGCTTGGGCGCTACGCCGAAATGGTTGGCGATTCCGGAGTTAGCAGTGATCTGGACGTCGCGCTTTTTGACATCGTCGGAAGTTCGCAGCGCGATTTCACCTCGCTCCCGTTAGAAATACAAACGCTTGCTCGCGCTTTTGCCGACGGCTATAACTTTTTTCTCGAGCGCAATCCGGATGTAACTCCGCGTCTCATTACCCGAATGGAACCGTGGCACGTGCTGGCTTTTGAGCGCTACATGATATTGCCGCGCTTGCTAGGTGCGGCACATGCACCGTCCCGCGAGGTGACGCGATTGGAAGCTGAGGAGCTCGCATCGCTAGGCTCGAATCAATGGGCAATTGGGCCCGACCGCACTCGCAACGGCACCGCAATGCTGTTCATCAATCCCCATCAACCTTGGTATGGCTCAGGTATGTTCACCGAAATGCACGTGAAGAGCGATTCAGGTTGGGATTTTTCCGGAGCAATGTATCCGGGTGCACCGTTCCCAACCGCCGGTTTTAACAACCATCTTGGTTGGGCCTATACGGTCAACGAAGCGGATATCTCGGACGTGTATCGACTGACCTTTGATCATCCAAGCGATCCTGATCTGTATCGTTATGGCGACGATTGGCGGCGTGCAGAGTCTTGGGAGATTGAGCTCGCTGTGAAGGGCGAAGCCCAGCCGCGGCGCTATCAGCTGCGCAAGAGCCATCACGGCCCGATAACCAAGCAAGAAGACGAATCGCATTTTCTTGCAATAAAAGTACCGCGACTTTACGACGGTTCGCGTATGGTGCAGTCGCTTGCCCAGTCGCGCGCGACGAATTTCGACGAGTGGTACGCAGCAGCATCGAGCCTTCAGCTGCAAACGTTCAACACAATGTATGCCGATGCTGACGGCAACATCTTCTATCTCTACAATGGCACGGTCGCGAAACGCAAGCTTGGTGTTGATTGGACGAAACCTGTAGACGGTTCCGATCCTGAACTGGAGTGGGGCGATTTCCATCCTATTGAGGAGCTGCCGCAGGTCTTTAATCCAGCTTCTGGCTTCATGCAAAACACCAATTCGACCCCATTCACAACAACCGACGATGGGAATCCGTCGATGTTAGATTTCCCAGCCTACATGGTAGAAGATGCCACGGATGACAAGCGTCGGGCGCAAATGTCTCGTTGGTTGCTGCGTCAAGCTAACGATGTGACGTTCGAAAAGTGGCAGGAGATGGCGTTCGACACGACGCTTTACTGGCCGATGACGGAACTACCGCGTTATCAACGCCGTTTCGAATCGTTGCAACAAACTCATCCAGAGCTTGCTAGCGAAGTAAGTCCCTATCTCGAACACCTTCTCGATTGGGATTACCGCAGTTCACTTAAATCGACTCAAACAACACTCGCCGTCGCGTGGTACGAGGAGCTTTACGGCAGAGGCTATCCGGTTGAAACCTTGAAAGAGGAATTCGTGGCAGACATTCCCGCGCGATTTCGCGCGCTTGCTCGCGCAGCGAAGACGCTGGAAGGTCGTTACGGTACTTGGCAGGTTTCCTACGGCGACGTACATCGACTTCAGCGACACGCGCCTTATGGCAGCTCTAGCAGCGTTCCGTTCGATGATCGTGAGCCAAGTCTGGGCGTAGCGGGCGTGCGCGGTCCGCTTGGTGTTGCTTTTACTATTTATCATACCTCGCCGACGGATGATCCTAATCGGCAATTTGAGTATGCAACTACCGGGTCGTCTTATAAGGCGGTTTATGAGTTCCATCCGGATGGAGTGAAGGCCGCGAGCTACTTGCACTATGGGCAGAGCCACAACCCAGAATCACCACACTTTTTCGATCAGGCAAAACTCTTGTCGGAACGGCGCTTCAAACCGGCGTGGTTTCACTGGGATGATGTGATTGCAAATACGCAGCGTGCCTATAGTCCCGGCGATTGAGCGAAGCGGATTAACGGGACAGCAGGGGACACTCTAAACTTACCCCAGTTTGACGCATACTTTCTAATAGGGGCAACAGTCCTAAAGTAAAGTGAGTATATCGACCAGAAAAAGGCAAGTGTTCGGCTCCGAGTTTCAGCGTGAAGGCGTTGCTCTACCGGGGAAAGGTGATAAGGATGTGGCGCAACTAGCCAGAGAATTCTGCATTAAATGCACCCATCTATACAGATGAAAAGAAGAACTTGAAACCCATGGCCGCAGGGCGTTAGCTGGCCATGGTAAACGCAATCCACAAACTTCTACCGATGAAAAAGTCAGGTTGCGAGCTAAAAATCGAAGACTCAAGGAAGAGAGCGAAATACTAGAAAAGGCAGCCATTTACTTCGCGAAAGAATCGGCGCGAGGTTTGCCTTTGTTGCTGGGCGTAGCAATCGATGCTCTATTACCAGCCTTTGTTTAGTCAAAGGGGTCGGAGTACTTAGATTTTAAGAACCGAAAGGTTCAAAACTTAGGTGTAAGCGTTGACAGGACAAAGAGCCCACTACTCAAACAAGCCCACTACTCAAACAAGCCCACTGCTCAAACGAGCCCACTACTCAAACGAGCCCACTACTCAAACGAGCCCACTACTCAAACGAGCCCACTACTCAAACGAGCCCACTACTCA
>CAJWGN010000141.1 GCA_913031035.1 uncultured Gammaproteobacteria bacterium
CGCAGAGCAAGCCATAAAAGCGAAACGAGAGTTCCGCGTGAAAACCCGCCATTTCATCAAAGCTATCCCCCAACAGCATCGTCGCTAGCGCGTCCCACAATGAGCCAAACACTAAGCCTCAGGTTTGTAATATCAGGGTTATGGGTGCTTGGCCGATCAGCAGTTCTGTATAGCCGAACTGCCGCTGCGAAATTTCCTCATCAACTTATGCTTGAGTAAGAAATTGATCGCTAAGAAAGGTATTCCGCCGCGCCAGTCCTTCTAACTGATCAGCAGTCTTGATCACTTCTGGGAGAAGCGCCTGAACTAACCTTACCTGCTCGGTCAATCGCCTCGCCTCGATATGGCTAACGCTATGGAACACTGTCAAACCGCAAAGCAAGAGCAGTCCTGAGGCGACCAGCTTGGCTGGTGATAAGTTGTGGGGAAAGTTGTGAAGGAAAGTTGTGAAGGAAAGTACAATATCAATCCAGCCACACCGTAAAAAAACAATCTATCTCCCAGCCAGAGAAAAAGATAAGCATCAACCACCCCAAACCCCGCAAGTAGGGACATTCAGCGGAAGTACAAGCACTTTATCTGCTCATCCGGGGCATTATCTTTAGCCATAAAACGGAGCAGCCCAGCGTTGAACAACATCGAAAGTCTTGCTCGCATAGCATCCTCAGCGAATATGTCCATAACACCATAAACGAAGAAATTTATTCCCTCGGTAGAATTATCAAACGTTGGATTAAAATACGAGGGAACGGGAAAGGAAAAGGAAAAGGAAAAGGAAAAGGGAAGCCAATAATATTCATCAGCAAGCTACCCAGCAACGCAAACCCACGCAAGCTATCGATGAAGGGTAAGCGTGCCATCTCACTCTTGGGAAAGGGCTGGGCGGTAGTAGTCATGGCACAAAACTAGTGCCAATTTAAAGTTACGGCAAACGCTTAAATTCGGGAGACACAGACACTTTACTGGCCCGCAATTTTAGACAAAATCGCAACAAAACCGCCACTAATCCTCGACTTCAGGCTCGCGGCTATTTAAGCTAGCGTGCTAAAATTAGAGTAATTGCCTGTTAATGTTAAATCCCAGTGAATAAGCCTCTCCTCAAACTACTCACTTTACTAGTCCTTTGTCAGCCGGCTTGGGCAGCGGAGTCTCCCCGGGTGGTTGCTGAACACCATTTACACTTGAGATCTGAAGCCGCAGCGGACTTACTTTCTCAGATTCAGCAAAATAAAGAGTCCTTAGAGTCCCTACCCAATTTAAAGCCAATTACAGGCCAAGATATTTTAGCGGCTCTGGATGCTGCTGCAGTTCCTGAAGCCCTGGTGATCTCAAGTGCCTACTTATTTAGCATGCCTGATTTGAATCCAAGCGGAGAATATAGCCTGGTAATGAGGGAAAATGACTACACCGCTGAGCAAGTTGCAATTGCACCCGACAGACTCAGTGGATTGTGCTCAGTCAATCCGCTTGCCGAGTATGCCCTCGATGAAATCCAACGTTGCGCTCAGCGCCTAGGCCTTAAAGGACTGCATCTACATTTTGAAAATTCTGACATTGATCTTCGCAGCAGCGCTCAAATTCGCAAATTAGCCACTGTCTTTGGATTTCTTGAGGCCCTGCAGTTTCCTGTACTGATACACACACGCACCCGCGAACCCGATTACGGTTCAATCGATATAAAGCTGTTTATCGACAAGGTCTTATCTGAGGCCCCTTCCATTGTTATGCAAATTGCTCACTTAGCGGGTTCCGGCGGCTATGACGACGGGGCAGACAGAGCAATGGCACAGTTCACCGAGGCTTTTATAGACGGGCGTTTAGAGCCCAGTAATTTCCAGTTCGATCTGGCCGGCGTTATTGTGGCGCCTAATTCCGCACTAAGCTCTCAATCTCAAAAAACCCTAATGAATCAGAATAAGCAGTTATCTAATAGAATAATACAACTGGACCCCCAGCAAGTCCTTTTTGCAACGGGTTGGCCAACTGATAACTCCGCACTACTGGATGATGAATTCATCAATACCAATGCAAAAAATATCGCCCGACTTTTATCATTAAACCCTGAGCAGCTTAAAATTCTCTATCAAACTCGTAGTCGACTACTGGACTAAATTAACCAACCCAAAGGAATCCGCTCTTGCAACTTCAAGCGAATATTAAAACGAAAATTGTATTCCTCTTTTCCGTTTTACTGTTACATCCCATAGCATCAACCGCTCAGGTAACAGGAGGCAATCCTTTGCTCGCCGGCGCCACCCAAACCGAAGCTATAAAAATTAATGAGGTGATTTTCCAAGCCACAGGCTTTGGCAACAGCTTCCTCATAAAAACATCTGAAGGCAATGTCATCGTTGACACTTCATTATCGGTAAATGCTCCTCGCCACAAAAAACTCTTATCGGAGATAGACGACGGCCCGATTAAATATATTATATTGACTCATGCCCATCCCGATCACACCGGTGGCGTTGATTTATGGCGCCAGGAAGACACCGAAATCATCGCCCAAGAAGAACACTTTGAATTTGTAAATTATCAGTACAGATTGAGAAGTCTTTTCGGTCAACGCAATGCCGCCCAGTTTCCCGCACTTGCCGGCAACATTGTCCAAGTTAGATCGAGCATTCCTGAACCCGCCAATCAAGATGATAATTATGGCGCAGAAATAAAACCTACCATATTGTTTGATGACGAATACCGTTTTGAACTAGGGGGCATTGAATTCGTTATTATGCACTCACCTGGCGAAACGTACGACCACCTTAGCGTATGGCTGCCTCAATACTCTGCAGTATTTGTTGGCGACAACTATTACGAATCCTTTCCAAATATGTACACTCTTCGAGGCACCAAGCCCCGCTGGGCGCTTGACTACGCCAACTCTATTGACAAAATATTAGCATTAGAGCCTGAAATACTCATCCCAAGCCATGGCGATGCGATTTTCGGCAACACCAACATCGAGGCAGCAGCAGGTCGCTATCGAGACGCTATTGTTTACGTTCATGATCAAACTGTACTAGGGATGAATCAAGGCAAAGATGTTTACACCCTGATGGAAGAGATAAAACTGCCGGCAGATTTAGATATAGGGGAGGGGTATGGCTCGATCGCGTGGTCGGTAAGAGGGATTTTTGAGAACTATATTGGCTGGTTTGATGGCAATCCCTCGACCATGTTTTCGACACCTCCATCAGATGTATACCCAGACATAGTTGCCCTCGCCGGTGGCGCCGATGCAGTAGGGAAATTGGCGATGACATACTTTGAATCGGACGCATTCGAGCTGGCGCTCCATGCAGCAGATATTGCCTTAAAAGCTGACCCAACTAATGAAACAGCACTTAATGCAAGATTAGCAGCTCTGAATAAGCTGTTGGAAAATTCTGACAACTCAAATGAGAGTGGCTGGCTTCGGTTTGGTATTCGCCAGACAGAGTCCGCAGCCATTGGACAATAGAAACTAAAACTTGGACAATCGCAGCAAGAGCTTGAGAATACTCACCAAAAAAGTTACCGGAGGATCTATGAATACCTATTTTAGAGTTCACAGCATTTTAAAACAGCGCTTTTTCGCTGCCCTATTAGGTTTTATACCCATGTTGATCGCACCAACGCTACACGCCCAATCTATTGATGATGTCGTACTTAACGTTTACAAAAGCGAAAGCTGTGGGTGCTGTGTAGGATGGATAAAGCACATGGACGAAAACAATTATCACTCGACGGTGTTTCACCCCACTGATCTAAACAAAGTGAAAGAAGAGCTCGGTATCAAACCAGAATGGGCATCTTGCCATACGGCAGTGACTGACGAAGGTTTTCTGTTCGAAGGCCATATACCGGCAAAATTCGTGGACCTATTTCTAGCCAATCCACCAGAGAACGCACTGGGGTTAACTGTTCCGGGCATGCCTATAGGTGGGCCTGGCATGGAAATGGGAAATCGATTCACACCCTATGACGTTTTACTAATGAACAAAGATGGATCTTCATCCATCTTTGCGAGCATCAGAAGCGCTGCTGATCAATAGCGGCGGATTACCTTTCTTTTAAAGAAAATCATAGCCTTGGCGAGATTATATCTCGCCGCGATTTGCCGCTTGAATTATGTTGTCGGCTGCACGAAATGCCAGCGCCATTATAGTCATGGTCGGCTGGCCTCGCCCTGAGGTCACCAAGCTGCTGCCATCAACCATAAACAAATTCGACACATCATGAGCGCGGTTGAATTTGTTCACTACAGAGCTAGCTGAATCGTTTCCCATGCGACAAGTTCCCAATAAGTGTACATTCCCCTCTTGGCCGTTTTCCGGATAGTAGCCTGTCGTGCTTTTTGCTCCCGCGGCTTCCATCAACTCTAGCGACTTCTCATAAAAAAACTTCATTGTCGCGATATCATCCGGGTGATCCATATAGGTGCAGCGCAGCGCAGGCCGCCCCCATTTATCAGCAACATCAGGATCCAAGCTGACACTGTTACTCGACAGTGGCAATGAAGTTGTGTGCCCATCAAAAGCTGCCGAATGAGTAAACTCTCGTTCTAAATTTCGCTTGTATTCGCTTCCCCACTTGGGACCGCCAAAATGGCTGCCACCAAGAGCGAACCCCATAGGGGTCCCTCTTGAGAGGTGGCGAGAGTCTATTCCGCCGCCACCATAAAATCCTAACTCACCGCTTAACTCATAGAAGTCATGTATCACCCTCGTTGCAGGAATGCTTTTATGGCCATTAACCGGCTCATCAAACAGCCCAGCCACACTAGAATAGCCATTAAACATAAGGTTTTTACCAACGTATCCACTAGAGTTAGCCAGTCCATCAGGGTGCTGTGCAGACTCAGATAAAAGCAATAACCTTGGGGTCTCTGCACCATTTGCACTTAACACCACGGCGCGAGTTTTTTGCGCATGTTCAACGCCGCCCTCATCCCAGTAAACCACCTCAGAGGCTTTGCCAGCCTCATCAGTATTAACTCGATGCACCGTGCAGCCTGTTCTAAGTTCGGAGTTGCCAGTGCTCAGAGCAATTGGCATCATCGCTGCCATCGACGATGACTTCGCGTTTACTTCACAGCCAAAACCATTGCAAAACCCACAGTGAATACAGCCAGGCCTGCCATTATGTGGCTGAGATAAAATAGCGACAGGGGCCGGATAAGGATTTAAACCCAATTGCTTGCCAGCTCTCTCCAACAGCACGCCGGGAGATTTTATCGGCATTGGCGGACAGGGATATTCAAGTGAACGTGGTGGATCCCAGGGCCCTTGAAGACCAGATACACCGATTTCCCAATCCACCTTGGTATAATAAGGCTCAAGCTCTGCGTAAGTAATCGGCCAATCGACAAAGTTTGTTCCTGCGATACTGCCTTTAACACTCGCTTCGATAAAATCTATTTCTCGTAAGCGCCAAAAATTACCTGAGAAATGAACACTGCTCCCGCCTACATTGTGAGCATAGCCAAGTGAAGCCTTGGTACTAAGCTCAGCAACATCTGACTCAGATTTACGGAAGGTTTGGGGATGGCCTTGACGAGCCCCCCATGTCAGATCTTCATTGTGGTCATAACCCCACTCATCATGCTTGAAATCGCCAGCCTTAAGATAGGGCCCTTGCTCTAATACAACAACACTAAAACCTGCCGTTGATAATTCCTTGGCCATAATTCCACCGGCCGCGCCGGAACCCACAACAACAAAATCTACGGTATCTCTAGTTGAAAACGGTGCCTGTGCCATTGTTACTCTCCCTTGAGTGCGTAGTCAGCATCATAGAAACCGTAAGGCGCGGACCAAGCATGAGCATCATTAAAACCTATTAGTTTATAACCGATCTTGTTCTTATTGCCGCCGTACTCAGGCAGTGAGAACATCCCCGCTATGGTTAGGTAACGAATGGTAGCGAAAAAAGGGGTAGTCTCCATATCCGTTAGTACTTGGTCTTGTTGCTCGGCTGTTAATTCAAAAAAGTACGACGCACCAAACTTCACAACACTCACCGCTTGTATTTCTCGCAGTGCTAATCTGACTTGCCCATATTCTTTTTCTGCGTTGTCTCCGAGCACCGCGTCAATAAAATAAATAACACCAGCCTCTTCTGCACCAGGGGTTTCATCGGTTGGAATAATACGAGCGGCAATAGCACGCAGCTCTTTTCCTTCGATCTCAGTAAGCGTGTTAAAACTTGGTTCAGTTGACCCAATGTTTTCTTCCGCCCGTTGGCAAGCCGCAAGTATGGCCGGGGCCGTTAGGGCAATGAAGGAACCTTTAACTAAAGTACTAGAAGATTGTAGAAATGATCGGCGTGAAATGGGATTCGCAGGCATATGGATTGCTCAAATCAGTGATGTACAGACGTCCCAAAAAGGGGCTCTTTCTAGCGAGTTTACCACGCCTCCCAGCTGTTGCAAGACGTGCTAGCACTCTAGAGGATAACAGAAAAATAGGGATCTACCGCCCGCTAAAATCACTAAAAATATTATGAAATCAACGTTCTTTAAAAAGGAAAACCGCGAAGAACCTGCACGAATAATTGTGCCTAGATCCCCTGTGGATTTAGTAAAACAGAATTTAAAGATGAAATCGAGAAGATGAAATCAAATATTGACGAGTGTTTTGTTAAGTATGCTTAGCCATGTCGCAATGGCACAAGGGAAAAACCCTTTCGGGGTGGAAACAAGCGGCAGGTCCGAGATCATTAATGGCGCTGCAGGTTCTTCTTCTACCTATCCATGGATAGTCCCTTTAGCAGATTCCGAAGGCGATTAATTTTGCGGCGCGAGCTCAATCTCTTCAACGTGAGTGCTAGCGGCCGGCCATTTTTTCTTTATTTCGACGGTGATGCAATCGATATTCCAGCAGCTCCCATGTCGACAATTATCCTCAATTCAGACACCACCAACTCCGACACCTCCGCACTGGCAACCGATGCAACTGTCCCCCAAATAGGGCAGATCATTGTCCACCCAAGCTATAGGCCGGATGGGGCTACAAGCCCAAATAAAGATGATTTCGACATTGCACTCGTCGAGTTGACAGCCGCTGTTAATTTGCAGCCTGTGCAACTTCTTTCCGGCGATGCCCCTGCCGTCCCAGCTGAAACAATGGCACTGGTTATGGGCTGGAGGACAACAGAAGTAGACGCTGACAATGTGTCAGTTGAGCCACCCACTACACTGCTCCCTGCAAACCAAAAAATCGTTAGCAATGAGGCTTGCAGCATCGTTTACGGAGGGTACATAACTGGCAAGTTGATTTGCGCAAAAGGCGTAACGGCGACTGACACAACTGATACCTGCCAAGGTGATAGCGCCGGCCCCCTTACAATCGCCAACGGCAACTGTCATGTCCAAGCTGGTTTGTCCAGTTTTGGCGGCACCGAGACCAGACCTACCTGTGGCGATCCGAATGTACCAAGGGCTTATGCCAGTGTAGCTGCACTCTCCAACTTTACAGCCCAAAACGCAACCGATGCTACTTTTACGACTCTCAAAGAAGAAAATGCGGCGCCGGTATTAACAACAAGCATCTCCGGAACTACCGTTACAATAAGTTGGTCTGCATTTGCCGGCGCCAGCGGCTGTAACTTATTCTGTGCGCCCTTTCCAGCTCAAGCTCTGTGGCAAGTTTGGACCTTGGCGCTACCGACACTATTTCCGCTTCGTTGCCACCGGGCTCCGCCTTCTACCTGGCAGTTCAGCCTTATACCGCATCAGGACCGACGGAATTCTTCTCCAATGTGGCGACTTTTTCGGTGCCACTGCAAGCGGCTTCCTTCGGAGCCAGAATGGTAACAGTTGCCGAGGTAGAGGCATGCAGCAGCGGGGTGTTCGACACCAGCCCACTGAGCAGTCTTAAACTTTGACCGTCGATGGAACTAGAGCGATTTTCCTAGGCTTGATCGATAGCTCAACACCCCAAAAAGTGACTAATTTAATCAACAACAATCCAGAAGTTAAACCAATCATCATGGCCTATGGCCCAGATCAGACGATGATGAAGCAAATCTTGTGGCTTCCAAAATGATTTATGATGCGGGGTTCGTCACCTGCGTACCAGACAATGGCGGAGTTGCCTCCGGCGCAACAGATTTTTTTAAGTCAGGAGTTGTTAGAAGCCTAGGCAATAATACCTGCTTAGTTGTTCACTCTTGGGCAGGCTACGACTTTGAGGGAGCAGATCTTCCACGATCAGATTCTGAGCATCAGCCATATCTCGAGTTCTATACTTCTATCGACGTCAACCCAGACTTCTACTGGTTCACCTTAGAAGCGGCTTCTTCTTCAAACATGCACAACCTGACCAGTGCCGAAA
>CAJWGN010000142.1 GCA_913031035.1 uncultured Gammaproteobacteria bacterium
ACATTTTGAGCGCTATCATCATACCAAAGGCCTAACCGCGGTTGTCCAATGCAGCCTTCGGGACGGTACCTGTTTCCACCAGAAAACAAATAGCTCATGTCAGTAATGCCTGAGACGTCACAGGTGGAGATATCACCACCCTTGTTGTCCACTGTTATGATAATAGCCTTAGTAATAGGGCCACCTGCACCGGGAGAACTTGTCACCCCGTTCCACCAACATTATATGACGTGCCATCCACTATAAACGCAGCATAAACTGATGTGCCGTTTAGTGTAAAAAAGAGTTTAGTGTAAAAAAGAGAATGGATAAAAATAAAATATTTGAATACTTTAACATGGGCCGCATGGATCAGTCCTTCAGAAAGTCTTATCAGACCGAACTTTGCCACAAAAAAAAATCTACTTTAGATGCAGGTTCTAATAATGGGATTCAGATTTCCAAATATAGGCATCTGTGTGTTGACGACCCCAAACACCCCCTGGGCATCCTCTAACCGTCAACAGCTACTGGCAAGTATGGATGGGCGCAGGCGTGTTGCATGGATCGGCCGGTTTCGGTATTTCGAGAGTTTTCTCTGACGGGAGCCACGGTAGATGCCCTACAAATTCAACGATGCCAGCAGGGACAAGTTTGGAAAGGCGCGGTGAAACCCCCGTCCTGACCACCACTCCCGACCCTACCGGACGAAGTACGCATTCGCTACAGGCGCTCCAATGTCAGCTTCTTAGCCAAAGCATTAAACCGCAATGCTATGGCACCATAACACAAAGGAGTTCGAACATAATTGAGGCTCCTAAGAATGCCGTGCCTCCGCTCTGATCAAAAGGGGGCGAAACTTCGACCAAGTCCGCACCAATGATGTTTACTTTGTCTAACGCTCGGACAACCTGGACTGCTTGATAAGAATTGGGCCCACCAATTTCAGGTGTGCCGGTCCCAGGCGCAAAGGTGGGGTCAACAAAGTCGATATCGTACGAAATATATGTTTCAGACTGCCCAACAATTTCACAGGCTTCTTCCATCACGTCGTCAACACCACGTGCGTGAAATTCCTCTATTGGGATGACTCGGATGCCGACAGCATCCGCAAAATCCCGATCTTCGTTGTCATAGGTTGATCCGCGAATGCCGATCTGAACGACTTTCTTTGGATTAAGCAGACCCTCTTCAACCGCGCGTCTGAACGGTGTGCCATGGGTGTACTTTGTGCCGCCAAAATAGCTATCAAACAGGTCAGTGTGACTGTCGAAATGGATCATCGACATCGGCGCATCTTTGGCCAAAGCTCGCAACACCGGCAAAGAGGTTAGATGATCCCCTCCTGCGGTCATTGGGCGAATGCCCGAGGCTTTGACGTCCTCATAGAATGCCGTAACTCGCGACATCGTATCCATAAGATCTGCGGGGTTTGGCGCAACGTCCCCAAGATCAGCGCAATTCGCGAGCTCAAACGGGCGAATGCCGGTCGCCCCGTTTTGCGCCCGCATCATGGTCGACATATCACGCAGTTGGCGCGGCCCGTGGCGTGGGCCGGCGCGATTGGTGGTGCCGCTATCCCAAGGCACGCCTATCAGGCCAATTTCAACATCCTCGATTTTTGGATTATTAAGCGCGACGTGCGGCAAACGCATGAAGGTCGCAACGCCAGCAAAACGGGGGAGATCGAAGCCGGAAACCGGTTGGAAAAACTTATCGCTCATTGTCATTCTCCATTAATGCATTACACTTCCACCATTCACGCCGAAACACTGGCCTGTGATGAATTTACTGTCAGGGCCGGCCAAATAGCTGACCATAGATGCGATTTCTTTTGGGTCACCAAAGCGCGCCAAAGGTGTGGCCAAGTCTTTGGCCAACGCTTCTGGGCTCATTGATTCGGGTTTGGTCATGTCTGTGGTAACTGATCCCGGCGCGACTGCGTTGACCAAAATATCAGGCGCAAATTCGTGCGCCATACTGCGCGTCATACTGATGATGGCACCTTTTGAGGCACAATACGCCGACATATGTTCGCGACCCAACACGCCAAGATCACTTGCGATGCAAATGATCCTGCCCGATGTCGCGCGCCGCACAAACGCCCGCGATGCGAGGAATGCCCCGCGTAAATTAACAGCGATGACACGATCAAAATCCTGCACAGCGGTTTGCGCAAGCGGTGCTTCTTTAAGAATACCAGCGTTGTTCACGAGGATCGCCGCTGCCCCCAGTGCCTGTTCCGACTTAACAAAAAACGCTTCAACATCATCTTCATTGGAAATATCACATGCAAAGCTAAAGCCCTCGGACAGAACGTTAATCTCAGCCAAGGTATCAACTGCCTTTCGATCGTCAGCATGACAGAACGCAACACGTGCACCTTGTTCAGCCAGAGCGATGCAAATTGCACGTCCGATGCCACGTGACCCACCGGTGACAAACGCAGTTTGCCCCGCAAGGCTCACGACATTACCTCGCCGCGATCGACGTTAATCGCTTGCCCGGTGATGTTACGGCTACCCTCGCTGGCCAGGAACATATAAGTATCGGCCATGTCGTCCGGTGTCATCAATCCATCAATGGCTTGAGCAGACATAATTTCAGCCAATAGCGCTTCCTCACTGGTGTCGCTGGCCTTTGCCAATTCGCCTAACGACGCCATCGCCGGACCTGTTTTGACCCAACCCGGGCAGATTGCATTGACGCGGATACCGCGCGGCCCAAGCTCTTGTGCCCAAGTTCGCATTAGACCGACATTTGCATGTTTCGAGGCAACGTAAGCAGAAAAGCCACCGACAGCCGTTTTCGCCCAAATCGACGACGTGATAATGATGCGCCCCCCATCAGGAATCCGATTGATCAGGGTGTCAGTGACGTTCCGAGTACCGTTCACATTGATCGCAATCACACGTTCAAATGTAGCATCGCCCGATGGGTTAGTCCCGCTCAACGGGGTCGGTTTCTCGAGGCCTGCGTTGTTGATCAACACATCGACGCGCTCAATGTCGGCAAGTGCCGCTGTCACGGCATATGCATCGGATATATCGCATTTGATCGCTTTCACATTGCCGTGCATCGCTGTGGCGGCATCATGAATGCTATCTGTTGAAGAGAGGATCGTAAGGTCCGCGCCTGCATTAGCGAAGGCTGCCGCAACGCCCTGTCCGATGCCGCTGCTGGCGCCGGTGACAAGCACAGATTTGCCTGTAAAATCGAATGAAATGGACATTGGTGCTCCTTCTTAAGTCTCGCGGTGACCTTCTTCGCGCATCAAACGCATCAGCTTTTCTTCAAGCTCTGAATAGCCATCCATTCGAATAATGCGTTCTTTGTCACCGATCCGCTTTCCCGCTTTGAACTCTGGGGTAATCTCTTCTTTCAGGCGGCCAGGGTGAGTTGACAA
Organism: uncultured Gammaproteobacteria bacterium; assembly: GCA_913031035.1. Lineage (GTDB taxonomy): Bacteria > Pseudomonadota > Gammaproteobacteria > Pseudomonadales > Pseudohongiellaceae > UBA9145. Next base: position 3,386 of record CAJWGN010000142.1, read on the forward strand.
AAAGATGATCTTATCTGCAAGGAAAATCGCTTCTTCCAAGTCATGGGTCACGACAACTATCGTCGTGTTAGTCTTTTCCGCGACGTCGATCATTAGTTCCTGCATCAACCAGCGGGTCTCGGCATCCAGTGCGCCGAATGGTTCGTCCATCAGCAAGACTTCGGGCCCGTTGGCGAGGGTGCGTGCGATGGCGACCCGTTGGCGCATACCGCCAGAAAGTTGTGAAGGATACGCATCTGCAAACTTGCTCAACCCCACAAGGTTCAGGAAATGATCGGCGCGTTCTCTACGTGTTGCAGCGTCGATGTTGTTAGCCTTCATCCCGAATTCGACATTTTTCCGCACGGACAACCAATCGAATGATGTGTAGGCCTGGAACACCACGCCGCGATCTTGTCCCGGGCCGGTCACCGTTTCTCCGCCAATGAGCACATGGCCTTCTGTTGGGGTTTCTAGCCCTGCCATCATCCGCAACACGGTAGACTTTCCGCAACCAGAGGGACCCAGCAGCGCGCAAATTGAGTTTTGCTCCACTCCGAAGGTTACACCTTCGACAGCCTTCAGTGTTTTTCCACGACCAAGAGAAAATGTCTTTGAGACGTCACGGACTTCGAGTTGTGCATCAGACATCAGTGCTTCACCTCAAGGTAGGGGAATAAACGGCGGTGTAACACGCGAAAGAGCACATCGGTAAGCAAGCCCAAGACACCGATGACAATGATGCCAGATAGAATTTCGTCGGTTTTCAAGAACCTTCTTGCGCGCATCATCATCGCACCAATGCCGGTGGTAGATGCTACGATTTCGGCAATGACCAGATAGGTCCATGCCATAGCCAGCATTTGGCGCATGGCGGTCACGATGTCGGGTAATGCGGCGGGAAAGACCACCTTTACAACTACGATGTATCGACTTGCGCCCAACGTGAGGGCGGTTTCAATCAGCTCCTTGCGAACATTTTTTGTGTGGTCCATCACCAAGGTGATGAGAAAGAAAATGACGCCGATGAACAAAAGGGCAAGCTTTGGTGCCTCGCCGGTTCCAAACCACATCAAAAGAATTGGAATAAATGAAGGCGCTGGAAGATAGCGCCAAGCTGAGACAAACGGAGCAAAAATCGCCTCGATTGACGCGAACGTCCCCATGGCGACGCCCAATGGAATGGCAACCGAACAGGCCATCGCAAAGGAAATAAACACGCGCCAAACCGAGACTAAAACGTCGCTTGAGAAACCGCGATTTACGAACAAATCGTACGTCGCCGCCAATACTTTCTGAGGCGAAGGGACCAAGAGCTCATTCACCCAGCCCAAACTTGTAGCGAGGATCCAGACGCCAAAAAAAACAGCCCAGATACCTATTGCTGATATAGTGCCTTGAACGCGTCCAACAGGCGATCTTACTGCAAAGAAGTCCCTTTTGGGCTTGGTTTGTGTCATTCACTCTCTCTCACCCATTGATTGCACTGTGCGCACCCAAAGCACGCACAGGTCTAGGGAGGATTACATCAATTTGGTTGCAGGTCTTGGCGATAACCTGCGGCGACAAGATCACCCATCAAGCTGCAATCGACACCTGCAGCGGCATTGACTGTGTTTTCCATCAGGCCCAGCTTGACCCACCATTCGTTGATCGTTTGGATTGTTCCGGTCATAGCACCGTTTCCCATCTCAAACGGCGGTTCGCCGTCCAAAACACCACAAATCCGAGCAGATTCGTCGAAGTCGAGCATGTAAATGCCGCCATCAAGGCTTTTGCCGTCCGTTCCAATCACATAACCAATGTCTTCTTCTGGCCACTGTAGGAATGCCGCCATCGCTTTATTGGCCTCTTCAACGTTTTGGTTCCAATAAGACAACCCGTCCCAGCGCGCCTTTAGAACGGCGAGCGCTGCTTCGCGGTTCTCTGCGATAAAGTTCGTGTTCATATACATCGCATCCATGTAAATGCCCGACTTCAGAAGCTCGGGGTCACCGGTGTTGATCACGCTGCGAGCACCAGGGCTCGCCTCAAGAACCTTTGAAATCCACGGCTCGTACATGTAGCCTGCGGCAAGATCACCCGACAGCATTGGGCCGACCGCTTCGTCAGCGTTCAAGTTGACCCATTCAACCGAGTCAAGATCGACGCCTTCTCGGTCCAACCACATTCCCATCAAAAGGTGCCCGATATAGGCTTGGGGTGCGGATACTTTTGTACCGGCGATCTCATCTTCCTCTACGTCAGGTGCCAAGATAATGTGATCAACGCCAAACGACGGATTCAAAAAGGCGACGTTCACAACATCAAAACCCTGATCCACAATAATTGGCGTGTAGTCGGCGGTGCATCCGTAGACATCGAGCTGCCCTGCGGCCAAGGCCGAGTGACCGCCGAGTGGGTCCTCAAATATCGTAATTTCAAGTTCATGCTCTGGCAGAAGATTTTGCTGTCGAGCAATCTCAAGCATTGCGTAGCCTGGCCAAGAGACACAAACCCCAACTTTGATTTCGTCAGCAGCAGCAGGACCTGCACCAAAATTGGCAGACAACGCGGCAGCTATGCCGAGTGCTTTGAAAATTCGCATGGTTCATCCTTTCCTAAGTATAAATTATATTAAGTTTTATGCTATAAAATATTTTATGCAACTAAATTTTCCAATTGATTAAACTAAGAGCCGTCTCTTATAGTTGACGCAAGTGAGCTAGAGGAGGGATCTGTGGTCGGTTTAAGAGAGCGCCAAAAGGAAGAGCGTCAGGCCAGCATTGCGCTTGCAGCAAAGGCGATGTTTGTCGAGCTTGGGTTCGAGAAAACGACTATCGAAGGCATCGCACAAGCTTCAGGTGTGTCGGGCGTCACGGTACATAACTACTACGGGACCAAATCTGGAATACTTTTGGCGCTGGTCGCGGAAAATGACCGAGCATTGATTGCAAGGTTGTGCGACGATCTTAAATCCTGCCCGCAAGATGTAACCGAGGTCACACTTACGTTCGCAAAGACAATCATGGAACATGCGCTTATGAACCTGCAAAAGGTGATTTGGCGACAAGTGATTGCGACGGTTACAGCCAACTCAGACAATTCAATTAGCAAGCCATATTTTGATCTGGACCAAGAGCTAGCCCAAGTGCTCGTCTTGCAGATGTCGCGAATGCAAGACGCAGGGATCTTACCAAAATCAATTGTACCCGAACACTTAGGCAAAGCGCTGTTCCATCTTCAAAATGCTCGCTTCATTCAATTCGTATGCTCAGATCAGCTGCAAATTGAAGACGTTTTGCGCCGCATTCGAAACGACCTTGGGGCCCTATTTGCCGTTCAGACTGTTGTCTCAGTGTAGCCGTCGCACGCCAATATTTAGAAAGGAAAACAATGTTTCTTCACCCTATTTCATGGCCGAATGGCAAGAAATGCGCAGCATCTGTCACATTTGACATTGATGCAGACTCGCTTGTCCGCGTGGGTAAGCCGAAAGATGCAGACCTGCGACTTCAGCCAATTTCGATGGGTCGATATGGCCCAACAGTTGCAGTTCCCCGCATTCTGGAAACCTATCGTCGGCTCGAATTGACACAGACGTTTTTCATGCCTGGATGGGTGATGGAGCAGTATCCCGAAACTGTAGAGGCCATCCTAAAAGGTGGTCATGAGATCGGCCATCATTCTTGGGCCCACGAGGACCCTTTAGAGCACTCAGACGAAATCGAAGCTGAGCTTTTTGGCCGAGCCCTAGACACCCATGTCAAAATGACCGGCCGCAAACCACGCGGATACCGCGCACCCGTCTACAGCATAACCCCAGCCATCGTTAACCGGTTGATCAAACATAATTTCCTGTATGATAGTTCCATGATGGCAGACGATCTACCTTACGAGGTTGTTACCAAAAAAGGCTCGATCATTGAAGTTCCGCCACATTGGGGAACTGACGATTGGCCACAGTTCGCGCATATGGGAGAGCTTGATTATATCATGCCAGTGCGTGGGCCGTCAGACGGCATTAGTGCCTTCATGGAAGAATTTGATGCGATGTATGAAGCCGGGGGCTTCTGGATGCCCGTTCTTCATCCCTTCCTGACAGGACGCCTTGCCCGTTGGCGGGAAATGGAACGCCATCTTGAGCGAATTGTAGAAAAAGGCGATGTTTGGCTCACATCAATGCAAGAAATTGCTGAACATTCAAAAGCGCAAGGTTCCAACTTGCGGCGGGAAACCTTGGATATCGATTAGGTTCTCTAATAGATCAACGAGTCTGCCCGTAGCGTTATTTTTGCCAAGTGAACCCACTAGAACTGTCGCTGCGCTCAACTTCAATTGTCATTCGTCTCTATCGCAAGAGTAGGCATTCTCTGCATAGTAGAGAATCGGCAGTAAGCGCTAATTCTGTTGAAAAACTCTTGTTGATTTGAGGCTTGGTCCCTGGTTCAATTGTATCTAACAACGGGGGGAATTTCGATGTTAAGACCAAAGCAAGAAGCACAAGGCGCGTTGTTTTTCGAGTTCTCGATTAATGATCACGTTCCCCAGGTTATCTGCTGCGCTCCATTGATAGGTTCGTCGATCTGAGCGACGTCCGCCAGTATCTCGCAGATTTTTATAGCCACACCGGCCGCCCTCCTATCTATCCAGAGCTTTTGACCCGCATGCTGTTGGTGGACTATTGCTTTGGCATCCGCTCAGAGCGTCGCCTTTGCGAAGAGATTCACCTAAACCTCGCCTACCGTTGGTTGTGCCGCCTCAATTTGTCTGACCCAGTGCCGAACCATTCGACATTTTCCAAGAACCGTCACGGACGCTTTTCATTGGCGTAGTCTGGCGCTTTGTCATCTGCGTATCCTTTGCTCTCTTCCTCTATTAGAATGTTACATAAAATTCTAAATATTTGCAAAAGTTATCT
>CAJWGN010000143.1 GCA_913031035.1 uncultured Gammaproteobacteria bacterium
TACTCAGTGGCTGCACTATCCTGAAGGCTCTGTTTTTCTTCCTCTGCTAGTCAGAATGATACTTGCTCGCTCGGCCCAAGAGCACATCGCTCTCACCCCCTACAGTGAAAAAGAAATTAAGCTGCACTTGGAACACATAGCTGATCAACTAGCCGACAACGAGTTTATTCTCGGTGGCAAGTTTAGTGCCGCTGATTTCGGCATCAGCTATGTTGTCTCCATGGCGAAGCGACTCGGCCTTCTGGGTCCGTACCCGACTCTAAATGCCTATATAGAAAGAAACCTTGCCCGGCCTGCGTATCTTCGTGCTGTAGAACGCGCGGTTGAATAGGAAGTGATTTAAAAAAAAGCGGTTAAACCAAATCTTAGCCGCTTATTTGATAGCAGATTTTTGCGTATACGCAGCTATGCTAAATCCTCAAAAGAGGAGAGAAGCATAGCTGAACCTGACTCCCCTAAACAACCAGCACCAGCCGGTCCTGGCTTACTTGAAACATCCGTCAATATTTCCACATTCTCAGCGGAAGCGTTTCATTCACTACAAACCAGCCCAAAAAATCCTCCCGCTCCTGCTGATTTTGATACTCAACTGGGCAATTCTAACTTGGCATTTTTGGATCGTTGATTACGAATGGTTTGAAGATGGCCTGCTTTCTGCCGAAATCGCGACCGAAGACGAACGTGCCGAAGCCAAATAAAGCATGATGTCGTTGTCTATTAACACCTTTGCAATAATTGGTGCCATAGGAGAATCGATAGCGACTTTCGCTATTAATTAGCACAGGCTACCTATCTCAGCCTTGAAGCAAAAATTCCCGCAATGAAAATAGATTAAGACATCGGTTCTCGCTGGCATACTGGGCGGGCTTGCCAGCGCTTCTCACAATTGGCGGATCTACAGTGACGATCCTGTTTTCACCAAATTCACAATTGAGGGCCTATGATTTAGACTACCTAACCCTCCAAAACCTGAGCGTTAGCTCAACCAAATCTGCCGTTCACGGCCTAGTACAGTCGCTAAGTTTAAGCACTTTTTGGGGTGCGGGCTTAATGGTCCTTATTTACAGACAATGGCCCGAGACCAGCTGGCTCCGCGCTTTAATGACGGTTTTTCGCTCAACCTTTGCATACTAGGTGTTTGAGATTTTTTAGCGCTCAATTGAAATTTAACGTGCTTGGGTGTATTTCATGGACAAGATTTGGGAACACCGTTGTTCCCGGCGTTACGTCTAGTTAACTAGAAGTATAATTAATGGAAGATTGGTCATGGATTCCAAAAAACCCGATTTAATACGCTTATCGCCAGCGCTGTTATCAGGAGTATTGTCAACATTTCTTTGCTCGTTGGCGGCATTGGCATAATGAATATCATGCTCGTTTCGGTTACTGAACGCACTTGGCGGATCGGCATCTGTAAGACTATTAGGGCAAAGCGCCGCCATACCTTGCTGCAATTCTTGATAGAAGCACTTTTTTATTCCTTTTGGGTAGACGTATTGGGCTCGCAACGGGTAATGGCCTAGGCACACTAATTTCTGGAAGCATTCCCGGCTTTCCCCCAGTTAGCATTGCTTTCTGGTCAATTGCTTTTTTTCCTAGAGCTTTCAGGTTTTGTTGGCGTGTTATTCCGTATCCTGCCAGCTGCTAAAGCCGTCAATTTGGGCGCAATTGACCCCTTGCGGTAAGAATAAGGCTACATACTGTCTATGATGAGATGAACCGCCGATGACTCACATCACTTTATTGTGCTAGTCTCTTCATTAATCTCACAGCAGACTTCTAAGCAGTAGCCTTCTATCGTGTTTAAAAATTCAGCCGACCGAATCCCGGTCCTTCTAATCTTGGCATTCAGTGCCGTTGATTTTCTTATGTATTTCCTAGTAGAGAACCCTTACATTTTAGGACTCTATTTCTATGCGCTTATTATTCCTAAATCTCAGGTATGCGCTTGGAATCATCATCATCAACATACGCCGACCTTCAAGACCACTATCCCCAATCGAATACTAGAGTTTTTCTATGCCTTGCACACAGGAGTTACCACTAATCTTTGGGTGCTTCACCACGTGTACGGGCATCACATGAATTACCTTGACCAAACTAAAGATGAAAGTCGGTGGAAGAGAAAAAGTGGCCAGCGCATGGGCGAGTTAGAATACAGCTTAAATGTAACCGCAACGGCCTACTATCGAGGCTACCTGGTGGGTAAGAAGCATCCAAAAGAGCAACGCGCATTCGTTATTTTTTCAATAATCACGTTCTCAATAGTTGCTCTTCTAGTAGCCTATAACCCTGTCTCCGGTATATTAGTTTTCGCCCTGCCGATGGTAATGGGCTTATTTATGACGGCTTGGGCAACTCATGACCATCATGCGGGGTTAGATACTGACAGTCATTTTGAAGCCTCATACAATAATTTAAACCCCTGGTATAACCGGCTTACCGGCAATTTGGGCTACCACACCGCACATCACTACAGGCAGGGGATTCATTGGTCTAAGCTGCCAAAGCTGCATGAGAAAATAGCCGATCAAATTCCTGAGCATTTGATTGCGAGAAATCTAGTGTAAACCTAACGTTAAATCCGGCCCCAAACCCTCAAGTTAGCCCTACAAAAAAACCGGCAGTGTTATCAGCACTGCCGGTTTTATTTTTGCTGCTAAGCTTAAGCTGACTGCCAGATCAAATTACTTAACGCTTAAAATAGTAATGTCACTGTTGGTCGTCTCTAAATAAATTCTGCTGCCACCGCCGTTAATGTCTCCCTGGCCGACAATATTCCCTCTGTCATCCTCTTGAATAATCAAAGGAAAATCGGTGTAGATACGATAGTCTCCGCGGCCCCGCCTAGACACCGCTAAGTCCGCATAAATTGATGCCGACATGCTACTAGGAATTCTAATTGTAACATCGCCACCTGCAGTTTCTAATTCCACTGCACCGGCTCTTGGCTTATCACTGGATACAAGCTCAGCATCGATGCGACCACCAGCGGTATCGGCACGAATAGGCCCGACGCTCTTTCTAATTGTAATACTGCCGCCGGAGGTGTCAGCATCCACCGATCCATTGCTTTTCTCAACCGTGATATTGCCACCCGATGTGTCTGCTTTAACACTGGTTTCGCTGCCTTCTAAGATGATATTACCACCAGAGGTGTCGACTATTATCGGCCCCAAGGCCCAGCCCGCACGAATTGTTCCACCGGAGGTGTCAAGCTCTACACGCCCCGCGCCTTGCCCGACGGTAATATGACCGCCAGACGTATTTGCAAACATATCTCCCTGAACATTTCCTATGGATATCCCGCCACCCGACGTATCAGCAATCACATCGCCGGTTACATTGCCGATGGTGATTCTCCCGCCAGAAGTATCTGCCTCAACATTACCGTCAACGTCCTGAATATCGATACTGCCACCGGAGGTATCAGCTTTAACATCGCCACCGCTAATTTTACCTATTTGAATACTGCCACCACTAGTATCAACGGTAACGTTACCGATTAAGTCAGCCACCTCTATTGGGCCACCACCAGTCTCAAGCTCCACGCTGTATTGTTTGGGCACAGACACTCTAAAACTAATATTTGAGCTGGAAGACCGAAAAAACCCTCGACCCTCAGATTCAGCAGAGACGAAAACACTATCTCCTTTTTGAGTCATGTTGACATCGAAACCGTCAGGATTGCTGATACGGACCAATACTTGATCGCGGTTCCAAGATTCAACTTTTATAGAGCCGGCATCGCTATCCATTATCAGCGTTCCGCCTGAGCTTACATCGAATTCTTGTTCGATGTCCTCGGTGGCCGCTAGAACAGCTGAGGATAGTGTAAAGATAAGTGAAATGACACTTAGCCTAAGCATTAGACCCAGTTTTAGACTCAGTAAATGAGACATACTTTTAACCTCTTAATGATTCAAATCAGCTATCAAACTAAATAAATGAGTTACAGGATAATGCTGTTATTGTCTATCTGTTCAACAATGAATCTGGATTGATTGCGAATGTATTCGCTGCTGTCCACGTCCATTTGCGCTCTAAATACTCCCAGAGTTTGTTCATCACGGTAAGGCATGAGTGCGTTAAACGCTTCAATACGCACGCCTGAATTAACATCTTTTTGAAGGGCCAAACGCAGCGCATCTCTTACTTGCTCTTCATCACTCAATGCGACAAGAGATCGCACCGCTTGATATCGCACTCCTGGATTTTGATCATTAGTCAGCACATAAATTAAGGCTTCATAAACCTTGTCACCGCTTACAACCGGTTGCAGCGCGTTAATGGTGTCTAGTCTCGACGCACTATCAATGTCATCAAGCAAAGCCACTGCCATCAACTGGCTGATTTTTGAATCTGCAACGTTGCCGCTAAGTCGAGTTTCTGATGCTACCGAGAAAGACAAATCAATATCCCCAGTAGCCGCATCATAATGATTTACCTTCAACTTATAGATCTCAAAATCCTCTTCACTTATCAGAGCTAATGGGGATGGGACGCTATTTTGCCCAGCGCTAAGCAATATCTCATCGGAAATTCCTGCGCTTGGCCCACTATTTGGAGATGCCACCATAACGCCCAGGACAAAAGTCATTGCCATAGCAGCGCCTTGAAATGCGATACTAAACGGACGCTGAGCGAGGCCAGACAGCCAGTTCTGAAATGAGAAACCAGAACGTGACGCCTTGCGTAAATTCTGACGAAGCAGCCAGCGATTTCCTTCTAGCCGCTCCGGTTCAATTAAAGGCTGACGGCCAATAGGAAAGAACTCATTAAACCCCCTCTCATCATCAACTAATTGCTTTAGAGATTGATTCGCAATCAGCAATTGTTCAAACTCATTCCTTTGAGCCTCATCCCAATCGCCGTATAGGTAGTCTAAAACTAGAAACTGCTGTTGTTCTTCTGCATCTGGAATAGTCATAAAGTAACCTGTTTTAGTGATATTCCGCTAAGCGCGCTTTTAATTTGTTTCTGGCTCTAAACAGAACCACCTTGACCGAATTTACTGTACAAGACATTACTTCAGCTGCCTCTTTCAATTTAAAGCCCTGCTGATGGCATAATACAAAGGCGATTCGTTCGGTATCAGACAACCGCGTCATGGCCTGACTAATAGCGCAGCTAAGCTCGCTATCCAACATATTCGATTCTGGCGAACGTTTATCTGTATATTTCTCGACTTGCTCGTATTCAGCCTGCACTGCTGCCATTTTTTGCCATGTCCGCTTCAATTTGCGTCTGTTAGACAGGGCGGTATTCACAACAATCTTATGAATCCAAGTGCTGAATTGGCTCTCAAGCTTAAAATTCGGCAATGCCTTGTAGGCTGCCAACATGGCATCTTGATAGATATCATTAGCATCATCTGGGGTATGTGCGAATCCAGCCGCCACCGCAAGCATTTGGCGCTCTAGCAGGCGCATGAGATTTTCAAACGCAGCAACATCACCAGCCTGTGCAGACCGAACCAACTCATCCTCGGTTTCCCTTAACAAGGAAGCCCCCTCTTTAATGCAAAAATCTTACTGTCTAATTTAAACATTAGAGACATCAATCGCCTAAAGGGTTAACAAAAATATTTGAATTAGCCTGAAAAGTGTTCAATGGAGGGGGAAAGAGAGCAGGGGAATAAGGAATAGGTCTTGAACAACAGGCCCTAAGCCCAGTAAAGCCGGTGTGGCCCGAGGTAAAGCTTATCTGCAATTACTTGGGGGGATTAGATTAATTTGGAGATATGCCTACGTTGCCGCGGCGCTGACCTCTGATCTCGTTGAGGCGGGCCTTTTGCCTTTGCTGTCTGCGTTCACGTCCCTCGGACCGCCCTTGTGCACTCAGTGATCTAAAATGTTCACTGCGCTCCTTTCGCTGCGCCTATGGCTCTTCCTTAATTAATTGGCCCTGGGCTTCTCTTTGCGCTTGTCGAGTGTCCTTAACCGTTGCAGATTCAGAACCCTCCTGTGCCAATAAAGATGGCGGGGTGTCTGCTAAACAAGCAAAGATAATCATGGCTAATAGAAATTTTTGCGTGTTGCCCGCCTTGTTTCGTCCCTAGCACTGGAGACCAGCTCCCGGTCGCTTGAACCTTCTTACTTAACTAAACGCCTTCGAACTAAACCGGCTTAAATGAAATAACGAACCTATCGAACTAGTTTTAATTCGTATCTGAGGGAGTCGTTTGTGTGCGGGTATGAATCAACCAGTACAGGGGCTGGCTGCAGCACTGGCCTTTTAACCTTACACCCTCTTTCCATCTTCTTTCAACGTCCACCGCAGCCGCCCTGCTTGTATAAGCTGCACTGGGCCTAATCAGATTCTCTGCCAGCAAAAACCCAATCTGACCATTAAGCCTACGCAGGCCGAGCTTTCTGCCTCATAGGGTCTTAAAAACCTTAAAGAAGACCCATCACCCACTCCAGACCGAGTGTCTAGCTTAACAAGTTCATTGGCACGTAGATAAAAAAGGAGAAACCAGAACTAAGACTGAGTCGCCAGCCAAGCGGCTATCTCATCAGCCAATCGCTGAGGTTGCTCAAAGGGAAGCAAGTGCCCTGCCCCTGAAATCTCTAAATAGCTATGCTGCGGTGCCAATTTTTGCAATTTAAGCATTGATGCCGCAGTGAACGTGTTGGAGTCTTCTGCCCGAATGACCAGCACAGGAATTTTCAGTTTAGCGAGCATCTTCCACACGTTGTGAACCAGCAAATAGCAACGCGCCTCCCATTCCTTGCTGTAAACCAAGCGTAACCGCCCTTCCTCATCGGAAAAGGTGCCATGATTAACATAATCCCAAAGGCCTTTATCACTTATTTTCTTAAACACGCTTTTGGGTCTGAAATGAGCAAAGCAGTCGTCAGGCCCATCCCAACTATCGACTCGATTCAGAGTCCTAGAAACAAGCGGAACCCTATTCGCCACATGCTTTCCAAACATTCTTAACATTAGGTAATAACTGGTAGGAACAAGAACTGGCTCAATCAATACAAGGTGACTGAATAGTGCCGGCTGCTCTGACGCGGCCATAGTAATTGCAGCCGAACCCATAGAATGCCCAACGCTGATGACAGGCTTATCAATTGCGTCGAGCGAAAATAAAATATCATCACTGAAACTTAGCCAAGATTTGGTCGCTTCGGGGTCGAGCCCAGGGCGCCACAGCGGCTTATGCTGACTAGCAATCACTTGGTGTGAAGTCTGGAACGGATTCAAAAACTGTGAATAGGTTAATGGCGCGTAGCCGTTGGCATGTGAGAAATGGAATATTGGGGCACTGCTGTCGATATTATCGCCAATTCGAAGAAGCGACTGACTTTTTACATCTTTCAAAGTAATTCCTGTTTAGAGTCTGGCAATTCCAGAAGACCTATTCTCCCATGTCACAGAATGAATCCCAAACTAGATTGCTAAAAACCTAAAGACTAGAAAAAACCACTTTTCCCTCGTTTTATGTTTACTAGTCCAAGCAAACAGTTCAATAATGGCTAAACACGGATACGAGAGATGATTATGGACTTCGAGCTTCTATACTGGCATTGGATCGTTGCTGGCATAGCGTTAATGCTGGCCGAAATATTCATTGGCTCTTTTTTTATCTTTTGGTTTGGCTCGGCAGCTGTCGTAACCGGTCTAATCGTGGCTCTTATCCCTTCTCTCAGCGCTGTTCTCCAAGTTATAGCCTGGGGTGTTTTGTCTATTGGTCTTGCTGTAGCGTGGTTCAAGTATCTTAAGCCTTTATCCAACGATAGAACAAAAGCAGGCTTATCCAAAGAAGCATTGGTGGGAGAAATAGGTCAAATAATTAATGCTCCCAATGGCGATAGCAAAGGATTAATCCGGTTTCCAGCTCCGTTGCTCGGAAACGACGAGTGGCTCATCATTTCAGAAGATTCTTTGGTCATAGGTGACAGAGTAAGCGTTATCGACTTATCAGGTAACGCGCTCATTGTAAAAAAGACATAGCATCTTAAGTAACTCTTTAAGTAATTCTCAGACATTTAGCGCCAGACCAGGAGCACAATCATGGAAGCAGGCTTAATTCTAGCACTCGCAGTTGTAGCATTCTTGCTTATTACTGTAGCTCAAGGCGTTCGCCAAGTACCCCAAGGCAGTAAATGGGTAGTGCAGCGGCTGGGCAAATATCACTCATCGCTTCAACCGGGGCTAAA
>CAJWGN010000144.1 GCA_913031035.1 uncultured Gammaproteobacteria bacterium
GCCTGGCTTGCTTTTGCCAACATTTGGTCGGAATCAGCTAATAAAATAGCTATTCCGCATGAAGCCTCTGGCATTTTTGTTCCTATCAAGGGCTAAGATTAATGTTGGTGGATGAGAATGGACAAGTTAGGGGAGCCTCTCGCTCAAACCTTGTCTTACAATGTATTCTGGGACATTCTCGGGAAATGTTCTCGGGCGAATTGAGATTTCCGATGTGGATTAGTGAGTATTACCATGAAAGCATTTACAGTGATTAACTTAAATCTGCAGGCTGGAGCGTCAAAGCTAGAGCTGCTGACGGCGTTTTTAGTGATTGTGCCATTGTTAACTTTCGGACTAAAAATTGGCCCTTTGTACATCGACCACAATATTGTTACTAGCTATACCAAAGATTTCATCGAGTCCGGAGAAATGGCGGACCTTACTATCAGTGAGCTTAGACAAAAAGTGGGCGATAATCTTGTAATGAACAACGTACGAGACTTTGATGTGACCCATATTCTTATGGTCAAAGAAAGCGATAATCAAGTGGTTAAAATTGCGTATGAGCAGCGTATGGAGCTATTTTTAGACTTGGATGTTGTCGTAAAGTCCGACACTGTTTTGCTGTAAATGGCCAATAACGTAGAAAAGTTCCAGCAATTGCTTTCCCACCGGTTTGCTGATTTGGAGCTACTCAAGCAAGCGCTAACGCATCGTAGCGCTGAGAGAAACAATAACGAACGGTTTGAATTTCTTGGCGACTCTCTCCTAGGCTTCGTTGTTGCTGAGCTTCTCTATCAAGAATTTCCCAGCGCCTCAGAGGGTGAACTTAGCCGAATGCGTGCCAGTATGGTCAGCAAACCTGCGCTTGCCGCTATTGCGCGTGAGTTAGAGCTTGGCAGTTTCCTGCGCTTAGGCAGTGGAGAGCTAAACAGCGGCGGATCGGCTCGTGACTCAATTTTATCTGACGCTGTAGAGGCAATTATAGCTGCCATCTACCTCGATGGCGGAATCGAGGCCTGCAAAGAACAGGTGCGTGCTTGGGCATTTGCGCAGATCAATGCTCAAAATACATTAAAAGAAAGTAAAGATGCAAAAACTCAACTACAGGAGCTAATGCAAGCTAAAGGTTTAGCATTACCCCAGTACGAAGTGGTAAAACTAGAGGGTGTTGCTCACGATCAGGTTTTTACCATTTCATGTTCTATCGCCATGTTGGAGAATAAACAGCTTGGAACAGGACGAAGTAAACGTGCAGCCGAGCAAGAAGCGGCAGCAAAACTCTTAACTGAATTGAGTGCAAAAAGTGACTGAAATAAGCGCAACAACACGGTGTGGCTTTGTGGCAATCGTAGGCAGGCCTAATGTTGGCAAATCGACGTTGCTAAATCACATGCTCAAGCAAAAGATCAGCATTACGTCGCGAAAGCCACAAACAACTCGCCACCGGATCCTTGGAATAGCTAGCGGTACGGACTACCAATGTCTTTTTGTGGATACGCCTGGGTTCCATGGGAATATCAACAAAACTCTTAATCGGGTGATGAATGAGACGGTCACATCGGTGGTAAATGATGTTGATGCGATCTTTTTTGTTGTTGAACGATTAACCTGGTCGGCGGCAGATGAATTAGTGCTGTCTTTGTTGCAAGGGACTAAGGTTCCCGTTTTGTTAGTGATTAACAAAATTGATTTGGTAAAAGACAAAAAAGAACTACTTCCTCACATTCAGGCGATGTCTGAAAAATTTGATTTCGCAGAGATCGTGCCTGTTTCAGCTCTCGGTGGGCACAATCTGCCCTCGGTGGAAGAATTGGTCAAAAAGTACTTGCCAGAAAGTCCTTTTTTGTTCCCTGAAGATCAGGTTACAGATCGTAGCTCTCGGTTTCTCGCAGCTGAACTTATTCGAGAAAAAGTGACTCGTCAGCTAGGAGATGAGCTGCCTTATGAGGCGACTGTCGAGATCGAAAAATTTGAGCAGGATGGTAAGGTGCTTCACATTCACGGCCTTATATTGGTAGATAAAAAGGGTCAAAAGCGAATCGTTGTTGGCAAAGACGGAGAGCGCTTGAAAACCATTGGAACATCGGCTCGTGAAGATATGGAGCGGAGTTTTGATACCAAGGTTATGTTGAACCTCTGGGTCAAAGTGAAATCTGGGTGGGCGGATGACGAGCGGGCTCTACAAAGCCTTGGCTACATAGACCCTTAATCCAGCTATAAACGGGAGTTGAGTCAACTCTTCAGCGCATTTCTCAGTAGTCTGCAAATTAGCATCTTCGTTATTCCTCAGAAGGCCTAGCCCATGGAAAATCGAGTCCAGTTACAGCCGGCCTATGTGCTTCACCGGCAAGCCTTTCAAAATACTAGCATGTTAGTGGACTTTTTTTGTCTGGACTATGGCAGGGTGCGAGCGGTTGTTAAGGGTGCACGCAGCGAAAAATCAGAATACAGGTCCAGCGTACAACCGTTCCAGCCTCTGCTACTTTCTTTTAGTGGGCGTGGAGATGTCAAAACCGTCGTTGGTTTAGAGTCCAGTGTTGGGGCACTCCATCTACAGGGCCAAAGACTGTTTAGCGGCATGTATCTTAATGAGTTGCTAGCGCGCCTCTTGCACAACTATGTTGAACACAAACCTCTGTATTTGGTCTATCAAGACACGTTATTGGCTTTGCAGGGCGATGCAGAGTTAGAAGTCCTTCTTCGTAAGTTTGAGTTAGGGTTACTGGCTGAGCTAGGCTACGGAATTAACCTTGAGTCAGATTGTGAAACAGACGCCCCATTGGCGGCAGATAAGTTCTATAGATTCTTTCCAAACTTAGGGTTCTCCCAGATTGGAAGTGACACTAGTGAAACCCCTCAGTCAGTCAGATTTTTTGGCGCTAATTTACTGGCAATTAAAGACTTAAATTTTAAAGAGGCGGGTGTTCTTTCTTCTGCGAAAAGGCTGTTGCGTATCGCCCTCGCTGTGCACTTAGGTGATAAACCTTTGCATAGTCGATCCTTATTTAAGCAGCGGACTTAAAACCCCTTTCCTTTATCCAATGCACTAATCAATGTAGAATTTGAACACTTTACTAGTGATCTTATTCAACATGCCTTATCAAACCATTGAAAGTCAGATTGGTAACACCGCTTTAGTGCAACTCCAGCGCTTGCCTGAGGACACCTCCAATATCATCCTAGGCAAACTTGAGGGCGATAATCCTGCCGGCTCAGTCAAGGATCGGGCCGCTCTTAGCATGATTCGGCAGGCAGAGCTCCGAGGTGAGATAAAACCAGGAGACTCTCTAATCGAAGCCACCAGCGGCAACACTGGAATTGCACTTGCCATGGTAGCTGCGGTGAAGGGCTATCGACTGACGTTAATTATGCCCGATAATATGAGTTCGGAGCGCAAGGCATCTATGAGTGCCTACGGTGCGACATTAATTTTAGTTAGTGAAACTCAGGGAATGGAGGGCGCTCGAGATTTAGCGCTTGATATGGAAAAAGAAGGCAAAGGAAAAGCGCTTAACCAATTTGCAAATAAAGATAATCCGAATGCCCATTACATGACGACCGGTCCAGAGATTTGGCGAGACACCAAAGGTCAGGTTACTCATTTCATTTCCTCAATGGGGACTACCGGAACGATTATGGGAGTTTCTCGTTATCTCAAGGAACAAAATCCAGGCATTCAAATTATTGGTTTACAGCCGCAAGAGGGCTCGCGTATCCCTGGAATTCGTCGCTGGAAAAAACAGTACTTACCGCAGATCTTCGAGCCGAGTCGCGTCGATCGGGTGATTGATATAGCGCAAATTGATGCGGAAAACACCATGCGGGATTTGGCGACCCACGAGGGAATTTTCTGTGGGGTTTCTGCAGGGGGCGCTGTTTTTGCTGCACTAAAGCTCTCTCATGAAGTAGAAAACGCGACTATAGTTTCTATCATCTGCGACCGAGGTGATCGCTATCTTTCAACCGGGGTGTTTGTTGGATAGGTGATTAAAGATCAAAATTCCAATCTTAAATTGTTACTGGCACTCATCACTCCTACCGCATGTCAAACCATCTAAATTAGCCATCAAGTAAAGGAACTAGCAATTGAGTAAACGTCGTTTTCGCAGACAGAAGCTGCCATTAGAGCCCATCGAATTAGAGATTAGTTCTGTTAGCCATGAGGGCAGGGGTGTGGCGCATCGCGAGGGGAAGGTTGCCTTCGTAGATGGCGCGCTTAAAGGTGAGCGAGTCAGTGCCCAGTTTGTTCGTAAGCGAAGTAAGTTTGATGAGTTTAAGACTCTTGAGGTGCAAAATCCGTCCGAGCAGCGTGTCGAGCCCCCTTGCCAGTTTACCCATCAGTGCGGTGGTTGTTCGTTACAGCATTGGATGCCCCAAGAGCAGATACAATTTAAACAGTCGGTGCTGCTGGAGCAAATGACACATGCTACGGGTCTCGCCGAAACAGATTTTGAATTGCTTAAACCACTACTCGGTCCAACGTTAAATTATCGGCGAAAAGCTAGATTAGGCGTTAGATTGGTGGAGAAAAAAGGGGGAGTGCTGGTTGGTTTTCGCGAAAAATACAGCAGTTTTATCACCGAAATGGACAGCTGCTCAATACTGATACCCGAAGTTGCGCGTTTGATCGCGCCATTGCGTGAGCTTATCGGGACATTGGAAAGTAAAAGAAGCATCCCGCAAATAGAAGTAGCGGCAGGTGATATGCCAGGCACAGATGTTGAATTAAACCTTAACCAAGTGGCGCTAGTTCTTAGACACTTGGAGGAATTGGTTGAAGCGGATGTAAAGCAGCTGACCGAATTCGCTGAAAACCATGGTATTCATTTGTATCTCCAGCCTGCAGGCAATGATTCAGTTCATAAAGTATTTCCTAATGGTGAAGCTGATCGTCTTCAGTATTCACTGCCCGAATTTGGCTTGCAGTTGAACTTTCATCCGATGGACTTTACTCAAATAAATGCGGGTATTAATCGTGCAATCGTAAGCCAAGCTTTAGAAAAGCTCGATTTGAAGAGAGAAGACACCGTATTAGATCTGTTTTGTGGCTTAGGGAACTTTACGCTTGCGATAGCAAAGCAAGCAGGCGAAGTGGTTGGGGTTGAGGGCAGCGAGGAGATGGTTCGTCGCGGTTATGAAAATGCCTCTGTAAATGGGATCAATAACGTGAAGTTTTTTGCGGCGAACTTGGCTGAGTCGATGGCGAACAAGGAGTGGAGTTCAGTGAAGTTTAATAAAGTGCTGATCGATCCACCACGTTCTGGTGCAGCAGAGATTATTGAAGAAATTTCCGCTCTTAAGGCTGAAAAAATTGTCTATGTCTCATGTAATCCCGCAACATTAGCTAGGGACACTGCATTATTGCTTAGCAGTGGGTATCGCTTGATCTCTGCAGGGGTTATGGATATGTTTCCTCACACTACGCATGTAGAATCTATGGCTGAGTTTCAGTTGATCAAGTAATTGGTTATTATTCCTGTTCTTG
The DNA here is from genome assembly GCA_913031035.1 of uncultured Gammaproteobacteria bacterium. Classification (GTDB taxonomy): domain Bacteria; phylum Pseudomonadota; class Gammaproteobacteria; order Pseudomonadales; family Pseudohongiellaceae; genus UBA9145. Next base: position 5,471 of record CAJWGN010000144.1, read on the forward strand.
GGCAAACGCATCATTGCAAAAACATACTGACCAAGGTTGATTGAGTTTACGTGAAGCAAGCAGATTTTGACAAAAAAACAGCAATAGAGCAGCTTGTCGATGTGATGACTATGCTGAGAAACCCTGAATTTGGTTGTCCTTGGGATGTTGAGCAAACACTTCGCTCTTTGGTCCCTTTCACGTTGGAAGAGGTCTATGAAGTAGTAGACGCGATAGAGTTAGGTGACACGGTAGAGTTGGAAGAAGAGCTAGGTGATTTACTTTTTCAAGTTGTATTTTATTCTCAGATTGCAAAAGAAGACGGCGATTTTGATTTCGAGGGTGTGGCTAAGGCAATTACCCAAAAGCTTTTGCGGCGTCATCCTCATGTGTTTCCTGAAGGATCGGTAGAACAATTTGGGGTCAAGACTACTTTAGCTACCGATGAGGTTGCTGCTAATTGGGACAAAATAAAACGTCAGGAGCGGATAGAGAAGGCGGCTCGAAAAAGCCAAGGTCAGCAAACGCAGCAAAGTAGTGCTGCCTCTAAAGACGATGCTTTTGAAAGCGCACTTGATACCGTGCCGGCGGCAATGCCGGCAGTCATGCGGGCTATGAAATTGCAGGCTAAAGCAGCGAAAGATGGCTTCGACTGGGATGAGCTGAAGCCTGTATTGGCGAAGCTGAGAGAGGAAATCGCTGAATTCGAAGAGGCTATCGAGCAAAATGACGTCCAAGCTATTAATAATGAGTTGGGTGACATACTGTTCAGTGCAGTCAATATAGCAAGGCATGTAGACGTGGACCCTGAAACGGCACTGCGCGGCGCAAACCAGCGGTTTTCTGCTAGGTTCAGATGGATTGAAGAAGAATTGAGTGCAACCGGTTTGAAGATGAATGCTTCATCTGCTTCAGAGCTGAATCGGCTCTGGGAGAAGGCAAAACAGAGCGGGCTATAAACTACAACGATTTTTGATTGATTATGGGAGTTTGAAATGAGGATTATTTTGTTGGGTGCCCCTGGTGCTGGGAAAGGCACACAGGCGCAATTTTTGACTGAGAAATTTGGTATCCCCCAGATATCAACAGGTGACATGCTGCGAGCTGCGGTCAAAAATAAAACCGAACTGGGATTGCAGGTTGGGCAGGTGATGGCATCTGGTGGTTTGGTAACAGACGAAATAATAATAGGGATTGTTAAAGAGCGCATTGAGCAAGAAGATTGCGCCAATGGTTTCCTTCTTGATGGTTTTCCTAGAACAATCCCTCAGTCTGAGTCTATGGTAGAGGCTGGCGTTAGTATTGATGTTGTACTTGAAATTGACGTTGATGATGAGGAAATTGTGGGTCGGCTTAGCGGGCGGCGTGTGCATCCAGATTCTGGAAGAATTTACCATGTCACATTTAATCCGCCTGCAGTGGAAAACAAAGATGATGAAACAGGTGATGAATTAATACAGCGAGATGATGATAGAGAAGAAACAGTACGCAAACGCTTGGCAGTCTATCATGAGCAAACCGAGCCTTTGGTTGGCTTTTATAAGCGGTTAGAAGAAAGCGGAGAGTCTATTAAGGTAATAAAAATATCAGGTGTTGCATCGGTAGGACAAATAAAGCAGCAAATTAACGACCTGTTGTCGTAATTTGGAATGAAAAAAAAGCCCGGGCAAATGCTCGGGCTTTTTTTTGCCTTTAAACCTGACAAAAATGTCACATTATTATAATAGGCGCTGCAGTAAACCTAACTAGACTAAACTGACGCTAGGTAAGTTCAAGATTAAGTGAATTTTTTGGGTAATGCCTATAATTTTTACGTGCATGATTAAAGAGTCATCAACTTTTTTTTAAAGTTTTTGATCAAGATAGCGAAATAGAGGGTGATACTATCGTTAAGCAGTATCAGTTGTGATCAGTCAAAATTAAATTTAGATTGAATGATCTCAATTGTTGTTTACTTTTAGCCAGATAAGTTTTGTGATATCTTCCGGCAAAGCAGTGATTTCAACAATTGTAAAACTTAAGCGGGCACGATTCATAACCTAGGAGAGAAACGAGTATGGCTAAAGTCAAAGCTAAAAAGAAAGCACCTGCTAAGAAAAAGGCAACGGCTAAAGTAACAAGCCCAGCCTTGATCAAAGCAAATGCGGTTGTAGCGAAAATACAACAAGAAGCTAATGCAGCTAAGAAAGCAGTTGCAGCAGCAGTCAGAAAGTCGAATGCAGCAAAGAAGGCTGCTACCAAAACTAAAACTGCAGCACTTAAAAAAGCTTCAGTCGCCGCATCAAATGCTACTAAAAAGGCCTCGGCTAAAGCTTCTACTCTAAACGCAAGACTTCGCGTTGCTTCTGCTAAATCCAAAGCAGCTGAAACGGTGGCTAAGGCGTTGGCGGCAAAAGTTGCTGAAGCTGCGAAAACCGAATCAGACTTAAATAAGGCTGTGGCAGCATTTACAGCTGACTTTAAAGCCAAGCAAGCTAAAGTGGCAGCTGTTAAAGCGTCTAAGCAAGCTAAGAAAGATGCAGCTAAAGCTAAAATAGTGGCTAAGAAAACTGCATTGAAAGAGAAAGCTGCAGCGAAGAAAGCGTCAGCCAGAGCCAAAGCTGCAGCAAAGAAAGCGTCAGCCAGAGCTAAAGCGGTAGCTAAGAAAGTTCCAGCCAAAGCTAAATCGGCAGTTAAAAAAGCTCCTGCTAAAGCGAAAGCCGCAGTGAAGAA
>CAJWGN010000145.1 GCA_913031035.1 uncultured Gammaproteobacteria bacterium
AAATCAGATAATGGGATTGAAGAGTACGAGTATGAAGATAAAAATAAGTTAAATTCATCAGATCTAAATATGCAGATATTGGAAAAATATGGAGTGGCAACTTCCTAAGAGTACTCGATACGGCGGCCCAGAGAAGAACCCAACCCTAGTCAACCTAAGACTTAACCGTTTTCTCTTAATAGTTAATATCGATTAAATGAAGCCCCTTAGCTTTTGCTTTGGGGCAAATCTTATTCTCCACCGGACTTCTTAGTAAATCCTCAATAAGATTTGAATCAAAATTCCCTTTTCCGACCTCTAAAAGGGTGGCGACAATATAGCGAATCATATGTCTTAGAAACCCACCTCCTTCAATTTCGAAGTAGTACACGATAGTACCGAAATCAGATAAATTAGATTTCAACAACTCAAGCTTGTTAACCCGACGGACCGTATAACCAGCACTCTTGTCTCTGCTTGAGAAACTATAAAAATCGTGCTCTCCGACAAAAACATCACACGCGTTATTAATCCTCTCATGAAACGATGACTCGTTGTCAGCACCGAGTCCCAAAAGAGGCACATGAGCCACTATATCTCCAAGCACCGGCAAACTAACTTTCTCAATAGAGAAGTAGTAGCGATATTTTTTACTGACACAGTCCCTATTAGGGTTGAATTCTTTTGCACAGCTTAAGCAGGAGCGTATGCGAATATCAGCAGGTAAAAGTGAATTCAATCCAAGTAAGAGCTTAGCCGGATCGATGACTAGCGAGATAGTTAATTTGGCTACTTGCCCTTGAGCATGAACGCCTCCATCGGTGCGACTTGCGCCGGCAACTATGCAGTCAGAAAATCCACAAATTTGCCTAAGCGCTTTGAGAATTTCGAATTGAACTGTTGGCTTTACCCCACCATCACCAAGGTCCTGCCAACCAAAATAATTACTGCCTTTATACGATATTATTACTCGGTAATTTTGAGATGTCATGATGACCAGTTCCATGTCGTTGCTACGCGGCCCAAATTCCGCGACCTATCCTTTTAAAACGTCTAGCTGTATTGGATTCAGGCTCAGGTAAAGAAAGACTACTCTATAATACTACTCCCACTATAGCACTCGCCCAGGCGGAAATTCTCTGCTTATTTCACTCTACAGACTTACAGTTCTAAGTAATGAAAGCCTTATTCAGAAGATCAATTCCCATGATTTAAAGGATAAAATATGAACAACTCTCTACATGCCATCGGCGTTTTCTTAGCGGCATTCACCTAGCTATCGAATGCCTCTGAAGCAGATTCTACGTTGGCCACAAGGCAGCAGCCTGAAGCTAACCTAATCGAGCAATACCGGTCTTTCAGCGAGCGCCTTTTGTCCATAGAAAACGTCGAATTCCTTGATAGAGGCGCCAGCAAACAGCCTATCACTATTGTTCACCATCGCAATCTAACCTCATCAAATCGAGTGCTTGTCATCGCAGTGGATGATAACGTGAGAGTATTGGCCACCGGAATAGAAGATGCCGTAATTGTTGGCAGCTCTATGGCTGATCGAATTCGCGACCTCACCCCGCCCACTTTCGATACCGCAGCGAAGGGCGCCCCGCAATGGGAATATGTTCACATTACCGACCCAAATTCGGATAGGATGATTAGGTTCCTAAAAGATGAACTACTACCCTATGCGGAAGGGAACTACACCCCCTTTTTATACAAAGTCTGATTCGGCTATAGCCTGGATGGAATATTTACACTCAAAACCTTCAAGACCGGACACGAGCTCTTTGATTCCTACATTGCAGGTAGCCCATCGCTTTGATATCGCTACGACTACTATGATTCGATAACAATCTCGGCCTCAAAAAAACCTAGCAGTTTTGATGGCCGTTGCTTAATTCTATCCGCAGGCGAAGATGAGCCTTCTATCTCTGTTGGTACGCGAAATTTCCTCCGTTGGTACCCAAAATTTCGAGCGTTTGCTAACAGGATTCAACAGACCTTTGATCACACACCATCAACGCAATTTGGAAACAGTTCACGGCCAAAATCGAACGCTTTCATTCCTCGATGGCTGGGACAGGATTTTCAATACTGACGAGGTGTTCGTACCAAGGGCAATGATAAGCGCGAGCGCATTAGATGAATTTCACGACTTTGTTGATGAATCGTTTAGCAAGACCAGCTGCGTTGCAAATTCACCGATGCGCAGCGCAGCTGCCTACAGTTTTTTTCGCCATACTTGCCGCTGAAAATGATTACAATCAAATGCGCACACTTTAAGACTTTGCATGCAAATCCATCCCCTTAAACTCGCGAACGGTTGCCTCTATAACTCTGGTCTTGCTTGCCGATTTACCAATATGCCAGAGGACGAAAAAAGTTCTGAGGCATAACTTATGATGCGTATCTAAAGAGTAAACCTTTTCCAGGAATCCTCATTAACTGCGTTAACAAGGAAATCGTTAATTATTTATCGACACATGGAAACTAAAACCAGTTTATTTGGTTTTTTTATTCACATTGCTTGAGTTAGGCTCGAACAGTAAACCAAATAAACGAGGACAATTATGAAAACCTATAATAAATACCGTAGTTTACGAGACCTCTCCTTAAGCCTGCTGTGTCTTACAGCAGTGAGCATGACCAATGCAGCCGATATAGCTAGCGCAACTCCCGAAGACGTAGGTATGTCATCCAAAAGACTACAGCGCATCACTACGGTGATGCAGCGTCATATGGAGGCTGGCGACATTCAAGGCGCCGTCACTATAGTCGCCAGAAAAGGCAAGCTTGTGCACTTCGAGACCCATGGGTTGCTGGACGTCGATAACAAACGTCCAATGCAGGATGACTCTTTGTTCATAATGATGAGCTCGACCAAGCCCATTCTTGGGGTGGCAACCATGATGATGATTGAGGAAGGACTATTACGGCCGGAAGATAAGGTCTCCAAATACATCCCTGAGTTCGCAGACATGCAAGTTGCAGTCCTAGCAGACTCAGTTGAAGACGTTAGCCCATATCGGGTCGACCCTCAAAATGCTCCTGCTCATCGCTTAGTACCTGCACACCGTGAAATTACTATCCATGACCTTTTAACTCATACGTCAGGATTAGTCAGCGGCGGCCTTGGCACTGCTATTCAAGATCGTAAACGGCGGGGGCCTGACGCAACACTTGAGACTCAAATGCCAGTTTACGCATCCTATGCGCTGGACTTTCAGCCGGGTGCACGCTGGGCGTATAGCCCCGGTGTAGGCTTGGATGTTGTTGCCCGTATTGTTGAAATCGTCTCAGGTAAAACATTTGAAGAGTTTCTAAATGAACGCATTTTTGAACCGTTGGACATGACCGACACTTACTTTAATGTACCTACAGAATACCAGAGCCGCCGAGTTGTAATTTCAGACAGAGATATGTCGAGCTTTTTTGATCGCCCTACCACAAAATATTTTTCGGCCTCTGGTGGACTAACCAGCAGTGCTGAGGACTATCTAAAGTTCGAGCAAATGCTTGTCAATGGCGGTGAGTTATTTGGCAATCGCTTGTTAAGCCCAAGATCAGTGAGAATGATGGGCAGCAATCAAATTGGCGATTTGTACAGAGGGTTTTCACAAACTCAAGAAGGAATGGGATTTGGCTATACCGTTGGCGTCACTGTCAATCCTATCACCTCTAATGCAAGACGCAGCGCCGGCGCATTTGGCTGGGGTGGCGCTTTTGGCACACGCTCATGGACTGACCCCGAAGAAGAATTAACCGCTGTAATCATGTTGCAGCAACCACACCCAGGCACTCAATACGATTTCGAGAACGCCGTGCAACAAGCCATTATCGAATAGGAAGCTCACCAACACTGCTCTGCCGTCATTCCCGTCACCTCCACTAAGATGACGGCAGGGCATACTCACTGATTTTAAAAATCTGACTTTAAAGACGTCATTGCTGATATTTTATTGTGAGCGTTTAATGATTCCAAAAAACTCACCTGCCAAGCGTATACTATGGCTTTTTATTTAGTGCTAGGTTGATAGATGTTTTGTTTAATCTAAAGATGTTCGACACTCTAAATCGGAGCCGACTTTAATCATGTGAGTGCTGCTTACTCTGACTCAAAAGGCTTGCCTTACTCAACATAGCATGAGGTATCATGGTTATCTTTGGCTCCTAAAAAATTTACCGAGGTTTGGTCTGTGATGGCAGTTAAGTTATTTAAAGGCACTTTAACTAAAGTCACTTTAGTTAAAGACTCGGCGCTTAAAAGAGCTTTAGTTACTGCCGTTTTTATCTTACTTTCTTTGTCTGTAACGGCTTCTTCAGCCGAGGAAGAGTTTTCACTTTTAATCCTTGAAGCAAACCTAATTGCTGAAATTGAGGGACAGCAAGCAGGACTCAGCCCTGAACAAATTATAAATTCTTACTACTCTTTGTTAAATGAGGATGCCACTGCTAGGGTTAATCGCCATAGGCGGGAGTTAAATTCCCTCAACCCTAGATATGAGGTTGCCTACAAAGCCGCTGATAGCGCAGAGTTAGCAGAGCTTATGGATGAAATCAGTTTCCATTGGGGGGCCATAAAAAACATCCACTCAAAACACTTTATCCGCAATGTGCAGATGCTGTTAAAAACGGCCTATGATCAAGAGCTTGCAGAAATCCTTTCTTCACCTATACCCAAATAGCTGCACCATGTAAATCAACAGAGGTTCGATTGCACGTTCTAAGAAAAAATTGACTTATTGGTAAAGAAATAAACTTCTCAAATCGTATGTCCTTAATCTTTCGACAGCTTAACGCACAAACACAGACATGCTCCAATATCTCTGCTCCCTTTCTTTAACAAACAGACTAGCGGCTATCATAATTCAGCCAATACTCGGAGGTCCGCTCACGCCACAATACTGGATATACTTAGTCATGCTGTTCCCGATTCTCTACTGCGGCCGCTTTCAAAAGAGGCCGGCGGCTTATTATTAGTCAATCCGTGGTACGAATAGCTACGAACCTTATCTCATCAGCGGAATCCCTTGCTTGTTCACCAACAACCCCACGTTCGGTTACTAACTATTCCAGCCTTAAGACCGTAACTGGCAGATTTTGTCCCAGGAGAGACCCAAATACTCGAGAAAAAAAAGAAACAGCATCACCCATAGATATAAATTTTCCCCGGTACTTATTACGCAATTAGGCCAGCAAAGACACAGCAAAAGGGAATAAGGAGCCTTCTTTACGAATCTAGCAATCTTACGCACCACTACCACCATTAAACGGTCAAGATAAGCTTTGTATTGACTAGATTGCTGGCGAATAAAGGCCCATCATAGGCGTAGCTTTTTTTAATTCTAAAGACAGCTTGCCGGTAACGTAGACGAGCTTCTAACGATGATGCCTGACCATGTCATTGACTCATCAATCTTGGCACCTGCCCACCAGCCTGGGATTATGGTTTATAAAAAAACTGGGGCAGGCTTAACTGCAAAAATTGCATTTCAACGCCTTTTAAAGGTAACAGTCGTGCCCTGGGTCAAGGATTACCTTAGATTTATGGCCTGTAAGGTTTTAAGCTTGTAGCTTAAATTCCACCAATAAATATATTGAGTATAGATTCTAATGAGCAACGCAAAGAGCGTGCCGTATCACTCGGCAGAAACTCCCGATAATGAAAATGAGCGGTTAACAGCACTTTTCAAATTACAAATTCTAGATACGGCGCCGGAGCCTCGCTTTGATCGTTTGACCGAATTAGCTGCCGACGTACTCAATGCTCCTATCGCGCTAATCTCTCTGGTGGATGAAAGTCGACAATGGTTTAAGTCGAGCTGTGGTTTCGCAGCAACCCAAACTCCACGTGAACAGGCTTTCTGCTCTCACGCCTTGCATTATGATGAAGTAATGTTGGTAGACGACACTCTAACCGACGAGCGTTTTCGACATAACCCATTGGTCACGGGCGAGCCGTTTGTTCGTTTTTATGCCGGCGCTGTTCTTCACTCACCTGAAGGCCTACCTTTGGGTACCCTGTGCCTATTTGACACCCGACCCCGCACTTTCTCAAAGAAAGAACAAAGACAGCTGGTTGCGTTTTCCAGACTCGTTCAAGCTGAAATGAATCAAGATATTACCGATGCCCAATCCCGCATGCGATCCCAATTGTCTGCTCACCTAGACCCTATGACAGGCTTTTTTAATTACGCAGAATTTTGCAACCGATGTGAAGTCATCCTCAGTCCACAGGGTGAGAAGGATCAAGATGCCTTAATGTTTATTTCTCTACCCCAGTTAGATTTTATCTATCGAGTCCATGGCCTCGAGACCTACCAGAGTGTCATCGGCCCTGTCGCTCAAATTCTAGTCAGAGCTTTTGCAAATGAAAAAACCCTTTTTGGGCGCCAGCTCCGTGAAGGTCTATTAGTTTTCATCAATGGCAATCAACAGTCTCTTGAAGAACTTGCTAAAAAAGCCCAGCAAGCTTTAAGAGATGAGATTCAACTACCAAGCTCTGTCCCTGATTTAGCAATTCGCATAGGTGTGGCGAAAGTAATCAACAATATTGATCAGACAACATATCACTGCAAAGCGGCAGCGAGATTCATGCCGCAAGAAAAAGGTATTCACTACAATATTTTTTCAGACGAAGATTATTTAGCTGAAAGTCGCGCCAGTGACATAGCTTTACGCCTCCTTCATGCTATCGAAGAGGACGAACTAAACTTACACTTTCAACCAAAAGTCAGCGTGAGCACAGGCCATATTTTAGGCGCCGAAGCCCTGCTCCGCTGGAGCGACGATAAACTTGGAGAGGTGTCACCTGAAGAAGTAGTCAAAGCAGCGGTCTCCGCTGACCTAGTCACAGTTTTAGACAACTGGGTGTTGGCGGCGGCGATAAAGCAAATAGCCTATTGGCAAACAGCTGACTTAGAACCGGTTCCTATTTCAATTAATCTTGGCGCTGAAAGTTTTGCCGAACCGGCCCTGCCCAGTCGAATTCAAACGCTATTGACCACGTACAAGGTCCCCGCTGAACTGCTACAGATTGAAGTTTTGGAAACTGCAATCTTGCACGACTTCGACTCTATACTCCCTATCATGCAAGCTATTACCCATATTGGCGTGGAGTTTGCCTTAGACGATTTTGGCACAGAATATTCTTCGTTGCGTTACTTGCAAAGGCTGCCTATTTCAGTCATTAAAATCGATAGAAGCTTTGTACAAGGTCTTGTTGCCAATCAAGAAGATGCCGCATTGGCCATGGGTATTATTTCCATCGCCCACGATCTCGGAATGAAAGTGATTGCCGAGGGAGTAGAAAACCGCGAACAATATGTTGTTCTGCGATCGTTCCAGTGCGACGAAATTCAGGGAAATTTATTTTGCGCGGCCTGCTCTGGCGATGAAATAGCTGACTACCTTTTACCTAATTTTTGCTTTCCCCTGCCCGCCTTTCACCAGTAATTTTGCATTATAATTAGCGTGTATTTCTATTGCTAACCGTTCAATAACTAACGCTAGAAATAGCTTTTAAGTCCAACCAGAGGGGCGGAATTCGTTATCGACGCTAAAATTATGCCTATCATAAAGCTAACTACGCAAACGCTAATAACTCCATATATCCCAGCTACAGCCAACATCAATAAATAGGAGACAATTACCATGTCTCTCAAAGCTATCTAGATCTGTGCTCAGTTAATAGCTGAGCAGAGATCGGCCGTCATCGATTAAGAAAAACCCTGTTCAGCAACGGCCTAGGAGCTGCCATCGAGCGAAACGTTCGGGATAAACCATAAACAGAGACGAAATACCCAGCGAGGTACTTACGATAGGTTTTCGACCTGTGAAACTTCGTTAGTTTTAAAATATCTATGTACGTATACCCAATGAGTGAATTATTAAGAGCTGTTATTCAAACCTCTCCGATCTCCGCGTTCGACGCTTAAATATCTAAATTAGCATTGCCTATAAAGACGAAATTGAAAGAGTATGAGATTTATTATTGGGTATTGCTGAGGCTTTGTCCCTACTGATTGGAGCAGCCAAACCTGCTCATAATTTCCAAAGATTTGACGATTCAGCACTTAACTTTCATTTTTCAGTTTGAGTTTGAGTTTGGGTTTGAGTTTGAGTTTGAGTTTGAGTTTGAGTTTGAGTTTGAGTTTGAGTTTGAGTTTG
>CAJWGN010000146.1 GCA_913031035.1 uncultured Gammaproteobacteria bacterium
CAGCCCTGTGGCAACTGTGATACCTGCCTTGAAGCACCAAAGACTTGGGATGGCACCGAAGCCTCACGCAAAGCGCTAAGTGTGGCTTATCGTACTGAGCAGCGATTTGGTGTTAACCATCTAATTGATGTTCTACGTGGTGGCAATACCGATAAAGTATTTCAGTTTGGGCACCAAAACTTGCCTTCCTATGGGATAGGTAAAGATTTGGACAATAACCAGTGGCGCTCGGTTTACCGCCAGCTTGTGGCTAGAGGTTTTCTGAGTGTTGACCTAGAGCGCTATGGTGCTTTGTGCTTGCAGGAAGCCTGCCGTCCTCTGTTGCGGGGCGAGGAAACTATCGAGTTACGCCTGGATATCAAGCAGAAGGTCGTTAAACAACAAACCAAGACGCCATTGGCAGATGATATCGACGTTGGCCTATGGGAGGCCCTGCGTGAATGTCGCCGTGAATTTGCCGAAGAGCTTGGAGTTCCTCCTTATATGATATTTCACGACAGTAGTTTGCAAGAAATGTGTCAGTCTATACCCAGAGGGATGGAGGAATTTGGACTAATTAGCGGGGTCGGCGAGCGAAAATTAGAAAAATACGGGCCAGCCTTTGTTCGGGTGATTGCTGACCATCTGTCAGCTTAGGGGCCCCATGAAGGCCTAAGGGCTCAATGCAGATTGGAAGGAGTGCCTTGAGGCCGCCTTTTATTGTTACAATCAGATTTCACACTGCGCCGGATTTACGTTCCGGAGGGCACAAGGAATTGACCGATGACTACCCTGCATACTGATGCCAGCTCGAATGGCAACCAAGATAGCGACGTTGATGTCAGTCCAGACGTCAGCCCACATAGTAACTCTGGTAGCAAGGTAGTTGTTGCCGCATTATATCGATTTGCCGAACTCCCCGATTTCGCCACGATGCGAGAACCGCTTCATGATGTCATGTTGGTCTGTGAGGTTCGCGGCACTTTATTGCTTGCTGCAGAAGGAATTAATGGCACCATCGCTGGATCCAGATCTGGTGTTGATAAAGTCCTTGATTGGCTTCGCAAAGATGAACGATTTCATGGCTTAGAAGCTAAGGAATCCACCGTGGAGGAAAACCCATTCTACCGAACAAAGGTAAAACTGAAAAAAGAGATTGTGACTATGGGCGTGGAGGGAATTGATCCTAAGCACATAGTTGGAACCTATGTTGAACCGAAGGATTGGAATGCGCTTTTAGATGACCCGGAGCTTGTGCTAATCGATACAAGAAATCAATATGAAGTTGAAATAGGCACGTTTGAAAAAGCAGAGAACCCCTCAACAACTTCGTTTCGCGAGTTTCCTCAGTACGTTAAAGATAATTTGGATCCTAAGAAAGCTAAAAAAGTCGCCATGTTTTGCACGGGGGGTATTCGATGTGAAAAATCCACCGCTTACCTCAAACAGCAGGGCTTTGACGAGGTCTATCACCTTAAGGGCGGAATACTAAAATATCTCGAAGAAGTGCCCAAAGAACAAACTAAGTGGCAAGGCGAGTGTTTTGTATTCGATAACCGAGTTACTGTAGATCACGACCTTGAACAGGGTAATTATGATCAATGTCACGGCTGCAGAATGCCTATTACAGAGGAGGACAAAAGCAAAGCTGAATACCAAAAAGGAGTCAGTTGTCATTACTGCTATGATAAGAACAGTACGGAACAACAACAGCGATATGCGGAACGTGAAAAGCAGGTGAAACTGGCTAAGCTTCGAGGTGAGTCGCATATCGGTCAGCCTATGCAACAGACAATAGAGCAGCGGCGAAAAGAGAAAGTAAAATACAAAGAATCTCAGCGGCGACTAAAGACTTAGATGGTTATTTTTGGCTGTGTTGGCCAAGATGTATCGGTGCTAATTTTAAAGGACTAGGCCTGCAGGCGTTACTCCAAAAGATACAACGATAAATAGGTTATTTATGACAAAAAAAGGATTGTCCATGAGCCCTTATGGTGACTTCCTTGGAATTCAAATTGGTGAGTATGGCGAGGGGCTTGCCCGGTGTAGTTTGCGCTTACAGCCTCACCATATGAATGCGGGTGGCAGAGTTCACGGCGGAGTTCTTTCCTCTCTTGCGGACACGGCGGCAGGTGTCGCGGTTCGCTCTGTAAGGCCAGATGGGAAGCTGTCTGCTACAACTGATTTAAGTATTGCTTTCATAAGGCCCCCTCTCGGAGAGTGCTTAATCGCAAGCGCAGAAGTTATTCACGCTGGACGAAAGCTCTTTCGAACCGAGATCGCTATTCACTGTGAAGACAAACTAATCGCTAAAACTACAGCTACCTTCATGATTGTAGACGCCCCAAAGTAAAGCGTGTACCCATGCCTCATTGGTTATAAAGGCGGGCCTTTTGTTAGAAATTAAGCCAAAGATTTTTTAGATAAACGTTGGTTAATGTTCAAGTGGTTTTTAACGGTTAAGTTAGCTCGCCTGTGGCCTTAACGCGGTTGTACAAGTTGCCATAAACGCATTTTTAATTGCTAGATTAATCTGTGAGGCGGTCATGAATAAAGACAAAAAACCTGCATTAAATTCGCTCCCAGCAAATTGGAATAAAAGCCGCCTTGAGTTTATTAAAACTGCTGCCAGTATAGGCAGCTTTATGGTTGTCCGTGCGGTGTGTTGGGCGGTACGGCCTATGTTGCACCTAGCGACAAGATAAACATTGCGGTAGTTGGTGCCGCAGGCAAGGGGCGTTTAGATATTCAATCAGTTGCTCATAAAATATCTATGCGATTTTTGATATTGACGATAATTCTTTGGCCGACACGCTGAGTCAGGATTGGGCGGCGCCGTTTAAGGAAAAAACGAAGACTTATCGAGACTATCGGGAAATGCTGGAAAACGAGCCTTGAATTGACGGCGTTATTATTAGCACCCCCGATGATATGTACGCACCGATAGCCAGTCATGCTATGAATAAGGGCAAGCATTTGTATATTCAAAAAGCCCTCACCGATACTGTCGCTGGGGAATGCCATCGCGGTGCCTATAGCTGAACTTTTGCCTCGTGCGTGCTATTTGCATTACAGTCAAAAGTTAGAATAACAGTGGCTACTTTACCCTGAGGCAAGTGACGATCTGCTGATTCCGACAGCTGTTCGTTTTAGCGCTAAATTTATGGTGCAGATGATAAGCGTTCAAGTTGAATAAAATAACGCGGGGGAAAGCCTGTTAAGAATCTAAAAGCCAGGCCTGGGTCGTATTCCAAGGCGAGTTGATCATGTTTTTCACCTTTTAATAAAACAGCTTGGTAGCTTGCCGACTCTCCGTCTATTAAGGCTATGAGCTTAGGGTTTTGAAGGACTCGTCGAAACCATGCCCTAGGCCAATGGTTTGCGGCAATGAATAATTCGCCACCACTTTCAAAGCGAGATACTACACGGTCATGCGATTGGCCTTGCTTATCAACGGTAGTAATGGTGATTGTGCCGCCTAGTTCAGGTTGAAAAAATCCTAAGGATGATTCAAATAGGACCACCAAGCTGATATACGCAGCAGCGACAACGGCAATAGCTCTGACTGGTTTTTTGGTATTCATATAGGCGCTCCGGCTTTGTTGAATTGCTTTTTATTATAGCTAAAGCCAGTAGCAAAATAACATAGGCCTATAAGTTAGCTTGATACTGCTTTTATTCCGTGGCGTGTTAGTAACAATATGGCACTTAAAGAACGTCAAAAGGCAGACAAAAAAAGGGAGCACTAAGTGCTCCCTTTTAATTTGTGTTGAGTTTGTGAGTTTACAGTCTCACAGTCTCACAACTTCGATCTAGAAGTTGATATTTACACGGCCATACAAGAACTGACCTTCAAAACCCCAAGGAGTTGATGTGGCATATCTGTTGCCTGAACCAATAGTTCCATCTAAGTTGTTATTCTCAATAGGGGCGTCTTGATCAAACGCATTTTGAGCACCAAGGATGAAAGTATAGTTGTCATTTAACGAATAGGCTGCTTCCATATCGAAGGTCCATTCGCCATCGTAGCAAGCATCACGGTTAACCGCGCATTTGATAGAGTAGCCAGTGCCGTCTGCGCCCAGAGGCGTCATGTCACCTCTGTAGCCAGAAGAAACCCAATCGTCGTAGAAGCTAGCGCGAGCTAAGAAGCGGAAGTCGCCTATAAAGTGGTTATAAGTGAACACGCCACGATTTTCCGGGTTGAAGTTTTCAAGATCTACCACTCGGTTTCGACTAACTTCTTCGCCGGCATTTTCCACTTCAGTTTCGATGTGAGTCCATGCAGCGTTTAAAGTACCGTTGCCAGCATCACCCCAGTCAAGGCTCCACGACGCAACAATTTCTATACCTTCAGTAGTGGTATCGAAGTCATTGGTGTAGAAAGATACTGAACTTAGATCAGAAGCACCGGGTACGCCAAGTTCTTGCAAACATGTGGCTAAATTGCCAGCAGGATTTGCAATTGCGCCTGGGCAGTTCTGTCCAGCAGGTGCTGGAAGACCAGCTATATTAATAGTACCTGTTTGTGAAATGCGGTCTTCAAGCTCGATATTGAAGTAATCCACTGTCACGTTCAGGCTATCAGTAATATCCCACACCATACCAGCTGAAAAGTTTGATGAATCTTCCGCATCAAGCGCTTCGGCACCCAAGTACTGGGCGATAGGGTTGCTAGGTGGAATCTGACCACGTTGCTGAAGTTCACCATCTACAGTGATAGTAGAAAGCTTAGTTACGTTTGCCTGACCAGGGGTCGGAGCGCGGAAACCAGTGTTATAAGATGAACGAAGTGTCAACGTGTCGCTTATACGATAGCGGCCAGATAACTTATAGTTAATCACATCACCAAAGGTGTCAAAGTCTTCGTAACGAACCGCAAGGCCCATGGTTAGCGCATCAGTAATATCAGCTTCTGCGTCGCCATAGATAGCGATGTTTTTGCGACCCCAAAGGCCCGCCTGTTCTGGACTGAAACCAGCGAAACCGTGTGAACCAATGCTTAAGTTTGGCAATGGAGTTGTGCCATCACTGTAAGTGTTAGATCCATCAACGTTTTGAAAAGCATACGCGCCTGCTTTCCATGATTGCGTTTCACCAACGATTGTCTCAAAACGCTCGTTGCGCCACTCACCGCCAAAACCGATGCTCAAGTCAGATGCAAGGCCGTCAACAGGTAGTGTGTAAACAAAGTCAGCGTTGAAATTTGTTTCAGACTGAATATTGCTGCCTAGCTCGAACGCCTGCTGCAAAGCACCATCAACGATTCCGTCTGGTCCATTAGATGGATTCCAAGAATTGCTAATGCGGAATGCAACGGCATTACGGCCATAGCTTCCGCTAAAGTCATAGCTGAAGTTAGGCGAGAATTGGCCGCGAATACCGGTAACAATACTTGCGTCTTTAAGGCCCGCACCAAAAGATGGCGTGTAACCACCCGGAAGGATTTGGTTCAAGACGAAACAGTTGCTTGGTAGGCCTGCGAGACCGGCTGCATCGGCTGCAACCTTAGATGCATCCAATGGTATGCCATTGCCACCTGAACCAGGAGAGGTCAGAGCTGGGCAGTTCGATGTAACACCTGTTTGTTTTGCAGCGATATTAGTATCAACTACGGCGCGAGTTGAGCCATTTGTGAATACACCACCGCGACTGTTTGGATTACGGAAATAAAAACCGCCGTCAGTTTGACGCTGACCATAGTTACCAAATGCGTACACTTCTTGTGTGTCAGAAATCTCAATACCAGAATTAAAGAAGACGTTCCAGTTGTCACTGACCTCTGGCGCTCCCCAAACCTGAGCAGGATTTAAAACACTGGAGCGTTGTGCGTCATTGCCATTAGCAATCAGATTAGCGGCATCAGTTCTTTGCTGCGAGCGACTAGTAGCCTCTTGCTCCATGAAAGAACCGGTTACGTTAATGAACCCGTCGTCGCCCAGTGGCAAACCAAAGTTAACCATGACCTGTTTAAGCTCACCGTCGCCTTCGCCGAACTCACCTACGCGAGCATCCACTGAAAAGCCATCAGCATCGTCTTTAAGAACGAAGTTCATTACGCCAGCGATAGCATCAGAACCGTACTGTGCTGCCGCGCCATCACGAAGGATTTCGACTTGCTTGAATGCTAAAACTGGGATTGCTGAAATGTCAGCACCTTGCGATCCTGCGGAAAGTGAGCCACCTAGCTCGGCGATAACGCCTGCACGGTGACGACGCTTTCCGTTAACTAGGATAAGGATATTATCTGGTGGCAGGCCACGCAGATTAGCAGGACGAACAATCGTTGCTGCGTCCGATATGGCGTTACGTTGAACGTTGTATGAAGGTACTGAAGTTCTCAGCATTTCATCCAAGTCAGCGAAACCCATGTTGACGAATTCGTCCCCTGAAATCACATCGACAGGAACTGACGAATCAGACGCTGATCGCTGTGGGCGACGCGAACCAATCGTAACAATTTCTTCGACGTCCACTTGCTGTCCATACACTACTGGCGCAAAGCCAGCTGGTGCGAGGAGACCAAGCGCAATGGCAGCAGGGAGAACCCTTTTTGCCAGGTTAGGTCGTTTGAACATTTACTTCCCCTTTTCGTATAAAAGATATAAAGCTTTTAATAAGCTCATTTTCTTATCGAGATCGCTCTATCGGCGAGCAATAAAAATACTACTCGCACTAATAAACAGATCATCCCCCAAGGATAAAAGTCAGAATAGTAAAAGTCCACAGTTAGAGCTCAAAAATAGAGCATTATGAGGCTAAATTTGGGTCAATTGACTCATAATTGCCCTGAATCAGCATTATCGCCGAAATCCATAAGATTTCAGACTTTTATTCCTGCTTTAAAACAAGCCGTTTTTAATGGTTAAGCACCTGTAAAGTTTGTATTTCTTGGGCTGGCGGGTTTTTGGCTCAGCCGGAGGGGGACTCGAATTTTTTGTTGCCTTTTTTTACAGCGCTGGAATAAATTCAACTCTTTTTGGGGCGTAATTTGGCCTGCCCGAGATGCTGATGTTGGTGCTATTAGGCCCAGCCGAGTTAAGGCGATCTGGCAGGCAGATTGTTGCAAGCGATAAGGAGGCTAAAAGGATTCAAGGGCGTTTCTAAGAATTTCAACAGGGGGGTTAAAAGTTGTCAATGCCTCAACAAAGCAGAACGTGCCGGAATCATTGGTTTGTGCTATTTCTGCTGACTGTTTGGCGGGTGAGAATTCATGCTAAAAAACAAAGTCAACGTGTCAGGCCCACTATATTTGGGGGTTTGGTTGAGGGGGTTAATGGCGTAGACAGGCCATTCATCTAAAAACCCGTTTAAGTGGCGCAGGTTCGCTGAACGTTAAATTAAAAGCGTATGCTAAGTCGCCCTTTTAGAGGACTTAGCAATTCAGGTCCCGGCAAAATAGTGTCTAGTCACTTAGCTGCTGTGCTTTGCAGCTTTTGCCAAACTGACTCCATAGAATCAACCACCGACTTAGCGGCCGTCAAGAATGACAGCTTGAGTCTGTGAGCGTTATTAAGCTTTCGAAATGAATCTCCTCGTCTCAGCCATTTCTGTGCCCAAGTGTTTTGCTTTAAGTAACTTGCGAATCGAGTTGAGAGTTTGGAAAGCAGAATTGCGCCTATGAATAGAAATAGAATTCCAGGTATCACCGGAAGTATCAGGCCTATCACACCTAGAACGAGGCAGACGCCGATAACCACGACCAGAACAGCCTTAAGTACTATCTGGTTAAGGGTAAGGCTAGAGCTAGGTTTTTTTGCATCAGAATGTCTCATATCACGTGATAACTCCTCGGGCCTAATTAGATTTTTAACTGGTTTTCACTAGACTCCTGCAGCTTCCGTGCCAGCCTGTAAAGCATTGAAAAAAATCAGTTTATTTCAATAGCTAATGTATTTAGCACGGTGCAGGTGGTGAATGTCGCCAACTATTGGGAAGCGTGACGATGAGAGGCTGTTTTTTGGCAAACTCTCATCGCAACTCGAGACGGTTGTCTAGGGCCGCTGGATAGCCCAAGTCCCTCTTTCGGCACTGGTCAGATTGTGCGTGTTTGAAGAAGA
>CAJWGN010000147.1 GCA_913031035.1 uncultured Gammaproteobacteria bacterium
GTAAACAGGCAAATCTAAAAGTATCGTATGCTCGCTGAGCAAGCGCCCGTTGGCCCAACGCGTCTCCAAAATAAAGCTTAAATATGGCTCTCTAACGATTTGATTTGTGGTGAGAATTACAAAATTGCCTTGAGAGTTTACATCGGTGGTAAAACGGATGTTATTTAGAAATATAGATCGCTGTATATTGAAGCGCTCAAAGTCTTCTGGGGTTGCAACCTGAATATTGACATCCTGAAGACGAGTGTCGCCCAACTGCAATACTTCAATACGCACTCTAAGCGGCTGATTTAGCGAAGATTCCACATTAACTCTACCCAGCCCTAAGGCTAAAGCATCAGTTGATATGAACGATAAAAACACAGCCAATATGGCAACAGACTTTTGTAACATGTTTCAAGATTCTCTCAGTTCGCCCAAAAACGGCCTAGTCTTACCAATTCATGTTTTTGCGTGTTTCTTCTTAACGCTCTACCAGAAGAATTATATCGATCGCATGATGCGCACATAGATAAGGGTTAGCAACTACTGCGCGCAGGCGGTTTAAATATTAATATTGTTTCTTCGATGTTAGCTGCAAGTATTCATTATAAATAGCTTTTTATCAACTCTTCAGCTATTTGAACTGAGTTTAATGCTGCCCCCTTACGAACGTTATCGGCCACAACCCAAAGGTTCAAACCATTTGAAAGTGAGATATCTTGCCGGATCCTTCCTACAAAAACTGCGTCCTGTCCCGCTGATTCTGAAACTGCGGTTGGATAAGCGCCATCTTTATGCTCATCTATCACCGTAACACCGCGGGCATTTTCCAACAGTTCACGAGCGTCTTTAACATCTAGAAAGGACTTTGTCTCAATTTGAACAGCTTCCGAATGACCAAAAAACACTGGCACACGAACACATGTAGCGCTGACAAGCAGTTCTTTATCCCCGAATATCTTTTGAGTCTCCCAAACCATTTTCATTTCTTCTTTGGTATAGCCGTTTTCCATGATTACGTCGATCTGAGGCAGCACATTAAAAGCGATCTGCTTCGGAAAAACCTCAGCAACTGCATCCCTTCCATTCAATAACTCGGCTGTTTGCTTTGCCAGTTCATTTACCGCCGACTTCCCAGCACCTGAAACAGCTTGATATGTCGCCACACTGATACGCTTAATGCCAACAGCCGCATGAATTGGCTTTAAAGCCACAAGCATCTGAATTGTTGAACAGTTTGGATTCGCGATAATGTTTCTTTTAGTGTAATCGGCAACCCGCTCGGGGTTTACTTCAGGAACAACTAATGGAATGTCATCGTCATAGCGAAAATGCGAGGTGTTGTCGATTACAACGCAGCCAGCAGCAGCGGCTTTAGGGGCGTATTCCGCAGAGACGCTACCACCTGCTGAAAACAAAGCGATTTGCACCTGGGAAAAGTCAAATTCTGCAAGGTCGGTCACCATCACCGACTTGTTCTTAAACATGATTTTGGTACCTGCAGTCCTCTCACTGGCTAACAAAAACAACTGCGCTACTGGGAAATTTCTCTTTTCTAATATCTCTATTAAAGCTTCTCCCACCGCACCGGTCGCACCAACAACAGCAACATTATACTGACTCATCTATCTTCTCTCTTATCTTGTTTAACAGGACTTTAATCCTAAGCAATTGTATTAGTTAAATTTAGTGGCCTTTAGGGGGTAAGTCAGAACGACTTATCCTAGGTCATCAACCCTGAACCATAATCGATTAATGACGACTCAAACGCTAGCATTGGCGAAGTACCAAGGAGATTTTTGTCGCCACTTATCTTCAAACGCCTTGATTGTGTCGGCTTCTTCTAATGTTAGTCCAATATCATCCAAACCATTCAACAAACAATTTTTGCGAAATGAGTCGACCTCAAAAGCGATAACACTGTCATCTGGGCGAGTGACAGTCTGCTCAGCCAAATCCACGGTCAAAGAATAGCCTTCGTTTGCTTGAGTATCGCGGAACAGTTCGGAAATATTTTCTTGATTCACAACTATAGGTAACAACCCGTTTTTAAAGCAGTTATTAAGAAATATATCAGCAAAGCTCGGCGCAATCACAACCCGGAATCCGTAGTCATCCAAAGCCCAAGGCGCATGTTCACGACTTGAACCGCAGCCAAAATTATCTCGAGCAAGCAATATTTTGCAGCCCTTATAACGCGGCTGATTGAGAACAAAATCAGGATTCAGAGGCCGTTTACTATTGTCAGAATCAGGCTCGCCTTTATCGAGATAGCGATGCTCATCGAATAAGTTGACCCCAAACCCTGTGCGCTTAATTGACTTCAAGAATTGCTTAGGAATGATGAAGTCTGTATCCACATTCGCTCTATCTAATGGCAGGACCAACCCCTGCTCAACGCTAAATTTTCTCATTACATGATTTCCGTAACCGGCCTAAAAAGACCTATAGTTGTTTAACTAAGCTATTTAACTGAGCTGATTAAGTGAAGTCTCGAACATCAACAAAATGCCCATGGATAGCAGCTGCCGCAGCCATTGCTGGACTCACTAGGTGAGTTCGACCGCCGAAGCCCTGACGGCCTTCGAAATTTCTATTCGAAGTTGAAGCACAATGCTTGCCATCCCCCAGCTGATCGGAGTTCATTGCTAAGCACATGGAACAACCAGGCTCTCTCCACTCAAGACCGGCAGCAATAAATATCTTATCCAAACCTTCAGCTTCCGCCTGCTGCTTAACCAAACCAGAGCCAGGCACCACCATAGCCACTTCAACCGTTGCTGCGACCTTCTTACCCTCGACAACCTTCGCCGCTTCCCGTAAATCCTCTATTCTTGAATTCGTGCAACTGCCAATAAAAATGCAATCCAGTTTTATATCTTTAATGCTTGTGCCGCCAGTCAGGCCCATATAATCAAGGGCTAGCGAGATACTCTCGCGTCTGATCGGGTCATTTTCGTCAGTAATTATTGGAATACTTCCATTGATTGACGCAACCATCTCAGGAGACGTTCCCCAAGTTACTTGAGGCTCAATGTCAGCCGCTTCCAGTTCAACAATTTCATCAAAATGAGCGCCCGGATCACTCACCAGCTGCTTCCAAGCTTGCACTGCCATTTGCCACACTTCACCTTTAGGGGCAAATGGTCGACCTTCGATGTAATCAATCGTGGATTGGTCAACGGCGATCAATCCCGCCCTTGCACCGGCCTCAATGGCCATGTTGCACACTGTCATCCGCCCTTCTATGCTAAGCGCCATGACCGCATCACCGGCAAACTCTATTGTGCAGCCAGTCCCGCCAGCGGTTCCAATACGACCGATAATTGCGAGAACCATATCTTTCGCAGTTACACCAGGCTTGAGGAGCCCGTTTACTTGTACCCTCATATTCTTCATTTTCTTTTGCATCAAGCACTGGGTAGCCAACACATGCTCGACCTCGGATGTCCCGATGCCGTGTGCCAAAGCGCCCAGAGCGCCGTGAGTAGAAGTATGAGAATCGCCACAAACAATACTCATTCCAGGCAAGGTAGCACCTTGCTCGGGCCCCACAACATGAACAATACCCTGACGCATATCGGTCATTTTCAACTCAAAGATGTTGAATTCGTCACAGTTGTTATCAAGGGTTGTGACCTGAATTTTAGACACAGGATCCTTAATACCTTCTAAACCTTGGTCCCGCTCACTTTTTGTCGTCGGAATATTATGATCAGGAGTGGCAAAGTTGGCATCTGCTCGCCACGGTAATCGGCCCGCGAGCCTCAAGCCTTCAAATGCCTGAGGAGAGGTAACTTCGTGAATGAGGTGACGGTCGATGTAAATCAATGACGTGCCATCTTCTCGTTGACTTACTAAGTGGGCATCCCAAATCTTGTCGTATAGTGTTTTTCCGCTCATGCTAAATACCAGTTAATCCTTTGTGACACTTAATGTATGTAAGCAATTGTAAATTATAAATTTATTTACAATATTCTGCATCTAAATTCTGCTTACTTTTAAACTGTTCTTATTTCTAAAGTCGCAGCTAAACCTTGCTCGCATTCAAACCACAGCGCTACTTAGTCGCCGCTATCGAGCTATCTGGCCCCTGTCTCTCATCAGATGATCCAGCAAAACCAAGGCAACCATCGCCTCTGCAATTGGGGTGGCTCGAATGCCAACGCAGGGATCATGACGCCCGGTCGTAATGACTTCGGTGGGCTCGCCGGTCACTGTAATAGAATCTCCAGGAAGCCGAATACTGGAAGTAGGTTTTAAGGCAATACTCGCAAAGATATCTTGACCGCTGCTGATGCCGCCTAGAACCCCGCCGGCATTATTTCCAACGAACCCATTTGGGGTAATCGCGTCTCTATGTTCGCTGCCTTTTTGGGTTATACACGCAAAACCCGCACCAATCTCGACACCTTTTACAGCATTGATGCTCATTAATGCCTTAGCCAAATCCGCATCTAAGCGATCAAATACCGGCTCTCCCAATCCTACAGGCACTGAGGTTGCCAAAACTGAAATCTTGGCGCCTATCGAGTTGCCTTCCTTACTTAAGGCCGCCATGTATTCTTCCATAGCTTCAACTTTCGAGGCATCTGGGCAAAAGAACGGGTTTCGTTCAATTTCATCAAAATCCACAGTTTCAGCACTGATTGGGCCCAACTGACTAAGATAACCCCTTATTTCCGTGCCACAGGTCTCTTTTAAGTATTTCTTGGCAATGGCTCCCGCCGCTACTCGCATAGCAGTTTCTCTAGCGGATGATCGACCGCCACCTCGATAATCTCGAATTCCGTACTTTTTCTGATAGGTGAAATCAGCGTGAGCCGGTCTAAACTGGTCTTTAATTTTGCCGTAGTCCTTAGAACGCTGGTCGGTGTTGCGAATAAGCAAACCAATGGGTGTACCGGTAGTCTTGCCTTCAAAGACACCTGAAAGTATTTCTACCTCATCGTCTTCTCTGCGTTGAGTCGTAAAGCGGGACTGACCCGGCTTACGCCGATCAAGGTCTAATTGCATATCAGCAGCACATAGCTCCATCCCTGGGGGACAGCCATCAACCACGCAGCCAAGCGCAGGTCCATGGCTTTCACCAAAGCTGGTGACAGTAAATAATTTCCCTATAGTGTTTCCGGACATTGGACAACTCAGTCGTTAAAAATAAAGTTTACGCCGTTGATAGCGCGAAAAACGGACGATTGTACACTATTTGCCAGTTGCGCTGTAACCGCGCAGTTGATCCGCCGTCAGACAAAAGACTCCAGACCCGCCGTAACTGAATTCAAGCCAGAGAAAAGGCAGTTCTGGCAGCGCGTCTTTAAGAGCTTGCTCAGAAAAGCCAACCTCCATTATCAGTAGACCATTTTCGGCAAGATACTGACCTGCTTGTTCTAGCAGCTTAATCGGCAGCGCCAGCCCATCATCCTCGCTAAGCAAGCCGAGTGCAGGCTCAGCAAAGTATTCTGATGGAAGCTCGGCATATTCATTAGCAGATACATAAGGTGGGTTACACAAAATTAAGTCATATCGCGCTGTAACCGCCTCAAAACAATCGCTTAGCAATGGCCGCACTCGGCTCTCAAGACCATGTAAAAAAATGTTCGACTCCGCTAACGCCAATGCATCCTTGGATACATCCACCAAATCCACATGCGCCTGAGAATAAGTCAGCGCGGTAGCCAGCCCGATGCAGCCGCTTCCAGTACACATATCCAAAACCCGTTGAGGATCTGTATCGACTAAGCCTGCGAAATGACTTGTGATTAGCTCTGCAAATGGTGATCGGGGCACGAGAGCCCTACTATCGCTGTTAAACTTATAACCTGCGAACCACGCGCTTCCGACTAAATAGGCGGCGGGTATATGCTCATCTATGCGTCGATGAGCAGCCGCTTCGAGCTTAGTTAATTCTCCGGCGGACAATCTTTTGGCACTCAGGTCGACCTCCTGATCGAATTCTATACCCAGCAACACAAAGACAATATAGACCGCCTCATCATATGAATTATCGGTGCCATGGCCATAAAAGAGCTCGGAAGCATCAAACCTCAGCGCTAGCTCCGAGATGTAATCCTGCACTGTGACTAGATTGTCCATTAATGAATCCATAAAATGCTTTACCAATAAATACTGTTATCGTAGGGTAGCGCCCAATAGTTAAAATTGAGTTGTATAGGTGAATTATCGATGGAAGAGTCCTTTTTAAAAATCATTCAGGAAATAGGAGAAGACCCTAGCCGTCCAGGCCTAGCAGACACGCCAAACCGCGCAGCTAAGGCAATGAAATTCCTCATGCAAGGCTATGACATGGACCTCGATGAGGTCATTAACGGCGCCCTCTTTCCCACTGAAAATGACGAGATGGTCATTGTCAAAAACATTGAGCTGTACTCCATGTGCGAGCACCACATGCTGCCTTTTATTGGCAAGTGCCATATCGCCTACATTCCCAATGGCAAAGTTATTGGTTTATCCAAAATCGCGCGAATCGTTGATGTGTTTGCACGGCGCCTGCAGATTCAAGAGAACTTAACTACACAGATCGCAAATTGCATCGTTGAAAAGACCGATTCCAACGGTGCCGCTGTCATTATCGAAGCACAGCATATGTGCATGATGATGCGCGGCGTAGAAAAACAAGGATCGGTGATGACAACTTCCTGCATGCTTGGGGCTTTTCGGAATAGTTACAAAACACGAAGCGAGTTTCTTTCACTAATAAAGTAACTAGCGCAGAACAACCTCTATTCTGTAACGGCATGCCTCACCAGTGCAATTCGGCACCAATGGCCCAACGCCGTGAGCAGATACCCTAGCCTGAGAAATTCCAGAGGCAAGCAGTCGCTGAACAACCGAATCGGCTCGTTTTTGTGACCGCCTCTGCAGTGCTTCTAACTGCATATCCGCGGCTAAGTGCGAAACGATATAGACCTCAAGTAAAGGGTTTTCAAGCATCATCCCTATTAATTCCTCTAATCCAGCACGCTCAGCCACGTCATCTTGACCTATTGGCGCATCTAATCCGCTACGCTCAACCAGCTCATCGTCTTGAAAGGTGATATTTTGCAGCACACTATAGCCATTCTCTAAAAGCTCAACTGCCAGCTTGCCCTTAGTGACAGTTGGCAAGCTGGGCGCCTTTTTAGCCGGTTCAGTAACCTCCACATAAGCATATATGCGCCTATTGCCTCGCGTAATAATGTAGACCGTGACGTACGGAGACACCGGATTTCCCGGCGACATCTGATAAGCTAAGTAATATTGATTTTGAACGGGGCCGTAAAGTATCCGGTTTTTGAAAATATCATTAGCCCAGTCGTTACTGCTGCCGCAAGTTCTCCCTGTGCAACCAAATAACCGCTCAAATGATTTTTCCTCAAAGTAGCCTTGAAAAAATCGATAAACATCGTCGCCGCTGTATTCTCGTGGTATTTCATAAAGCGTCTTAGACAGGGCACCTGACACCCTTCTAGTCTCCTCAGGTACCGCCACGCCAGAAATACCCTGCAATATGCCTAGGGCTATCTGATGGATCGTCGCAGGAGTATAAGAGTTTGAATCAATGACTGATTCTGGAAACGCCTCCATTACATCGTCAGTAATAAGATCGATGGCACTTTGCTGAGCCAAGACCAAAGAGGTCTGGAGCAACAATAAAACTGTATAAACTATTCTAAACATTTAAGACCCTAAGGGTTGATTCATGGTGTGAGCGTGTAAAGCAACTCTGCGCATCCTGGTGCCACAATATCCATTGATATGCACGCGATATGACTGGTCCCCATATGCCTACTTGTTTCTAACGTTCCATCGACCATGAGGGATAACAAATTAGAGATCAGGGGGTTATGACTGATAAGGAATACTTGCATTGCCTGCGTTTTTTCAACTTTGTCTAGCAGGTCATATACGCTAGCCTCTGGCTCCAAATCTTTACTCACTTCAAAGCGAAGCTGCGGAAAAGGCATTCCGAGGGCTGTTTGTACCTTGATGGCGGAGCAGTTGCTTGTCTTGCTTTGTTCCA
>CAJWGN010000148.1 GCA_913031035.1 uncultured Gammaproteobacteria bacterium
TGAAAGCTATCAATATGAATAAGATGTAGCACCAGTACATTTAAAATTTGTAAAAAGCAAACATGACTCTTAAATGCAAGATCAAGGAGGTCTCTGAAATCAAAAGTCAATAAGTTGTTGATAAATCCAAAATTTTAGAGAGAGCTCAGGTTAGTCAAATTGATTCTTACTCCAACTCTGATGAAATTTGCGATGTCGAGGATGATGAGTTTTAACTTCATGAAATTGGAACGATCGAAGAGATGTCTTAAGCTAAAAAACAAAGGAGAGAGACTTATATGAAGGATCGAGAATTCTACGACAAGCATTCTCTCGGTCGGTAGCAAAAGAGAGGTCAATCAAGATCCAATCCTCATCCATAGAAGCATCATAGCAAGACCTATAATGACGATCATCGTTATGAGAGAGACGAGCATCCTTCTCACAATTACAAATATCCAAACCATCCGAGAAATCACGGTCCAAGAGGATAAGAGCAGAACTACATGCGAGAAAAACTTGAGCAACAGTATCGAGATGATGAGTATTATCGAGATGATGTAATCTTGTGGAAACAGGGAATGGAAGATCCTGAAACAATGAGCTAAATTTCAAGCTTGTAAAATCCTGGATGTCGAAAACTTCCTCGCCGTTCTGCTCAATAAAAACTAAGGCCAATTCGCTAAGTCTTTGTGAATATTAAACTTTATGCCTTTAGGGTGGTCTCAATCATTGTCATAAGAGACAGGTCATTGATCATAGACCTAGAGCCCGATGCAGGATAGCCTTAGCCTCACACCTGAGTTTTAGAAGCGTTATGTCAGAAAAGCAATCACAAGAGTCATCATCAGAACCGGTAAAATCCACTAGTCCCAATGCCAAAGAGGGAGCTGGATTGCTTCGCGCAAGCGGGATCACCGGCTCAATGACTATGGTTTCTCGTCTCCTAGGACTAGTCCGGGATGTCGTCATTGCAAGGGTGTTTGGCGTCAGCGATGGCACTGATGCCTTTCTTCTAGCTAACAAAATCCCCAACTTTATGCGCCGACTTTTTGCAGAGGGTGCCTTTAATCAGGCCTTTGTGCCTGTGCTCTCTGAGTATAGAAGTACCAAGCCATTGATAGAAGTGCAGGAACTGCTCAGAGCTGTTAGTGCCAGTCTTGGGGGCTTTTTAAGCCTGCTTACTGTTGTCATGGTTATAGCGGCTCCTTTAATCGCAGTCCCGCTAGCCTATGGTTTTAAGGATGAACCGGCAAAGTTTGCTCTTTTTGTTGAGATGTTTCGAATCACGTTTCCCTATCTGCTGCTCATATCGATGGCCGCACTTTGCGGTGCCACTTTAAATAGTTATGGGAAGTTTGCTATTCCGGCACTAACCCCAGCTTTGCTAAATATCTCTTTAATTACTTGTTCTTTTTTATTGGTTCCTTATGTAAGGACCCCAGAACTTGCGTTGGCTTGGGGGGTGCTAATTGCTGGTTTTGCGCAACTTTTTTTTCAGCTGCCTTTTTTAGCTAGACTACAATTGCTGCCTATTCCAAAGCGGGTCAAAAATCACGAAGGCGTGAATCGAATTAAACGTCTTATGTTGCCTGCTTTGTTCGGTGTTTCAATTAGCCAAATCAATTTACTTTTGGATACGCTGATCGCGTCATTATTGGTTTCAGGCAGTGTCAGTTGGTTATATTATTCAGACCGTTTAATGGAGTTGCCACTTGGGATATTTGGGGTCGCTATCGCTGTGGTTGTTTTGCCAAGCTTGTCGAGGAAGCATGCAGAAGCCTCAAGTGAAGAGTTTTCTGCCACCTTGGACTGGGCGCTAAGAATAGTTTGTTTGATAGCTATACCTGCCTCCTTAGCTCTGTTGTTGATTGCAGAGCCGCTGCTGGTTACTTTATTTGAAAATGAGAACTTTCCGGTTAGTGATGTTTTAAGTTCTGCCTCAAGTCTGCGTGCCTATGCTATCGGATTGTTAGCTTTCATGGCCATAAAAGTACTTGCGCCAGGATTTTATGCGCGCCAAAACACGTCGACCCCTGTTCGTATAGGGGTGATTGCGATGATTGCTAATATGGCAATGAACCTGCTGTTTTACATGGCAGGACTCGCTCATGTTGGCTTGGCGTTGGCGACAAGTTTGGCGGCTTTTCTCAATGCCGGATTGTTGGTGCGAGGCTTAAAGGCCGACGGTGTTTTCAGGTTCCAAGCGGGTTGGTTGGTCTTTGTAATAAGGTTGATCCTAGCTAATGCCTTAATGGCGGCTTACTTAGTTGTGATGAGCAGTGACTGGCAGGCGTGGCTTAGCTGGTCGGTCTTGGAGCGTGTTGGTCAATTAGCAATCTTGGTGTTTGGCGGTATGGTTATTTACGTCGCGGTGTTAGTTGTCGCGGGCATGCGCTGGCTAGATATTTATCGTTAGTAAATTAACGGCGTCTGTTTTAAATAGTGGGATGAAGAGTTAAACAATGAAGCGAGTTTATACAGCGGATAGTGTTGCAATGGCATGGCACATTAAGAACGTTCTAGAATTCCATGATATCGATGCTACCGTTAGAAATGAAGGTCTGTTGTCTCTTGCGGGAGAGGTGCCCTTTGTTGAGTGTCAGCCCGAAGTTTGGGTTCTAAACGATCTCAGCTATCTTTTAGCCGAAAAGCTAATCAAGGAAATTGAAGGTGGGCCTGTTGTAGAAGGTGAGGATTGGAATTGCCGAAATTGCCATGAGAGTAATCTAGCCAGTTATGCCATTTGTTGGAATTGTCAGTCAAGCATAGATGAGGATGAAGAAAGTAGTTGAAGAATCTAGTCTATATTGGTTTATTTTTTGTGCTTCTCTTTCCCCTTGCAGCAGTGGGCTCACAGGAATGTGTGATTTTGCTTCATGGGCTCGCAAGGGTGTCCAATTCAATGGCTGAGTTAGAAACTAAACTCAATAGAAGCGGTTACAGTGCGATAAGCATCAACTATCCCTCTCGTAAATATGCGATTGATGTGTTGGCGAGCGATGCAGTTGGGCGAGGAATCTCCGAATGCGCAGGCGTAGACACTATTCATTTTGTCACCCATTCACTAGGGGGGATATTGGTTCGCTATTATCTTGAGAACAGTATTATTGAAAATTTGGGGAGGGTGGTTATGCTAGGCCCGCCTAATCAAGGCAGTGAAATCGTAAATGGAATGTTAGGCGTGCCTGGTTTTAAAGTTTTTGGCGGCCCGACGGGTATTGCTTTAGGAAGTGGCGAAGGCCATATCCCTGACTCCTTGGGTCCGGTAGAATTCGACCTTGGCGTAATTGCTGGCAACACGAATATCAACCCTTTGGGTCTGCTTTTCATTCGTGGTGAAAACGATAGTATCGTGTCAGTAGAAAGTACCAAGGTAGAGGGCATGAATGCTCATTTAGTTCTGCCTGTTACTCATACATTTATGATGAGAAACAACGAAGTGATTGATAACGTTATTCACTACTTAAAGACTGGTTCATTTATCCCTTAGGCTTAATTTTGGTTCAGGATCTAACGTCCGATATAGTTATCTCAAATAATCAGCGAGCTTTTGCAGAAGGCTTGGGAATTGCGGTACCTGACTTCCCTGCTATTGAGGCACTGATAGAAAAAATTGAGGATAGCTTAGGCCAGAACACTATGTTGGAGCAGTCTCGCTGGTTTGTGATGAGTGTTTTGTGCCATGCTAATCGCTATGCCTGGGACTCCATTAACGATAGTGACATCGACACGGAAAAACAGAATGAGATAGCGGCCAACTACATTGCCACTGACGATATTATACAGTCCCTTCGAACAGTGTTGAAGGAAGACCGCTGCAAATTTACCTTGCTTAGGTTTGCTAAGTCTAGAAACTTAGAGAAGCGGACGCTATCCACAACGACGAAGGCGTTTAAGCAGGCAAAGTCACTGTTGAAAGAATTAGGATTGATTAATTTCACTAAGGCAGCAGCTCGAAAAAACTCAGAAGATCAAAAAGATTACAAAGTTAAAAAGCCCCAAACAAAGTCAGATAACAAGTCGAAAGCCGAGAAAGACAAGGATTCATTAGTTCACCGTCGCGCTGCTCGTCGTGGTTATTTTGAAGATGATTTTTTGAACTTTTTGAATCCCCAGCAAGAAAGTGAAAAACAGACTGGTTTGTCGAGTCAAATGAGCGATCAAGAATTTGAGGAGCTGGATGCCAAGATTGATATTCTAGCGGAATCAGCTTTTGTAAATTGGCCGAGTGTTCAGAGCGAGGACAGAACCAGTTTGTTAGTTGGTCTCGCGGCTGGCGGGATTATGTTTGCAGTTGTGATCTGGCTATTTATTTAAACAGGAGTTGGGCTCAGTCTCAGTTTTAATTTTTCACGGGTTTGTCGAACGGCGCACTTTCTCCAAACCCGTTGCAATGCTAGTTTTGCCTCGTTCAACTCTCATTACTGAGTTAAGCTCTAGAGATGAATTTACCTGTGACGGTATTCACTTTAACGAGTTCGCCAACTGCTAGATACTCTGGAACTTGAATCTCTAAACCTGTGGATAGGCGCGCTGTTTTGCTTCGATTTGTCGCAGATGAACCGCTTACCGCGGGAGGCGTGTCTTCAACAATAAGATTCACAGACTGGGGTAGCTCCACGGCCACAAGGTTGCCCTCTAACACTAAGGCGACAATATCCTCTTGTTGTTCTGCTAAATAGGGTAGCTGGCCCTCGATCTGTTCGGAGTTGATACCGTACTGGCTATAGTCCTCCATATTCATAAAGTAATAGGTGTCATCTTCAAGATAGGAATACTGCACTTGAACGCGAATGCAGTCGGATTCTTTTAGCTGGTCGTCCCCTTTGAAAGAGCTGTCCAGTTTTTGGTGTGTTTTCAGGTTATTAAATCGTATTTTGTACAATGTAACCGCCCCGCGGGACGAAGGACTTTTCGCTTCAACCTGTTTGACGCTATGCGGATCGCCGTCAATATCAACGACCATCCCCCTTTTTAGTTCACTGGCTTTAGGCACCTAATTCTCCCTAGTTTCACGGTATTTTAATTTTCGAATGGCGAGAAGGTACCTAATACGCCGTGCTGAGTCTAGCCATGATGTACATCAGTTGCTCACAAAGACTTTGAGTTGCGACGCTATTTCCCCGATAATCCTGTTCCGCTTAAAATTGGTGAGCAACCATGGTTGAACGAATTAAAGAAATCGATAATTTACACATCATTGGTCATGAAGTATTACCTTCACCTGGCGAGCTGAAAGACCAGCTAGAGATAAAAGGCTCTGCGTTGGAGACGGTTATGGCAGGCCACCGCAACGTTAAAGAAGTATTGGATCGCCAAGACCGACGATTAATAGCTGTTGTAGGCCCATGCTCTATTCATAATCCTGAAGAGGCGATCGAATATGCCCGGTTATTAAAGCCGCTGGCCGACGAGTTGTCGAATGAGCTGCTTATCACAATGCGGGTTTACTTTGAGAAGCCCAGGACCACCGTAGGCTGGGAAGGGCTAATTTATGATCCTCACCTCGATGGCAGTCGCCGGATTGATCACGGCCTGCGCATTGGAAGGCAGTTGATGTTGGACATTGCAGAGGTCGGGTTACCTATTGCGATAGAGGCATTGGATCTCATTTCACCTCAGTATTTGCAAGATTTGGTAAGCTGGACCGCCATCGGTGCGAGGACTACGGAGTCACCTACTCACCGAAAGCTGGCCAGCGGAATTTCATCAGCAGTTGGCTTCAAAAACAATATTGATGGCAGTATAACGGTGGCGGTGAATGCAATTCGCTCAGCTTCCGCTACCAATAGCTTTATCAGTATTACGGAAGAAGGCAAGGTTGCGGCATTTCGAACGGATGGTAATCCTCACGGGCATGTCATTCTGAGAGGAGGTAAGACACCTAACTATGACGCTGAAAGTGTTGCTCAGTGTGAGAAGGAGCTTGCCAGTGCTGGTCTTGCAGCGAACCTCATGATTGATTGCAGTCATGGTAACTCAAGTAAGAACCCTGCTAATCAAAGTATTGTTCTCGACAGTGTTGCCCAGCAGCTTAATGCAGGCAATAACTCTATTATTGGCATTATGTTAGAAAGCAATATTAATGAGGGGAATCAGCCGATTCCTGACGACCTGAGCGAGATTCGCCACGGTGTGTCGGTAACGGATGCCTGCATTAATTGGGAAACTACCGAGACAATGTTAAGGAAGTTTGCTTCGGATATCGCCGGTCCACTAAAATCTAGATCTGCTTGAATCAGATCAAGTGGCCAGAATGAGGTTTCCTTAGTCTGGAACTCTTGTCTTGATTCATGAAATAGTGGGCTGGAGCCAAAAGCGGCGAGCTGCAATAGGCTTTTGTTAGCGCTCGATATAGAACCGCGATCAGAACTTTTAATAACTCGTGTTAGTCAGTTGTACAGACATGCGACTGGGCAACAGAGGTTGTTCGCGCAATAAAGCAGAGTTAGCACGACGCGCCCTTATTGCAATTGAATCTATCTATAACACCACATACGCATAGAGTTGATGATTATCTGGCGATAGAACTCTGTGCAATGTTAAGGCGTAACGGCCTTTATATTGAAAGCGATAAAATTCACTTGGTGCGTGCTGATCCCGCTTTTGACATTAAAAAATTGGCAAAAATAACCGTGGACTTGCTGATAGCCGGTGGTCGTTGCCCTGAGAACGAGTGGGTGAGTTTGCAGATAGGCTTATTAGATTAGACTCTTTGCTTGTGTTTTAAAGCTGTTTTATCACCGCTTCGGAAGAGGTTTCCTTGGGCGGTGATAAAACGGCGATTAAAAAACGGTTCAGTAGCTGCTTCAACAAAAAGCCCGCTCCTAAGATACAATTCTACAGATATCCAGTTGCTATAGAACAGCTGCCAAGCTTTTGCTCAGATACTCTACATTTTCATCGTTAATGCCAGCGACATTGATTCGGCTGGAGTCCACCAAGTAGATGCTGTAATCATTGACAAGGCTTTTGACCTGTTCAACATTCACACCTAGAAATGAGAACATGCCTTTTTCTCTTTCAATAAAGCTAAAATCTTTATCGATCCCTACCATCTGAATCTGCTTTACGAATTTTGATCTCAGCATGTTAACGCGCCCCCTCATTGAGGACAATTCAGCATCCCACTCGGCTCTGAGGTCAGGGTCTTTGAGGATTAGAGCAACTACTGCTGCGCCATGATCAGGTGGCATTGAGTACATAGCTCGGGCGGCACTAGCTATCTGGGTAGTAGCGACTGTAGCAGCGGCATCATTATCACTGATTAGTGTCATCGCACCGGTGCGCTCACGGTAGAGCCCGAAGTTCTTCGAGCAGGAGCTGACTACGATTAGTTCAGGCAAGGACTCGGCTAGTAGACGTGTGCCGTAGACATCTTCTTCTAACCCATCCCCTAACCCCTGGTAAGCGAGGTCGATAAACACGGTGAAGCCTTGCTTGAGCGCAACATCTCGAATTTGTTGCCACTGCTCTCGGTTTAGATCAGCACCACAAGGGTTATGGCAGCAGCCATGCAGCAACACGATGTCGCCACTTCCAATCTTGCTAAGGCATTCAATCATTCCATCAAAGTTGACACTATGGGTGTTGTAGTCATAGTAGGGGTACTCAGCGATTTTAAGCCCCGCTGAGCCTAGGAGAGGAACGTGGTTTGCCCAGGTTGGATTACTAACCCAGACGGTAGCTTTTGAGTTAGCTGATTTAATGAACTCGGCGGCGAGTCTCAAGCCACCGCAGCCACCAGGCGACTGCACGGTAATGCGTCGCTTGCCTAGGTTGTCATTGAGGGATTTCCCCAGCAACAGTTCCGCTACCACTGCGTTGTAGTCGGCCGCGCCAGTTGGCCCTACGTAGCTTTTCGTTATCTGCGAACTGAGGATCATGCCCTCGGCTTTCTTCACCGCCGTCATGACGGGTGTATCGCCATCCTCATTTTTGTAGACTCCGATTCCTAAATCGATTTTCTTTGGATTTTTGTCCGCATGGTAGCTGG
>CAJWGN010000149.1 GCA_913031035.1 uncultured Gammaproteobacteria bacterium
GGGTCTGCCCGAAAGTTGGTGATGATGCGATCGGCGTAGGAAGTGAAATCGTTATTGGTGAGCTGAAAGTTTAAATTAGCGATATTGCGCTCGTTGAATTCATAGCCTAGGTTCGCTGCAAACGCTGTGGGCCAAGCGTCTTGACCTTGGTCTCGATCTACCGTTTCGTTGCGAGAATTATCTAAGTTAAAGCTGGTTTCAAAGCCATCTCGAAATTCCCAGCGAGGCTCAAGCTCGGCACTGAGAAAATAGTTAAAGGCGCCATTTTGGCCGGTTGCAGAAAACTTACCACCAGGCTGGTATTTACCATCTTGATAGCGGTCCATATTGATTTCATAGGCGTAAGAGGCGCTGGACTCAGCTTCCAGCAGCACAACGTTGATAACCTGTGTGCCACCGCGGACATCGAGATCTCCGGAAGTACCTCGAATGATTTCTATATACTGTACTTCAGTGGCAGGAATCCGTGAAAGCTGCTGGTTTCCTTCATTGCCTTTACCTGTTATGCGGCGTCCGTTAATAAGCACCTGATCACCCCCGGCGCCAAGTCCGCGGCGATTGCTGTCAGCGCTGCCGGCACCTCCTCCACCCAAGGCGAGGTTGATGCCGGGAATACGCACCAACATATCGTTAACAGAGTAGGGTTGGTATTGATCAAAAAAACTGGCCGGGTAGGTAACCGTCGAATTATCTGCTGTAGTGGGTTGGTTCTGAGCTAATGCTAGAGGGCTGTAACATGCTATTAAGATACCAGTCAGGCTAATGGCTAGACCTAATTGACGCGAGGAAAATACTGCTTTCATTGAATCTGAGCTCCGTAATTATTTATCTAAATGCTTGTTCCGATCAAGCATCTGAGTGCACCCAAAAAGCTACAACAGGGTATAAAAATTGAGGGCGTAGTATGCACACAACTTCACGTTAGAAAAACAATTTTGGGTTCTTAAAGTATAACAATTTGTAATAAACCCGAAAGTTCTGAAAGTCTTGGAAAAAAACATGAACAGAGCAGTGAATGCTCAAGCCGGGAAATAGTTGGGGAGTTCTTTGCCTTCGGCGCTGCGGGCTATGAGGAGTCTAATTGGCAGAAATAGTAAGCACACGCTGAACTTAAGACTCATTCTCAAGGGGTAACACGTCAATGCGCTGGTAATAAGCTTTCTAGACACCCAATTGTTGGGCGAGATCGAGAAAGTCCTCGGCGATAATATCAAAATCCCCTTTTGGGTTTCTATTGATTGGTTTATTTGGGCCTCGCGCTAGTGGCCGGATTACATAGGCTGTGCGTAATCCCGTTTTAGCTGCTGCGCGTAAATCGCTTGGATGGGTTGCCACCATTAGTATCTCTCTAGGCTCTAGGTCTAACAGTTCTGCTGCTTTCAGATAGGCTCTTGGGTGAGGTTTGTAGTGACCGGCAAGTTCCGCTGATAGAATTGCATCCCAAGGCAGGCCAGCATTTTTTGCCATATTAGTGAGTAATGACACATTGCCATTGGATAATGTGGTGATAATAAATTGAGATTTTAATTTCTGGAGTCCGGCAACTGACTCTGGCCAGGGATCTAATCTGTGCCAAGCATTATTAAAATGTACGCGCTCAGGTTCCGATAAACTAGGCAGCCCAAACTCTATAATAAGCTCATCTAGAATCAGCCGATGCAAAACATCTATCGTTGTCCAAGGCATCTCTCCAGAGCGAACTTTGTTCATAGCGGGTCCATAACCTGATCGCCAGGAATCAGCAAACTTACCCCAGTTGACTTTGTTCCAATCAGCCGTATCCAAGTCGGCTTTGCCTTGGCCCAGATCATCGACCTTTCTAGCGGCAAGCAGCTCCCCTTCCCGAATAATCGAGCCTCTCCAATCCACGACGGTGCCAAATACGTCAAACGTGAGTGCCTTAATGTCATTTTTATTAAAGCCATTAGCTGCATTGCTACTTATATTTAGTGAATGTATCAAAGGCGCCGCTGAGAGGCCGAGAATGAATGTTCTGCGGCTCAGGCATTGATGATGAGCCCAGTGCCTTTCTTGATCATAGTTTTTCACAGGCGCCTCCTAAGGGGCTGATGCTGCTATGTTATTTTTCTTGTCGACGCTGGTTTGGGCCTACATATCGGCAATTTAGCCGCTAGGGTGTCAGCTTACTTTGGCCTAAGAAGTAAACTAAACTTCGATTACAACATACCTATCAGTCTAATCATCTACATGAAACTCTGAAAATACTATAAGATCGAGGTTGTAGCTATGAGACGCGGTTTTGTTACTGGGCTGTGCGTTTCATACTGATTACAGACTGAGTCGAGATCATTAAACTCCCCTGTAAGTGTTTTGGCAGCTTATTAAGGGGTTGGACTTACAATATAACTGGAGGATAAGTCTCCTGGAGGTGGTGAATGACTAACTTGTTAAAGAATGCTGCGCTGATCGGCGCCACTGTAATTATATCTTCTGCGATTTATTCTTCCGCAATTGCTCAGGGCGCAGAGCGACCTGATTTGCAGGGCATATGGACAAATGCGTCTTTAACCAAGCTTTCTCGTCCAGACGGAGTGGAGTCCCTCATCGTCTCTGCTGCGCAGGCCCAATTTATTGCTGCACGAACGCCAATCGCGGGAATTGAGGGTGGTCTAGATGACGGGGACGGCATCAACAATACGCCTTCAGCTTCAGCGGATGACTTTGGTGTTCGTGCTTACAATAACTTTTGGGTTGAGCCAGGGTCAAATTTGGCTTTAATCAAGGGCGAGTACCGTACGTCCTA
Source organism: uncultured Gammaproteobacteria bacterium (assembly GCA_913031035.1). Classification (GTDB taxonomy): domain Bacteria; phylum Pseudomonadota; class Gammaproteobacteria; order Pseudomonadales; family Pseudohongiellaceae; genus UBA9145. The sequence continues at coordinate 2,765 of CAJWGN010000149.1, forward strand.
TGTCGTTAACCCAGAGGATGGGCAAGTGCCGCGGTTGAGCAATCCTCAATACGACTTCGAACGCCGTAACTTTGGTTCCCGCTATGCAACCGGTTTTGGTGACTCCCGAGGCCCTGAAGCAATCCCCAATGCTGAACGCTGCTTGTTGGGATTTGGGAACAAGGCTGGGCCTGGCATGATGGGTGCGCTATACAACAACACTTATCAATTTGTACAAACAGACGACTACGTCATGATCTTGGCGGAAATGGTACACGACGCTCGCATCGTTCCAATCTTTGACTCTCCAGAACAGGCCCGAGCTAATCGGCGACCAGCGTCCTTGGAGCCATGGTTTGGCGATTCTGTCGGCTGGTACGAAAATGATCAGCTGGTTGTGGAAACTGTCAATATTCATCCGCTGCAACTAAGCCAAAGTTCGGTACCGATTACCAAGGCAGGGCAGATCACCGAGCGCTTTAGTCGTTACTCTGACAATGAAATTTTCTATCAATTCACTGTCGAAGACAGCAATATTTACAGTCAGCCTTGGACTGCTGAGTTAAGCTTTTATGCCACTGCGGACGGATTGTATGAATATGCCTGTCATGAAGGAAACTATGCAATGCCAGGTATTCTTGCGGGTGCCCGCAGACTAGAAATGGAAGAAGCCGCTGGCTTATCTCAATAGCGTTTGTTTATTTTCGGCATCAAAAATAAGCGCTGTAGCTGTCGCGTTAGTTGCTATAGGAACGGAATTTAAGGAGGCGAGATTTCAAATTCAATGACTTCTAGCTCATCTTGCCCTAAACGGCCATAGCGTAGATAGACATCGTATCTCACCGAGTTAGGTCCCGCTGAGGTGACTCGCAGATTTGGCAGGTATAGAAGGGCTTCTTCTGAGAAAAAAGTAGACTGGTGTTGCCAGCTTGAAAGCGCTTGTACAGTCTCGACGCTGCTAATAGTGAATAAGGGTGAAGCGTCTGCCTGAGGCTGCAATGTGATTGCATAATTGCTGTTGTTGGCTGTCAGTTTCAGTGGATTTATAGAAAGCACTCCTGAGATTACATCAAAGCTGTTATCGCCAGATACAGCGGATCGGTTGTTGCGGGGAAAGCTGATAAAGTTTTCAGCGTATTCAAAGCTCGGATCATAGCGACAAAGAGAAGGATTGGAACCTTTGTCCATGCATTCCTGTTGCAAGTCAGTTGCGGATGGTTGTGGTTCGCCTCCAGTCCAGCTTAGGAGTTTGTTCCAAGCAGCAATCACTTCGCTGTCGGTGAATTTACAGTGGCTAGGTTTGTCCTCCACTACAACAGCCGTTGTTATTGATGTAGTAGGCAAGAGTTGAGAGAGAGTGAGTTGATTTCCTACCTTTACCAGGTCGTCCCCTGAAGTATGAATCGACACTATCTTGGTAGAGCCAACCTCGCCTTTTGGCGTGTAGTTATTTAGAAATGCAGTCCTTGATGAGGGTAGTGCGGCACTGCGTTGGATGCGAAGGTTAATGTCTTCATCTCCGTAATCAACGCCGGTGTTATCGAAAGGTCGTAAGCCGTTTAGCTTTTTAGGGTCATTAATGAGCCTTGGCATTTCGAAAACGGAATAGCCTAGGTCAATAAGCAAAAATTCTTTGCTTATCTTGCTTAAATTCAATATTTTTTCGAGTCTCTCTTTCTGTTCGTCACCTCGAATTACATCAGCTATTGAAGGGGAGATAAGTTGGTCTGGAAAAATTCCTACGCATTGGGATAATGAATCTAGAAACTTCAGCTCGCCGGAGAGCAAGCTGGGCTCCTCATACCATTTTTTGGATGGTAGGCTTCCACCAGATACCGGATCGCATACCGCTTCATAAACCATTCGCAGATCGAATGCGTTATACCAGTTTTCTGCTCCACCGACTGCGCCGCACATTAGCAGTGAGCCATCTATAGGAGGAAGTAGGTTTGCTTCAAGATCTCGTAAGCTTACTATGCCGCCCATAGACGCGCCTTGGATATAGATTTTTTCTGGCGTCTGGTACAACTCTACGAACTTTTCATAAAGCTGCTGATTATCTATGTGCGAGTTAAAGACAGCCCAGCCTGTTTGGTTGAAGCTTGAGGCGGCCAGAGCGAACCCTTGTTCAAGAACTTGTGTTTCTAACGGGCCTAGGGAAGGATTGGGCTCAGGTTCTTTTTGCATGTAGCCTTCATAGCCATGATTCCAAATGACCAGTCCATCGCTGGCCTGCCAACCATCGGGGACGGCTATCGTATAAAAGGCCGTGCTGTCAGTTTGTCCGCGAGTTTCGGTTACCTTTGCAAACGAGTTCTGCCAGCACAGTGTGAGAACAAACAGCGAGCTAACGGTTACGCTGGACTTGGTTTTGCGAAAGATTCTATCTGGCATAAAGGATGTCCACCATTGTTCCTATCACGCGCTTGAGCGGGGTCACTAAAATTGGCAGGCTTGTATTTTTCTCCTAAACTTTGACGCCATTTTCTACGGATAGTTCTATCTGCTGGCCAAAGTCTACTTGCAGGCTGAACAATTGATAAAACCGTCATCCCTCTTAGCTGTATGATTTCATATTTTAGCTAAGTTGACAGTTACTGTAGTTGCAACAATGGTTGTATTAATTGTCGTTTTGCTCGTGCTTAAGTTTTTTTCGCAGATGGGGCGATGCATTTACTTCGTTGAAAATTGCCATACACCCTCCCAGTCACTGGGCGGAGGATCATTCCTAAGTTGAGCTATTCGTTTGGTTAGCAACAGTGCTGGCCCATCATCTGGGTTAAGTTTAAGGCAGTTGCTGAGCTTTTCGTTGGCTAAGTCCCAATCCATTTCCCTATAGGCTTCTAAGCCATCTTCGTAGGCATTGATGAGTTCCTGTAATTGGAGTTCTGCTCTGCCAGCGATGGCGAAAAGCTCGTAGACTTGAGTTGGTTCGGCTTTGCCGACAACTGTAACTCGATCAACCTCGCGTACTACAAACCTGTCTCCGATTCTTATTCGTGTTAGCTCGTCAATTAAGATGCGAGTGCCGTATTTTTTGTTTAGGCTTTCAAGTCTAGAAGCTATGTTTACCGTATCCCCCATAACGGTGTAGGATTTGGCATTTTCGGATCCGATATTACCTGATAGCACTTCGCCTGTGGCTAGGCCAATGCGAATTTGAAAGTCAGGAATTCCGTTCCGAAAGCCTAAAATTTCTGGTAGTGCGGCATTGAGCTTTTCGAGTTGGTCGAACTGTGCCAAAGCGGCGCGACAGGCAAGGACGGCATGTTCTTCGTCTGCGGTAAACGGCGGTCCCCAAAATGCCATAATGCAGTCGCCGACATATTTGTCGATGACGCCTTTTTCAGTGACAATTGGCTCGGTCATGATGCTGAAGTAGCGGTTAATCAATCGTACTAATCCCGATGGGGTGAGCAGTTCAGAAATGCCGCTGAAGCCTTTTACGTCGGAAAAGAAAACAGACATCTCCTGCTTATTGCCATGAATGCCTAAGCCTTTAGGGTTTTCAAGCAGGAGTGAGTCGACGATACGTGGGTCTACGTATTTACCAAATAATTCTTTAACCCTGTTGTTGGCTCTTAGTTCTTTAACCATGTTGTTAAAAGAAAGTGCCAGCTGTCCTACTTCGTCTTGAGATTGGGGTATCGCTTCGACATCTAGGTTACCCTTGCTGATTTCATCCGATTTTAGTTTGAGATCGCGAACCGGATTGACTAATCGGGTCGTGACTAACGAAGAGAATACAATTCCAATGAGAAATACTGCGAAAGTGAGAATGAAGTTTTGTCTGTAAATATTCATGATCATTGTTTCTGCCAACTCGATTTCATAAGCCTGAGTGGCGTTGAGCTCCTCTAGAGAACTCAGTAGGGTAAAAAGTTCATCATCTAAATCGTCAGCTTCTCTTTCAAGCTCAATTAGGTCTTGCTCTATTTTATCTAGGTCCGCGTTAGTCAATCCCTCAATGATTCCCTTGGCGTGGAGAAAAAACTCAAGATGCTCTTTTTCGATATTTTCTATTAGCTGTGTGATACGTCCAAACTCGATAGCATCTTTTTGGCTTAGCCATTGGGGTTGGTTCAATGTTTTTTCTAGAAGCTGGCTGGCCGCTGCAAGTTCAATTTCGACGGCATTCTCAAATTCTAAAAACTGCTCTAGGTCCGACTGATAACTGACATTAGAACTCGGATTTAAAGCCCATTTTCTCAAGCTTCGTTCAAGCTGAATTTCTTCCTGTAATGAAAAGGCATCGATATTTGCAGTAACTCGATTTAAAGGCACAATCACAAGAGCGAGGTGAGAGACCCGCAGCCTTACATCGTTGACTTTAAAATAAGAGATGAGGAAGGATGTGCTGGCGGCTATTAACATCACAGTAACAAGGATAGTAGTAAGTCCAAATACTTTGGTCCAAATTGACTTAATTTTCAGTAGTTCTTTCATACCATTTGCAACCCATCTAATCACTTATGACCTATTTTGAGGCTACTGTAGTTCTTGAAACTGACGATAGCAACTGTATAAGCTTACCGTTGAAGGTCGTTATGATTGCCAATAGATTCAGATCCTCTCGTGCTGCTCACGCTGCCGCATGGGACCACCAGATCAAACATGTTAGAAGCTCAAATAAGAATCTAGGTTTCGCAGACAATCGCGCGGAAGCTACTCAGTTAGCGATTCAGCAAGATACCCTGCAACTGGCAAATAAAAACAGTCGAATGCGCCAGAATAGAAAAATTAAGGCGGTGCAAACACGAATTGCCCTCGAAAGGTCTAAGGCTAGAGTGGCTAAATTTGGTGAAAACTGGGAGGTTCTGGAAATTGGTGATTATCTTAAGCGGCATCAGTTAAGGCAAAGTAGAGTGAGTCAGGGGGTCGAAAAGGCGGTAATGGCCCTCTCTGACGGTTCTGTTATTTTTATTGATGTTAATCAATACTGGCGACATCAAAGTGCAACTGAAGAGAACGCCTACTACGATTCTGCCCACGTTATCAGCGCTGACAGCACGAGAACTCACTTTTGGACAAAGCACGGTTATGCAATGCTAACTGCTGCATAGCGCAGAGCCGGTTTTTTTGGATTGGCAATTTTAGATGAATTAACGTCACAGCTAAGCGAAAAATCTAGCCTATACCCGCTAGGATAAAGGCTTAGTCTGAAACTAATCTGTTTACACCATAGCAAGAAAATCCTAACTGAGTGATAATGTTGGCATT
>CAJWGN010000150.1 GCA_913031035.1 uncultured Gammaproteobacteria bacterium
GGGGCCTGGGGCCGTCCGCGGGGCCTGGGGGGGCATGGCCTTGGGGAGGGGGAGGCGGGGATTGAATGTTTTCAAAAATGAACATTTCAATCCGCTGAGGACGCGCTTGCAAAAGCAATCGGTAAAAGTCATCACGGCAAGCCAGTCTAAAACTAACTTCGTAATATTTCGCTGCGGCGATGTTTAGTTTCTTTTCATCGATTCTACAGTGCGGTAGTCAAAGACTTTGGGGAATAGCGCCGTAAAATTAAGATCATAGCAAGGCTAGAGCAAGGACCAAGCTCAGGATTCAAGCACGAGGCTAGAGTGAATAAGTACAAACATGCGAATCATTAGAAAACATTAAAGAGCGCAACATAAAATAATATTGAAGGTTGTGAAGGCAATAGAAAAATTTGTATCACAGCGAATAATTAAAGGGGTTTTTGAATGAAGCGGATTTTATTACCAATCGGGATACTGGTTGTGTGCATTGTCGTTGCCGGAATTTTAGTGCGCTCGCCCACGGAGGTGGCAGAATCTTCTCCTGAAATCATCTCGGTGGCGGTTCGGGTCATTGAAGCGCAGTTAGAGTCGGTTCAGTTGACGGTAGAATCACAGGGTAAAGTTCAGCCCGCTCAAACCGCTTCAATTTCGGCCGCTGTAGCTGGGCCTGTTGCTTGGATATCACCGGTGATGGAGGCTGGCGGGTATGTCAAGATGGGCGAGCCACTGCTGAGGCTAGACTCGGTTGATTTTGAAACTGCCAGGGAGCGCAGCGCCGCGGCATTGCAGCAGGCTGAAGCGGAATCGCGTTTTTCTGCCAGTGAGTTGGAACGTTTTCTTGAGCTTGCTGAGAAAAATTTAGCCAGCGACTCCCAGTTGCAAGATATAAGACGTCAAGCTGAGGTGAATAGTGCTCGCTTGGTCGATGCCCAAGCAAGCTACCGGCAAGCCAAGCTGGATTTGGATCGAACTGAAATCAAGGCGCCGTTTAATGCCATCATCGAGAGTCGAGATGTTGAGCTTGGGCAGTACGTGAGCCGCGCTCAATCTGTAGCTGTGGTTCACGGAGCCGACGAGGTGGAAGTTCGGTTGCCGCTTGCTATCCGTCAATTGGGTTATTTGGATATTCCTTTAGGCTCTCGTGGAGTACTGTCAGGAGAGCAGGCACCTAACGTATCTCTGTTAGGCTACTACGGAGGCGAGGCACATAATTGGAAGGGTCAACTAGTTCGCACCGAAGCGGTTATCGATGCTAATAGCAACACGGTCCAAACTATTATCCGGGTCGATCAACCAAAGTCCGCTGATACTAATAATACGAGTAGCAGCCAAATCCCACTGCCTATAGGCTTGTTCGTTCAAGCGGATATAGCCGGCAAGCGAGTGGACAATTTAATCGTATTGCCGCGATCAGTGATTCGCAACAACAATCAGGTTCTTGTTGTCGATTCAGAAAACAAAATGTACTACCGAGAAGTCGAGATATTCCGCTTGGAAGAGTCTCGGGTACTAATTAGCTCTGGCCTATTACCTGGAGAGTTTATTTGTACTTCGCCAATACAGGCAGTGGTTGAAGGTATGTCGGTTCAACCAATCATAGAAGTTATCTAATTATTGTCTGCCTTTAGGACATATTACACAGTTTATCGAGGTTAGCTTTGAGAACCCCAATTGCATGGTTTGTTAGAAATCCGGTCGCTACTAACTTGATGATGCTCATCTTTTTGGTCGGTGGATTTATTGCCTACAACACAATTAACCAAGAAGAGTTTCCCGATATCGAATTTGGGCTTATTCAAGTTAGTGTTCAATATCTCGGGGCGACGCCAGAAGAGGCCGAATCGGCTGTATGTTTGCGGATTGAAGAGGCGTTGGAAGGCACCGAAGATATTGATGTTTTCACAAGCACAGCAAGAGAAGGCGGTTGCGATGCCACGCTTACCCTAGCAACTGGTGCTGACCTTAATAGCGTTCTCAATGACGTCAAGGGCAAAGTCGATGCCATTCAGACCTTTCCTGTCGAAGTTGAACGACCCATTGTTCGCTCATTCAGTGCCAGCGGCAATGTAATGACCATGGCTCTGTCTTCAAAGACAGACGATGCCAATATCAAAGTGATAGCGGAAGAAATCCGCAACGACATATTAGATTTACCGGAGGTTTCTACGGTAAACATCGAGTATATCCGACCTTTCGAGATTTCAATCGAAGTATCCGAATACACCCTTCGTCAGTATGGTTTAACCCTCGATCAAATTGCTTTAGCAATTGATCGCGCCTCGCTTGACCTCCCCGGCGGCACAATTCGTACCGACTCTGGAGAAATATTGGTCCGCACTAAAGGCCAGGCCTATAAAGGCAGTGAATACGAAGATATCGTAATTCAATCGTTCCCTGATGGAACCCAATTGCGGCTGGGCCAGATAGCGACCGTCAAAGACGGTTTCGAGGAAGGCTATTTAGATGCCCGGCTTGATGGAGTTAACGCGGCAATCATAGATATTTTACGTGTTGGTGATGAAGATATCGTTCGATCAGCCCGACAGGTCCGAGAATTTATGAGTTCAGCAGAATTCAACTTGCCCGAAGGGATGAACTTGGATGTCATCACCGATTCATCTATTAGCACCCAGACGCGTATTGCGACAGTCGCTCAAAATGCCTATACCGGTTTGATCTTAGTGCTGATCATATTAGCAATGTTCCTTAAATTCCGACTGGCTATTTGGGTGGCAGCAGGCATTCCTATCGCAATAGCAGGTGCCTTGGCTATTTTCCCTACCATTGGTTTAACTATTAGTTCCTTGACAGTGATGGGCTTTATTTTGGTGCTCGGCATTGTGGTAGATGACGCTATCGTGGTGGGAGAGCGAATCTATTATTTCGAGCGCCAAGGTTACAGCAAAGAAGATGCTGCAATTGAGGGTACGGTAGAAGTTTCAGTTCCAGTGATTTTCGGGGTGCTTACTACTATCGCTGCATTCTTACCTTTGCTTCTTCAAACTGGGGCGTTTGGTGCCTTTTCAAACGTGATTGGTGGTGTGGTGGTTTTTTGTTTAATCGCTAGTCTGATTGAATCTCAACTAATCTTGCCTGGGCATATTGCTCATCGAAAAACTGAAGGTTATCTGTTTGAGGGCACTAGGCTAGTGGTTGGTTGGCAGGCTTTTCAGGGAAAAATTTCAAACAGTATGGAACATTTTGCTGAGCACGGTTATCGCAGAGCGCTGAGGAAAGTTTTAAAATACCGCTATGCCACATGGGCGACAGCCACCGGTGTCATCATCATTGTTCTCGCGCTGCTTATAAGTGGACGGGTTAATTTTCAGTTTTTCCCTTCAATAGAGGGCGATACGGTTTTTGGCACGGTAAAAATGCCTATCGGTGTTCCTGGTTACATAACAGAAGAAGCGGTTGGTTTGCTAGAAGAAAAAGCTTTAGAGTTGAAAGCAGAATTGGATCTAGAGTTAGTGGACCTGAAAGCGGCAGGTTTGGCCCCAGCCAGCACTGAAAGTATTGTAGATAGTATACTTACTATTGTGGGCGGTCAGGCGCCTCGCGGTGGACCTGGTGGCGGAGGTGGTAACGCCGGTAGTAGCGAAGTGGCAGAGGTTGTGCTCTATTTAAAGCCTTTCTTCGACCGCGGAGAAATGAGCTCAGGTGATATTCGAGATCGTTGGCGAGAAAAGGTCGGCACCATCCCAGATGCTTTGGAGCTTACTTTTGTGTCAGATGCGTTCTCCGCTGGCGAGGCAATTAATTATCGTCTAGAAGGCCGTGATGAAGAGAATTTGAAACTCGCGTCTACCCAGCTTCGCGAAGAGCTAATGCGCTATCCTGGAGTGTTTGATGTGTCAGATTCTTTCCGAGCCGGCAAGCAAGAAGTACAAATCCAGATTCTGGATAGGGGTAAGACTTTAGGTTTGACCTTGAACGATATCGCTACTCAGGTTAGGCAGGCTTTCTTTGGCGCCGAAGCCCAAAGAATACAGCGCGGAGCTGATGATATTCGGGTTATGGTTCGTTACCCAGAACCGGAACGGCAGTCCCTTGGAAACTTAGAGGACTTGCTTATTCGCACGCCCAACGGTGCGGAAGTGCCGTTTCTAAGTATCGCCAGCTATACCCTAGGCAACGGTTATTCCTCGATTCGGCGACAAGATGGCCGTCGGGTGATTACGGTAGTGGGCGATGTTGATCGAAATGTAATTACGCCAGAAGAAATCCGAAGAGAAATTTTATCTAAGTACCGTGAAAAATGGTCACAAGAGCTAGACGTGGAACTAGTCGTTGGTGGGGAGGGTGAGCGTGCTGATGAGTCTTTAGGCGAGCTACTCAATACTTTTCCTATCGCGATGATGGTGATCTTTGCATTGCTGGCCATACCGCTTAAGTCTTATGTTCAACCTCTTGTCATTATGAGCGTTATCCCTTTTGGCGCCATTGGTGCGGTATTCGGTCACTTCATTATGGGTGCTGATATTGTATTCTTTTCTGTGTTGGGAATTATCGCGCTCTCCGGTGTCGTGGTGAACGCGAGTTTGGTGCTGGTTATTACTATTAACAGGTTGCGGGACGAGGGCGTAGGCATGGTTGATGCTGTGTCTCAGGCAGGCATGATGCGTTTCAGGCCAATCTTCCTGACCTCGATTACAACTTTTATTGGTCTTGTGCCTTTAATGGCTACTGCGAACCCTGCGACTTTCTTCATAGTTCCAATGGCTATCTCCTTATCCTTTGGAGTGCTTTTTGCGACTGTGATCACATTGTTCCTTGTGCCTTGTTTGTACCTTATTTCCCATGACTTCTCTGGTCATACCGACTCCGCTGAAGAACGCGCACTGGCGTACACGCGGTAGTTGTCGTAGTCTTCTCAGATCGGATTTATAAAGCATGCCCGCTTGGGCATGCAAATCTTTTTTGGTGGGGAATTCACGATGAAAAAGCTAGCCTGCGTCGCGTTACTAGCGTTTACTGCAAACTCTAGTTTGGCGCAAACCAATCGTATCGACACTGTGCGCCCTGATGCGCCTGAACTGGCTCAATTTGGCAGTTATACGATTGGCGTTCGTACCGTCAACACTGTGGACCCTAACCGTATCGATATTTTGAACACTGCCCGCGGCGGTGATTCGGTTTTGTATGATCGCCCCCTCACCTTAGAGATTTGGTACCCTGCAGAGTTAGCTAGCGGGCAGTCTCCGGGCGGCGAGTATCAAGCGATCACTCGAAACCCCGAGATCACCGCTACGCTCACTGGTAAGGCCGTTCGTGATGCCAACCCCCTGACAGCTGAGGGTGAGTTTCCGCTGATCATTATTTCCCATGGCTATCCAGGTAATCGCTATCTACTCAGTCACTTGGGTGAGAACTTGGCCAGCAAAGGCTACGTTGTTGCATCTATAGATCATACAGACAGCACTTATGATGACCAAAAAGCCTTCGCCAGTACCCTCTACAACCGTCCTTTGGACCAGCGGTTCGTGCTCGACACAATGGCTGGATTTAACGATGACTCAAGTAATTTTCTAAGTGGCATGGTGGACGCCGAAACCACAGCTGTGGTTGGCTATTCGATGGGCGGCTATGGCTTGGTTAATAATCTCGGAGGTGGATACACCGATGAAATTATTGGCTCATTCATGGCGCCTCCTAATGAGCTTTTAAATGAGCACGCAACCAGAAACCCTGAGTATCGAGGCACGCTTGATTCGCGCATTAAGGCTGGGGTCGCTGTTGCACCTTGGGGTATGAATGCTAACTTTTGGACAGCCGAAGATCTTGCTGGGATTTCTGTGCCGGCGCTCTATATTGCTGGCGATGCTGATACCGTAGCGGGCTATGAGAATGGTCCGCGAGCAATTTATGAGCAAGCAACAGGCAGTGATCGATATTTGCTTACCTTTAAAAATGCCGGTCACAATGCGGCAGCGCCTTATCCTTTGCCGTTAGAGATTTTGAATAACGAAGACCAGACCGGTGCGAGTCATTATACAGATCCGGTTTGGGATACGGTTCGAATGAATAACATCATGGACCATTTTGTGACCGCTTATATGGATCTGCATTTAAAAGGCGATGAGTCAAAAGCGGGTTATTTAGATTTGCTTCCCGATGGCGCGGATGGAAAATACTCTGTATCGAATGGTAAAGAAAATGCTGATCACAGCTATTGGAAAGGTTTCGGCTCGGGCACTGCTGTTGGCTTAAAGCTGGAGCACTTAAGCAAAGGCCAGTAAATAAGGCCAGTAAATAAGTCCAGTAAACAAAAAGGCCAGTAACCATTAGGTTTGTAAATTAACTGGCCAAAAAATCTTAACATAGAGCGCGACGAGTAATCATAGTGATCAAAGTTTTGGGATCAAAGCCCCTCGATTTTACTCATTCTCGACTTACGCCACTTTTGTTCTCTTTCGTGTTTTACTCTACTCTCTACACGGCGGGCACCCGCTAAACATCTGTCATCGAATAGTTCCCCTCATGGCAGGCTAATTCGAAATAAACTAGTCGAGTTTTCGAAGTGCAATAGTCCTCTCGACTTTAAAGGCGTGTGTATAGGCTGGCGTGTTATTGCTGGTGCAGCGACACAGGGCTTCAGTGTCGGTTGCTCTGTTGAATCTTTTAGTGATCTCAAGCTGCGCTGAAATGGCCATTAAAAAGTTCGACTGCTCTGGGCGAAAATTAACGGTATGCACAACGAGAGTGTCGTCTTTCCAGAATCCTATTGAGTCTCCCACCCAAGAATTAAAGTCGTTGTTATTATGATTACCCGAGAGCTTAATAATTCGGACGTCGTGATTCATTTCAGTGATTATCCTGACATAGGCCCTGCTCTGCGCTATTTGTAAATTAGTAATTCATGGCATTGGGTAAAGCGAGGGAACTGCCAGCCCCCCAGAGAGGCATCTCTCACAAGAATTTCGAGCTTTCGGGCCATCGTACGTTGCGATGCCTTTGGTCTTACGAACATAATGAAAGCCATTAAAACTTTCTCTGGTTGGAATCTCTCCATTAGCGGGATCTATAGCTAAGAAGGGTAGGTAGCAGCCATTAAGGCGGGTGAGCGCGTTCCTTTTGGTGGCAAAATTATAGTCTGCTTCGAAACCGATAGCGGCGCCCATCTTAAGCGCGGGTCTGTTGCGAGCAAGAACCAGGTCCTGAGCTATATTCCTCTGCTTCAATTTTTGTTCAATCTTTTTTGCTTATCGAATTTTGCAGGTCTGGTGGAGGGTGCGGTGCAAAATACCAAACGCCTTGGGGGTCAAGTTGATCATGTTCAGTTAGGGGTGCGAGCCACTGTAATGGAGCAATGGAAGTAGTGGTTGTGGTAAGGAGGTCGACAACAAATAAGAGCTGTAGGCAGAGCAGGGTACTGGGTATTTTTAACGCCCTTAATGACTTAGAGATGAGTCCCATGCAGTATGAAAAACTGCTAGATGAACAGCTTATTGATACTGGCCCGCTCTATGTCATTAAGGACGTATACTTGCGTTAAAATTTACAATCTTGATTAAATTAGGATTTTACAGCAAGACGTATAGGCATGATGTTAATGTCCTCCCAAACGCCTTCTTTTACATAAGGGTCATAAATTTTAATATTAGCACCAAATGCATCACAAAATTTCTTCATGATTTTGCCAAGCCTGCCATAGCCTATGATGCCTATTGACGAGTCTTTAATCTGTTTGCCCATAAAAGGTTCATAGTTCCAGTTCCCATCTTTAACATCTTTAAACCCAGCATCTACTTTTCTAAACATACTGCCCATTAGTGTGAAAGCCAACTCCGAGGTAGAGGGTAATTGATTTATGAGTTCCATATCCTTAGTAAGTGTCCACACTGTAATGTTGTTA
>CAJWGN010000151.1 GCA_913031035.1 uncultured Gammaproteobacteria bacterium
CTTCTTTAATATCATCTAATACATCAAACATTTCATTTTGACTTTCACCAACAGCCAAACCTCCTATGGCGTAACCATCAAAACCAATCTTAGTTAAGGCGTTAAGAGACTTAATTCTTAAATCTTTAAATAATCCTCCCTGAACAATTCCAAATAATCCCTTGTGTGGATTTAATCCAAAAGCAATTTTAGATCTCTCAGCCCAATATATTGATAATTCCATCGACTTGTTAATAGTATTGTAATCTGTAGTTTTTTTTGGGCACTCATCCATAATCATTACTATGTCAGAATCTAAACCCTTTTGAACCCTTATGCTTTCTTCTGGACTTAATATAAATTTTTTTCCATCGACATGAGAATTAAAGATAGCCCCTTTTTCTCTATCAACTTTATTTAGTTTTGAGAGAGACATAACTTGAAACCCCCCAGAATCTGTAAGTATAGGAAGTTTACAATTCATAAACTTATGAAGCCCACCTGCTGAAATTACTCTATCAACACCAGGTCTAATCATTAGGTGATATGTATTAGATAATATTATTTCAGAACCCGTTTTAATAACATCATCAATTAAACAGGCTTTAACCGTAGCTTGAGTACCAACTGGCATAAAAGCTGGGGTTGCGACTTCTCCCCTCGGGAACATCATTTTACCTGTTCGTGCTTTGCCGTCTGTAGCGGCTACTTCGAATTTCATGTGGCAATCTGTCATCTAACTAACCGTTAAAACTTTGTTATTAATTGGTATGTGAACTTGTCCAAACACTAATGCTCGCGCGTCGCTCTGAACTCTATGTCCGGCCAACGCTCTTCCATCAAACTAAGGTTAACCCGAGTCGGAGCCAGGTAGGTGAGGTAACCACCGCCATCTACGGATAAATTTTCATGGGCCTTCTTTTTAAACTCTTCCAGCTTAGCCTTGTTCTCCGAATCCACCCAGCGAGCACCGAACACCGTGACTGGCTCGTAAATACAGTCTACTTTGTACTCATCCTTCAATCGAAATGCCACCACTTCATATTGCAAAACCCCTACGGCGCCAACCACAAGGTCGTTATTTTTAAGCGGCATAAATACTTGAGTAGAGCCTTCTTCAGAGAGTTGAGTTAAACCTTTTTGCAGCTGCTTCAACTTTAACGGATCAGCGAGTCGAATGCGCCGAAAAAGCTCAGGAGCGAAATGCGGTATGCCTCGGAATTTAAGCTCTTCTCCTGCAGTAAAGGTATCCCCAATTTGGATCGTGCCGTGATTATGAAGGCCGATAATATCGCCAGATACAGCACCGTCAGCCTGACTTCTATCACCGGCTAAAAATGTCACCGCATCAGCGATTTTCACTTCCTTGCCCAATCGGGTGTGCCGCATTTTCATGCCCTTCGTATACTCGCCGGAGCATATGCGCATAAAAGCAATTCGATCACGGTGCTTGGGGTCCATATTGGCCTGGATCTTAAACACAAAGCCGCTAAAGCTAGCCTCTTGTGCTTTCACTGTTCTGGTTTCCGTTACTCTGTCTAGAGGTCCCGGAGCCCATTCCACAAAGTCGTCAATCATTTCTTTTACGCCAAAATTTCCCAACGCTGTGCCAAAATAAACTGGAGTCATCTCTCCCTTCAGATAAGCGCTCTTGTCAAACTCGTGACTGGCACCTCTCACTAATTCAATTTGGTTGCGGAAATCGTCCCCATAGCTCCCCATCAATTCATCAGCATCAGTGCCGTACAAACCTTTTATCAAAATCTCATCAGGAATTTGACTCCCCTGCCCTTTGGTATAAACATGGATGGTGTCGGTGTAGAGATTGTAAACTCCCTTAAACTCCTTCCCCATTCCCAGTGGCCAATTAATCGGCGCGCACTTTATATTTAACACCGTCTCGATTTCATCTAACACATCAATTGGGTCGAGCGTATCTCGGTCAAGCTTGTTTACGAAGGTGAAAATTGGAGTATCTCGAAGTCTACATACGTCCATCAATTTGATTGTTCGAGCTTCAACTCCTTTCGCACCATCGACAATCATCAACGCCGAGTCGACGGCAGTAAGGACGCGGTAGGTATCTTCAGAGAAATCTTCGTGCCCGGGGGTGTCCAGCAAATTCACCATTCGCTCTCGATAAGGAAATTGCATCACCGATGAGGTGACGGAAATACCTCGCTGTTGCTCCATAGCCATCCAGTCAGAAGTTGCATGACGATCTGACTTTTTGCCCTTGACCGTACCGGCTACTTGAATGAGATTGCCAAAAAGCAATAGCTTTTCAGTAATGGTGGTTTTACCAGCATCAGGGTGAGAGATAATTGCGAGAACTCGTCGTTTCGCTATCTCTTCTTGGAGAGACTCCAGACTCATTATAATTGTCTCGGTTAGGTTAGGTTGAACGAAGGCGCGGAATTATAGCAGTTACGCCGACTAGCTGCATTCTTGGTCCACGTGACCGCCCCAACCGCACTCATCGATCATCTTAATCTATGGCTGGAGGCTGTCTTGTTCTACAATACCCAGCTTTAACGCCTTGAGTAACGAGTAGCCCTCTAATAGGGCCATAAAAAACACGGGAGAACGCACCATGGATTTTAATCTATCTGCTGATCAGCTGGCACTGCAGCAATCTGTTCGTCAATTTGCCCAAACCGAACTACCTGAAATAGCAAAGAAAATAGAAGAAACCGACGAGCCTGTCAGCTTGGAGTTAAGGCAGAAATTCGGTGAACTCGGCTACCTTGGCGTTAATTTGAGCGAGGAATATGGCGGCGCGGGCATGTCTCATCATGACGCTGTCATTGTATTGGAGGAAATCGCGAAAATCTCCATCGCCGTAGCCTTTCCTATTTTTGAATCCTGCTTCGGGCCTAGCCTTGCTATCGCCCACTTTGGCAGCGAAGAAATGAAGAAAGATGTGCTTCCAAAAGTCTGTAGCGGAGAGATTGTGGTTGCGGTTTCGATGTCTGAGCCCGACGCAGGTTCAGCACTAACTGATTTAAAAACCCATGGGAAAGTAGAGGGCGATAAAGTCATTCTCAATGGCAGTAAACGCTGGTGCTCTGGCGCAGGCCACTCAGAAACTTACGTAGTGTATTGCCGCATGGACGGTTTGGCTGGAGCCAAAGGTATTGGCGCCGTCTTAGTGTCAAAAGGAGCGCCGGGATTTACATTCGGCAAGCGTGACCATCATATGGGATTTAGAGGTGTTTACAGCGCCGACATGTATTTCGACAATGTCGAGGTATCTACTAAGGATATTCTCGTGCCCGCAGGCGGGTTTGGAAAGCTCATGGACGCCTTCGATCTTGAGCGCTGCGGCAACACCACTATGTCTTTAGCAGTAGCCCAATCGGCTTTCGATTTTGTATTGGACTATTGTCAGCAACGACAGCAATTTGGAAAGCCTCTTATCGACTTTCAAGCGGTTCAAATACAAATTGCCGAAATGAAAATGAAATTGGAAGCCGCAAGACTCCTCCTTTACAGGGCCGTGGTGAACGCGGAGAGAGGTCTCCCCTCTATCGGCGAAAGCTCTATAGCGAAGTGTTTTGCGAATGAGACGGTAAGAGAGGTCACCGGCAAAGCCATGCAGCTAATGGGCGGCTACGGCTATTCGAAAGAATTTCCAATCGAACAGAAAATGCGAGACGCATGGGGTTGGGGAATTGCTGGCGGCGCAATAGACATCCAAAAAGTAAACATAACATCAGCCATGGTTGGCCGCCGCTTCAACCAACGATCAAAGTAGAGGCTTAATTCAGACGTCCTAGTATTGCAGCTTTGCCAACCCAGTGTTTCCCGAAAGCGACGCTGGGCGGCGGGCGGGGCGGGGCTACTGGAGCAGAGCAAGAAATCACTGATGACGACAGCAACAGACTAGCCAAAACAGGATCTAGCGGGAAAGCTGGCGAATAATGACCAAAAAGTAAGAAAAAATCAGTTAGTGATAAAGGAAAAAGAATCCAGCTGCTAATGCAGCACGGCTGAAGACGGTCTCGCCAACCCTTCGGCAAATTCTGGGTGAAGCACATCAATTCTCTTTACCAAAAGCAAATCATGGCGGCTGAGTTGGTCGTAGTCTTCCACCGTCCTGACATCGATATCGTCAAGCAGGACACAAACCACATCATCGTCGTCAATGTCGACTACAACACACTGTTTAAATCCACTAACAGTGTTTATAGAGGCTACAGACCCTACCTCATAGCTATGGATAGGATAACTGCCATCGGCCACTTTGAGGATTCCGTAGGACGTGAATGCCACCCCAAATCCAGCAGCGGCAACAATGTGAATAATATCGATTATGTCCGGATCCGTTAAATTGACCCGAACGGTCTCAGACACCGGTTGATTATCTTTGAGTTGGCGATGATTAACGAGTTTCAAAAACAGGCTAATATCTTCCTGATTCCACTCGAGAATTTCTTCGTTTTCCGAGCGGGTGCTGTCCGAAGACAAACTAACGACACTAGTTTCGATAGTTAAATCCGTTATTTCAGTTTCTGGAGGGCATGGAACAACCATGGACACAGAACAATAGCCTTCACTACTCTCAGCGCTAAGTCGCCACAAAAAAGGTATCTCGCCTGTCAGCTCAATCATTTACTACTTCGCATTAGAGATTTGTGGTTTCACAATAGCACAGTTAAATTACATACCAAATTAATTAACAAAACTCGGCGATTTGCGAAAACTTGGTCTATACTTTTATTGGGGGGTTACCGAGCATTGCTAATTAAAGCTTGTAGGAACATCTTCTAAGTCATTGACCTTAAGACGTTTTATAATCCTCCCCGTGACAAATAATTTGTCCACAGAATCTGTGGATAAGTCCGTGCATAGTTTCCTAAAAAACCCCTAAAGCCTCGTATTTGCGGTCGCCCAATACAAATTGGTTGATTTTTAACCAATCTAATTTAGTCTTATTTATCATGAAGTTACAAGTTTTATATTGATCGGTTAAAAATTAAACATGCGTATTTAAAGACTTTTGTGGCTGTTAGGTAATTTTTGTGCATAAAAACTCGAGGTATTTACTAACCTCAATAATAAGGCGCCTATTTAGCACTGTTTTTATTGAAGTTTTTTAATCTATAATACCAGTCGTTCATTAAGCACCATTTACTTACAAGTCAGTGAGAACAATGATTAGTCGCAAAACCCTCCTAATAAGCACCCTAGTATTTGCCCTCATCGCGCTCAGTATAATCCTGGGCAGGGGTATAATTCGTAAAGCACAGCTCGATAGCAGCAGCCAAGTCTTGGTGTTAGACACAATAGAAGCGCTTCTAAAAGTCCGCGAGCGCCAGGCTATGCTTTTACTGATGAACGATGATAATTTCGACGCACAGTCCAAGGAAAGCTCCGCCACTAGATTAACCAACCTAACAAGGGCCGTAGGCGTGCTGAAGACCATCAACAGCGTCACGGGCTCTTCTGACGTACCATTGCTACCCTTATCAGGGCCGCCTACGGCAAGCTATCAATTCGATCTGAGTATGTTGGCAGGGCCAATAACCTTGACTGCTAATCTAATCTGGATCACTGGCAATTGGCACTTTGCCAGCTTCAGCTTCAGCGGCGATTTACTTCGAAACTAACTGCTCATGAACTCATAGAGCACAGGCGCGAGGATTGACGCGCACAAGGCACCAAGCAGCAAATCTTTATTCAAGCTAAAACCTGCCAGCATGGCTTCAGGAATGTTAAGCGCAACCACCCTCCAACACCACAAATAAGGTCAGCCAGATTCTAGTAACGAGGATGCAGGCCGCAACCAAGAACGCGGGTAAAAAGGATGAGGCAATTATTTCCCATTCCAAACCGAGACAGAGTTAAGTAGGCAATGGAAATTCCAAGAGTAATAAACACAACAAAAACATAGGCGATAAGTTTTATATTTCGGCTACCTTGTTCCATAAATTCACCTGCATTAGCATCAAAGCAAAATTGCAGGACTAATCCTTAACCCACTCGATAACCATAGAACAATTTTACTCCTAGCGATCTAGCTCAATCTCAAAATTTTAACCCAGTTCAAACTAAAGTTGTGGTCTGGATATTACTTTTAAGAACAAACAGCGCCCTCACCCAAAGATGCTTGGCGAAGCGCTGCTTTTAAGCTTGAAAGTTAGAAAAAACGAAGGAAAGCGAGAATGCCGAAAGCGAGCATCCCGCCAAGCCTTATTGCTGACCAGCAGCGTTAAGGATTGGGGTAGTAAAATGGATTATTAGAATAATTGAACTCGGCGTTACTCAGCAACCACACGCAGCAGCTGCTTGTAATCGGTTAAGCCTATAAAAATTTTATGAATGCCATCTTGTTTCATGGTGCGCATACCATCTTTTCGGGCTTGTGCACGAATCGTGTCGAGCTCGGCCTTTTTATAAATCATAGCCTGTAGCTCGTTAGTGCCAACTAAAAGTTCGTGGATGCCTGTACGGCCTTTGTAGCCAGTGGTGCCGCAACTATTGCAGCCTGTCGGCCCCATCAACTCAATGTTATCTTCATCATAACCAAGGTCACCAAATTGATCTCGACCGTAGCTGTCAATTAGATGATCCAACTCCTTTTGGGCGGGTTTATAAGGCTGTTTACACTTAGCACATAAGGTCCTCATCAATCGTTGGGCGAGCACACCCAAGAGCGCATCGGAGAAATTCACCGGATCTAACCCTAGATCTAGCAATCGGGTAATTGTTTCTGGGGCCGAGTTGGTATGCAGCGTAGATAACACCAAGTGACCTGTTAAAGACGCCTCAACCCCAATACTAGCGGTTTCATGGTCACGCATTTCGCCAATGAGAATAACATCCGGGTCAGCACGCAAAAATGCACGCATGGCGGTGGCAAATGTGAAGTCAATTTTAGGTAGCATCTGCACCTGCTGCAAACCTGGCTGGGTGATCTCCACAGGGTCTTCTGCTGTCCAAATCTTTCGATCCGGCTTATTGATATAACCCAGCACGGCGTGCAACGATGTTGTCTTACCGGACCCTGTTGGACCTACCACTAGAAAAAGTCCATGAGGATTGGCACTTAACTCAATCACTTTGTCATAATTTGGCTTACTCAGATTAAGCTTATCCAACGGCATCGCGCTACCAGCCGCGAGAAGACGCAATACTGCACTCTCTCCCTGCA
This sequence comes from uncultured Gammaproteobacteria bacterium, assembly GCA_913031035.1. Lineage (GTDB taxonomy): Bacteria > Pseudomonadota > Gammaproteobacteria > Pseudomonadales > Pseudohongiellaceae > UBA9145. The sequence continues at coordinate 7,136 of CAJWGN010000151.1, forward strand.
CTGTTGGAACTGTTGCTACCCGCAGCTCAAGGCTTTTGCCTCTCACTTTAAGCTTACACTTACCATCTTGGGGCAATCGCTTCTCGGCAATGTTAAGCTTGGAAATAATCTTAATGCGCGCTATCAATGCGGCACAGTGCTCTTTAGGAATTTTCAAAAGCTCGCGGCAAATTCCATCCACTCGTACCCGAACCCCTCCAGGCAAATGGTCTTTGCCTGGCTCAATATGAATATCCGACGCCTTCATATCCAGCGCGCGATGGATAATCTGGTTAACCAAGCGAATAACCGGTGCCTCGCTGGCCAGGTCTTTCAGGTGCTCAATAAAATCGTCATCGCTCTGACCACTAAAGTGATCATCGAGTGACTCTTCCTGATCGTCCTCGCTATTAACATAGTTCTGCAGGGCTTTACTGATGTCGCTTTCAAGGCCAAGCGCCATAAATACGGTTTTGTCCAACGCCATAGCCAGCGCTTTATACAAAAAAGGGTCCTGAGGTACAGATGCAGCAAACGTAATGCCGGCATCAGTCACTGCGACCGGCACAACATTGTTGCTAAGCAGGAAGTCTTGCGCAAGGTTTGCCAAAGGGATGGGTTCTTGCGGAAAGTCCGCCGAGCTCAACAACGGGATGTGGAGCTGCTGACTCAAGGCAACAGCCACATCCTGATCCGAAACCAGCCCC
>CAJWGN010000152.1 GCA_913031035.1 uncultured Gammaproteobacteria bacterium
TGCGACCACTACACCCCCAGTGTAGTGCGCTACCAGGCTGCGCTACGCCCCGATTATTCGATCGCCTCTAGCGGTTGAACCATTTTGGCAACCGTAGACGCTAATAACTGACATTTCTTACTTGCTTGAACTTTGGGCTCGGTTTGGGGTTAGAACTAAACAGAGAAGCTAAACGATCGTTACAGTCGCGCGATAACCTCCTCTAAATCTCGCACCAAGGACTTAATCTCACTAGCATTAATGCTACTAGCAGCAACGTCCCCTGGGCTTTCTGTCATTTTCTGGCGAGCCCCGCCAATAGTATAACCCTGTTCATACAGAAGGCTTTTAATTTGGCGAATAAGAATAACGTCTTGACGCTGATAATAACGTCTGTTTCCACGTCTTTTAACTGGCTTCAACTGTGGGAATTCAGCCTCCCAATATCGAAGCACATGGGGCTTCACTGTACATAGCTCGCCGACTTCACCTATCGTGAAATAGCGTTTCGGTGGAATTGGAGGTAACTCGTCGTTATTCTTCGGTTCCAACATAGCCCTCTACTTTTGCTTTCAATTTTTGGCCCGGCCTAAATGTCACAACTCGCCGTGCTTTAATTGGAATTTCTTCACCAGTCTTAGGATTACGGCCCGGTCTTTGTTTTTTATCTCTCAGGTCGAAGTTTCCGTAGCCAGAGAGCTTAACTTGTTCGTTGCGCTCCAGGGAAAGGCGGATTTCTTCGAAGAACTGTTCTACAACTTCTTTAGCTTCTCGCTTGTTCAGGCCCAATTCTTCAAACAGACGCTCCGCCATATCGGCCTTGGTGAGTGCTCCATCTGTCATTGTCTTTATCCCCAGCTAATTCCGCAAAGTTGCATTAAATTGTTCTTGTAGTGCGTTGACGCTGCTACTAATTATCGTATTTATCTCTTCATCTGTAAGATTGCGGGAAGGATGTTGCCACGTCAAGCCCAAAGCGATACTTTTTTTCCCCGCTTCCACTGCATCCCCTTGATAAACATCAAATATTCGCAAGTTTACCAAGAATTCTCCTGCTTTATTCCTAATTTCACTAAGAATAACCTGTGCCGACACATTCTCATCGACCACGATAGCAAGGTCTCTACTCATCTCAGGATACTTTGAAGGTGATTGTGAGGTAGGCAATTTACGATCTCTAAGCTTGCTAAGTTCCAACTCAAACGCGAATACTGAGCCTGTCAATCCTAATTCGCGCAGCACCGATGGGTGTATCGCGCCAATGACCCCTAGCTCACCCTTAACGGGATGACTAACGATTGCGCACTGACCATCGTGATAGCCCTTTCGAATACCTGAATTAAATTGGTAATCCTCAGCGCCACCACCCAACTCTAATAAACCCTCAAGCACCCCTTTTAGGTCAAAAAAATCACTTAAGCCCTTACCCGCAGCCCAATTCGCGGGCAAACGTAGCCCAAATAATAGTCCGGCTATCATCGGTGTTTGCTCCGTGGTATCGCCAATCTTGTTAAAAACTAGCCCCGACTCAAACAGCCGCACACGATCTTGCTGCCGATTAACATTGTACTGCAGCGTATGCAGCAGACCAGGCAGTATGCTTGGACGCATTAGCGACATTTCTTCGGATATTGGGTTTTGTAGCAGTATAGGTTGGTCCAATTCGCCAAACACCTTCGCGTTTAGAGTTGGGTCTATAAAACTATAAGTCACCACCTCTTGAAAACCCGTGTTTACCATGTGCCCGCGCAGCGAACTCATTGAGACTTGGGTCTCTGTTACAGCGGCTAACGTCTGTTTGGTTAAACCCGGCGTCTTGGGAAGATTGTTATATCCATAGATTCGCGCAAGCTCCTCTATAAGGTCTGCCTCGATAGAAACATCAAATCGAAAAGAAGGAACAGAAACCTCGACCTGCTCAGCCGATTGATTACTCAGCCCGAACCCCAACCTTGTGAGGATATCGACAATTTCATCGTCCTGTATATGTATACCTAGTAGCTTTTCTACTGAGGCAAACTTAAGCGTAACAATCAATTGGCTCGGTAAGTTGCCTAAAGCTTCTACTACGGGCCCAGCGTCACCGCCGGCTATTTCTAGCAACAACGCAGTAGCTCGAGCCATAGCCCGGTGTTGGAGCTGAAAATCCACGCCACGCTCGTAACGGTGAGAGGCATCCGTATGCATCCCATATGTACGGGCTTTGCCAGCGACGGATAAGGGTGCGAAAAAAGCACACTCTAAAAATACGTGCTTGGTGGAATCGGTAACCGAAGTTGCCAACCCTCCCATAATGCCGGCCATAGCAACAGCTTTTTGGCCATCAGCGACCACCAGAGTATCCTCTGTAAGCTTTACTTCCTTGCCGTCTAGCAGCACAAGGGGCTCATCTTTAGTGGCCATTCTAACGTTGATGCCTTTTTCCAATTTTTCTAAATCGAAAGCGTGCATTGGCTGACCCAGCTCCATTAGAACAAAGTTTGTAACGTCAACAATCGGATCAATACTGCGAAGGCCACTGCGCCTTAGTTTTTCCTTCATCCAAAGCGGCGTTTGAGCGGCGAGGTCGATATTTTTTATAACTCGCCCTAAATATCTCGAGCAGCCATCTTTTGCAGTAATCGACACAGCAAACGTGTCGGAGATGCTTTCTGCGATAACAGGGATGTCAGGTTCACTGACATCTAAGCGAGCCAACACACCAACTTCCCTAGCTAAACCAATCATACCGAGGCAGTCGCCTCGGTTAGGTGTCAAATCTAGCTCAATAGAAGAATCTTCGAGATTCAAATAATCCCGAACATCTTGCCCAATTGGGGCATTATCTGGCAGTTCGAGTAAGCCATCAGAATTTTCATCCAATCCTAACTCTTCAGCGGAACAAAGCATGCCATTAGATTCAATACCACGGAGCTTTGCTGCCTTGATTTTGAATGGCTTAGTCTCGCCGGGCGCTAACAGCTGAGCGCCTACTTTTGCAAATGGAGCCATTAATCCAGCTCGGACATTGGGGGCACCGCAGACCACCTGAAATTCGTCTGCCCCATCGCTAACAAGACAAACATTGAGTTTGTCAGCGTTCGGGTGTTTTTCTACGGATTTTATTTTTGCGACGACCACATTCGAAAATTCGCGAGCTACCGGCTCGCTGCCATCAACCTCAAGGCCCGCCATGGTTAACTGGTCCATTAGCTCTTGAGTTTCAATGGACGGGGAAACCCATTCACGCAACCATTGTTCGCTGAATATCATCCGAGGGAAGTCCTACTAATTGAATCGTTTTAAAAAACGCAGATCGTTTTCGAAATAGGTTCGAAGATCACTTACGTCATAGCGAAGCATAGCTAACCGCTCTACACCCATGCCAAAAGCAAAGCCGTTGTATTTTTCAGTATCTACGCCTGACATAGCAAGGACACTAGGATGCACCATGCCGCAGCCCATCACCTCAAGCCAGCCGGTGTTGCCGCATATTCTGCAACCCTTGCCGCTACAGCTGACGCAGCCCATATCGACTTCAGCCGAAGGCTCTGTGAAGGGGAAGTAAGACGGGCGGAATCTAACGGGCATTTCTTCTTCAAAATAGGCATGTAAAAAGTCTTCCACAGTGCCCTTCAAATCTGCAAAGCTAACGCCCTCATCAATCAACAACCCTTCAACCTGATGAAACATCGGCGTATGAGTCAAATCAGAGTCGCAGCGATAAACTCGCCCAGGGCAAATCATTTTGAATGGCGGCTCACCTCCCTCCATTACACGAACTTGCACAGGAGACGTGTGAGTACGAAGCACCGTACCAGGACTGACATAGAAAGTATCATGCATTGCCCGGGCTGGATGGTGACTTGGTATGTTTAAGGCTTCGAAATTATGATAGTCGTCCTCAATTTCAGGACCTTCAGCAACCATATAACCGGCTGACGCAAAAATATTGGTAATGCGGTCAATGGTAATTGTGATCGGATGCAATCCACCTTGGCTCTGCTTTCTTCCAGGCAAAGAAACATCGATTTTTTGAGATTCTAACAAGGCGTCCAACCCAGCTGAAACAAGAGATTTTTTTCTTGCCTCGATGGTCTGTTGTAATTGCTGTTTAGCGACGTTAATTTTGCCGCCAGCCGCAGGTCGTTCATCGGCAGGTAACTGACCCAGACTTTTCAGCTGGGCTGTCAGTTCGCCTTTTTTCCCTAAGTATTGCACACGAATGTCATCGAGAGATTTTTCGTCACTCGATGACTCAATCGCCTGCAATGCTGTCGCAAGTAGAGTGTCGGTATCAGTCATAGCCGGGTCCGCTCAAGGACTAGGCTGCTAAATTGGCTTTAGCTTGATCCACAATAGCAGAAAATGCCGGCTTATCGTGTACGGCCAAATCCGCAAGAACCCTACGGTCAACTTCAATGTTGGCTTTTTTAAGACCAGCGATAAGCTGACTGTAGCTAATACCACATTCGCGAGACTGGGCATTAATACGAGTGATCCAAAGGGAGCGAAAAACACGCTTCTTTACGCGTCTATCGCGGTAGGCATACTGCCCCGCTTTAGTTACCGCTTGCTTAGCAACGCGATAAATTCGACTACGGGCACCGTAGTAACCTTTTGCTTCATCTAATGTTTTTTTGTGACGACGGTTTGCAGTTACGCCGCGTTTTACTCGAGCCATCTTATTTCTCCTGAACCGTTAAATTATTTTACACGAAGCATGCGTTTGATTGCCGGGACATCAGCAGGATCAACCTGGCTAGTTCCACGCAATTGGCGCTTTCGCTTAGTGGTCATTTTGGTCAGGATATGGCTTTTGTTCATGCTTTTACGCTTGAACCCAGATCCGGTTTTCTTAAACCGCTTAGCGGCACCCTTATGGGTTTTTAACTTTCCGAGTGACATTACGTTTAACTCCGCATTTGCATCAACTTATGATGCTTTTGATTTTATGTTTCCCACAATAGCGAAAGCCAGTGTCCCTCGATCATCAAGTGACCAAGGGGCACTGGCCTTACGAAACTTTTATGGGCGCTTTTTGACCGGCGCTAGTACCATGACTATTTGCCGACCTTCCATCTTGGGCTCTTGCTCAACGTTGCCATATTCGGCTAAGTCTTTGCTAATTCGAACCATTAATTCCAGTCCAAGATGTTGATGAGCTAGTTCACGACCGCGGAATCTTAATGAAACCTTGGTCTTATCCCCATCACTTAGGAAACGTATCAGGTTGCGTAGTTTTACCTGATAATCCCCGTCTTCCGTCCCTGGTCTAAACTTTATCTCTTTAACTTGAATCCGCCGCTGCTTTTTCTTACTCGCAGCCTTTTGCTTCTTCAACTCAAAAACATGCTTACCATGATCCATTATTTTACAGACCTGTGGGTCTGCATCGGGTGAGATCAACACCAAATCAAGTTTGGCTTCTGCCGCAGCAGCTCTAGCCTCTTCAATAGTGACGATACCTACTTGAGCGCCATCCGCTGCAACTAATCTTACTTGTGCAGCTTCGATCGCTTCATTGATAATTGCCTTCTTGGAACTACTTCTCATAACCGGCGCGAACGCCACTTCCTCTTGTTTTGCTATTTGAGTTTCTATTTAAGCTGCTAATCCGCAACGGTACTCTCTTCACTACGACCAAGGCGGGCGACATCTTGGCTTAAATATTCGCAAAAGTCATCTATTGTCATAGGCCCGAGGTCTTCACCTCCGCGTTTTCTGACCGCAACAGACCCAGATTCGACTTCTTTATCGCCTACGACCAGCAAATATGGAATCTTTTGCAAAGTGTGTTCCCGGATTTTAAAGCCGATTTTCTCATTTCTCAAGTCTGTAGTGACTCTAAACCCTTTATTTTTCAAGGATTCTTCAACTTCAGTACAATATTGCGACTGTTTATCGGTAATGTTTAGAATTATTGCCTGCTCTGGTGCAAGCCATGCTGGCATCGCGCCGGCATAGTGCTCGATTAAAATACCAATAAATCGCTCGAACGAGCCTAAGACGGCTCGGTGCAACATAACCGGCGTTTTACGGCTGTTATCCTCCGCAATATAGTGGGCCCCTAAGCGGCCAGGAGTGAAGAAATCAACTTGAATAGTCCCGCACTGCTGAATCCTGCCCATACAATCTTTCAATGAATATTCTATTTTTGGACCATAAAACGCGCCTTCCCCTGGTACCAGCTCCCAAGGCAAGCCGGTAGCATTAAGAGCATCTTTAAGAGATTTCTCAGCCTCATCCCAGATCTCGTCCGAACCTACTCTCTTTTCAGGCCGGGTTGAGAGCCGCAGAATAACATCATCAAAACCAAAATCTGTATAAACCGAAAACAAAAGATCCATGAAGTCAGCAACTTCAGCCTGGATTTGGTCTTCAGTACAAAAAATGTGCCCATCATCTTGCACAAAACTGCGCACTCTCATCAAGCCGTGCATGCTGCCCGAGGGCTCGTAACGGTGACAAGAACCAAACTCAGCCAATCGCAAAGGCAAATCACGGTAGCTTTTTAGACCTTGATTGAAGACTTGAATATGACAGGGGCAGTTCATCGGTTTAATGGCATACATACGATTATCAGATTCGACGCTAAACATCTCGTCAGCAAATTTGGCCGCATGACCCGATTTCTCCCACAGACTGTAATCTACGAGCTGTGGTGTGTTAATTTCTTTGTAATTTGTCGCGTCTTGACGAACTTGCATATAGCGTTGGACAATTTGGTAGATTGTCCAGCCCTTTGGATGCCAAAACGCCATGCCAGGGGCTTCTTCCTGGAAATGAAACAGATTAAGTGACTTACCAAGTTTGCGGTGATCTCGTTTCTCCGCCTCTTCTAGGCGTTGAAGATATAGGTTCAGGTCTTTCTTTGAACCCCAAGCAGTGCCGTAAACCCGCTGCAGCATTTCATTATTAGAATCGCCTCGCCAATAAGCGCCAGCCACTGACGTCAATTTAAAAGCTTTAAACTTTGACGTACTCGGTACGTGGGGACCGCGGCAAAGGTCAATAAAGTCTCCCTGACGATAAAAAGACAAATCCTCGTCGCCCGGGATGCTGCTAATTATTTCAACTTTGTAGGTTTCGCCTTTTTCCTGAAACAATGCAATGGCATCTTCTCTGGACAGCACTGTGCGATCTACCCGAAGGTTTTCTTTGACTAAAACGCCCATCTCTTTTTCGATAGCAATCAAGTCTTCAGGGGTGAACGGACGCTCATAGGAAAAATCGTAAAAGAAACCATCTTCAATCACAGGACCAATGGTGACCTGTGCTTTTGGGAACAAACGCTGGACTGCTTGAGCCATCAAGTGCGCGCAAGAGTGTCTTAGAACCTCTATGCCTTCGGCATCACGTTCGGTAATAATTGCGACTTCAGCTTCTATTTCGACACTGTGGGATGTATCAACAAGCACACCGTTTACGCGACCCGCTAGTGCAGCTTTAGCTAAGCCCTCTCCGATAGAAGCCGCGACTTCGGCGATAGTTACCGCGTTATCGAAACTACGGGTACTGCCGTCTGGGAGTGTTATTTGAGGCATTTTTCTTCTTCAAGCCTTTAACAAGTCAAAAACCGAAGCCAATATATTGGCTTCAGTCTGGTTTAAATTACTAATATTTAAATTCTATGGGGTGGTAGGCACGACCAGATTCGAACTGGTGACCTCTACCATGTCAAGGTAGCGCTCTAACCAACTGAGCTACGCGCCTATTGCTTTGGTGCAGCAAAAGCCCCTATAGAAAGGAAGCGGGATTATACGGAATCAAATAGGCAAGTGTCGATGGATTTATTCCGAAAAAGACAT
>CAJWGN010000153.1 GCA_913031035.1 uncultured Gammaproteobacteria bacterium
CTTTATTCTTACCTTTGGTATTGCAGCCGCTATGACAGTCCCGCTTTTTATGCTTTTAAGAGAACGGCAGCTGCTTAAGATTACCGCAGAAAAAAATTAACACCGCCTAAAACCACGTTGAATAAGTAACGTCAGAACATCGCCTTAGGACACTTTACCAGCATCGGCTTGCATCTATGGCTGAATGGTCTACTGGTCGACCACAATAACCGCTTAGAAGGACACGAGGAAGACCACTCAACAAAATCAACCACCGGCATTTATTAGTTAAAAGGCTTGCGAAAAAATGGCCTCCTGAGGTTTGAGTTGAGAGAACCTCCGTCACTGGCAAGTTAAGCAAGCTGACGTTACCTATTCGAGCTAGACGTTAGTTATGAACCTTTAATTTTTCTTTGATATCGACTACTCTACTGAAATACACACTCCATAGACCCTTGCTAAAAATCTATCCATGCTCATCGATTGGTTTCAAAATCATCAAGAAATACTCTGGTTTACCACCATTGCGGTAGACCTCAGCTTCGCAATTCTGTTGTTTCGTTTGTTTGGTAGACAAGGCTTGTACGCCAGCATTGTAATCAGCTTGTTGTTGGCTAATTTACAAGGACCAAAGCTCACAGAAATTTTTGGCTTACAAACCAGCATGGGAGTGATTCTTTACTCCAGCATCTATTTTGCAACCGATCTTTTAAGCGAACGCTACGGTAAAGCAGAGGCCACTCGCGCGGTGATGATTGGATTCGTTGTGAGCGTTATTATTATCGTGATGATTAGCTTGAGCTTGCAGTACTTGCCATCCACTAATCCCGAAACAGCAGACTTTGCGCAAAGCGTGCATCAAGCAACGGCAACCTTGTTTAGCTTCACCCCGCGCTTTGTCCTTGGCTCACTGCTCGCCTACCTCATAAGCCAGCGCTTCGATGTCTGGATATTCCACATCATTAAGCGCAAAACTCAGGGTCGACATTTATGGCTACGCAATAACGTTTCCACAATTTTATCTCAGGCTATTGATACCGTGATCTACGGTGTAGTTGTTTGGTGGGGTGTAGTGGATTTTGAGACGGCTATGCAGTTGGCTTTAGCGAAGTACTTTTTCAAAATCATTATTGCATTTGTTGATACACCCTTTATTTACCTCGCACGGGATTGGGATGTAGACGGCAAAGACTGGGTAGCAGGGTAATTTTTCTAAGCCACCGCTTAGCTCTTCTGCCTCCTTTAGCTCCGTCGAGAAAACCCTTTAGCTCCTTAGGGGAATCCAGCTTCGAATAATATCCTAGGCCCGGCTAGTATTAATCCAATGAGCCTCTTTATCACTACAACCAATCCAACCAGGATGCCCAGACATCATCAAAGTGCTGGCCCGCAACCTCACAAGTTTGCACTTAGCTAAATCTGTTTTAGTTAAGTGCCGCACAACCAATCGTTTAAATTTAGGCGCAGTAATAAGAGTAAGCGGTCGGAATGAGAGATCAGGGTAGACACTCAGAACAGGCGATAACACTACATTGGTTCGCAGATAAAAGAGAAAAACAGCCACCTCTGTTAAATAAGACCAAGCCGTCGATATACCCAGTAAAGTTGAACGCACCATCGAAAAATCACTCCTCTAAGCTAAAAAAGCGAAGATTGCGGATACTCTATTGGCCTTAGTTCAAAGCCGTCGGCGGAAAATTTGGCGGTGTGGTATCACCGATAACATGCTGGAAAGTGGAAAAAAGCAGCCTACACTCAGCTTTGGTACGACGATTATTTTTTCTAACCATCTTCTTATTATTCCTAAAAAGAATGCTCTCGAATATGCACCAAATTCACGACCTTGAGAGCGACAATATTTTTCAAAAAAAGAGGCTCGAGGCTTGGCATAGCTCTTGCCAAATCACAATTAGTGCTCAGTTATAGTTAGCAGTATGATTATTTTCTTAAATAACACTCGCTCGGCTCTTTTCTGCCTTCTTCCCGCTATCTCCTGGCTGCCGACTACCTATCCCGCGGCCATCTCTTGCTTGTGCCAGGCCCAGTTCAATGGATGTCGGCAACCCTAAATAGAGATGGCCTGCATTACTTAAGATCACCTTAACCTGGTACTTAGTAACGTTTATATACAACGCAGTCAGGGTAAGTACATTGCCAAAAAAGGAGCCTATTGTCGCTAGTGACGGAACTGACAGCTCCTCAATGCCGTTGAGCTTGAATTCAATTTTGAGTAGCGACAAGGTTCAAAGTCAGTCGATAAGCTTTACCGCCATACACCAAAGCTGGAATAGTTAACGCGCCATCAGTATAACCGGCCAGTTCACGATAGCTTAAATGCTGGCATTGAATTTGATCAATGTGAGCAAGAACGGTCTCACCCATCGTATTATTAAAACTGTCTTTGAAATAATTCCATCTCTCTGAAACTCCCGGTAACAATAATCGTTGGTTAACCAATTCAAATTCATCTGCAGTCGTGGGTGCGATTAATCGATAATTTTGCAAGCGAGCCTCAAATCCTTTTGCTACCGGCTCGGTTACATTGAACCTTGGGCGCAGGTTTATGGCGATAGTCTCTTCGGCCTGCCACTGCCCAAGTATGCTCCTAGGTGCGCCAATATAGACGTGTTCTGAAGGCTGACATAAAAACTGCCATGGCCACTGTTACTTTCATTAGAATAAGTGCTAGAGCCCGTAAAATTCTGGAAGAGAATAGCGTCATTCAATACGCCTTATTCTTGAAATAAATAGTTAGTCGCGGAAAACTGACTCGATGTGTCACCGAGCGTAGTGTCGAAGGTGTAATTGATATTTTGGGCGGTACTAGAGGGAATTAATAGCAGGGCAAACGTAGCTCTAATGGCCGTTATTTTCCGGTTCATTACAATAGCCTAATTAGTGCTGCCTAAAACGACGATCAGCGGTATAGTGGGAAGTGTTCATAATCAAGCAATAACAGTATTAATTATGGATAAGCTTAGTATTTATTTACTATCGATAGAGACTTTCTAGAAATATGAGCAATTTAACCGTGGATTCTGAGGCTGCCATTCGTTTATTGGTGTTTATCTTTGCACTTATTTTGCTTGCAGTTCTTGAGCATTTTTTCCCTCGTCGACCATTAAAGCATTCAAAGGTCCAACGCTGGCTGAACAATTTTGGCATCAGTGCTTTCAATACCTTGGTGACTAGATTGTTGATACCCATTGCCGCAGTTGGCGCAGCCATTTTTGCTGCTGAGCAAAATTTAGGTCTACTTAACCTAATCAACCTGCCCGGCTGGCTTGGCATTGTTGCTTTTCTTCTTGTGTTTGACCTTACGATTTATTTTCAGCACCGCCTTTTTCATGCCATACCAGTTCTTTGGCGACTGCACCGTATGCACCACACAGACATGGACTATGACGTCTCAACTGGCAATCGTTTTCACCCTCTATCCATTCTCATATCCAGCGCCATCAAGCTCGCCCTGATCTTTGTAATGGGGCCCTTGCCTGTCGCTGTCATTGCCGCAGAAGTGCTGCTTAATGCTACGTCTATGTTTAATCATAGCAATTTAAAAATTGGTCTCGGGTTAGAGAAAGTCCTGCGTTATTTCGTGGTCACCCCGGACATGCACAGAGTGCATCACTCCTCGAACCCAGCGGAGCACAGCAACAACTTCGGCTTTAACTTCCCGTGGTGGGACAAATTCTTTGGAAGCTACAAGGACCAGCCGGAGCTTGGCCATGAGAAAATGGAGATAGGCATTCGAGGTTTTAGTAGCACAGACTCAATCGGCCTTGGCAAGTTACTGCTGCAGCCGCTAAAAAATGACACCGAATAAAAGCAGATTTAGGCTTTGCTAACTGAAAACAAAAAGCCCAGCGATGCTGGGCTTTTTGTTGCTGTTTGATTTCCAGCATTTATCGGAATCAAAAATTCTATAGCTCACGCCAGCACTGCTAAATCGATCGTGAAACACTAATGCTGTGAAACTGCTTCCAGAGAACTTACTCCGACACTGCCGCTCTAACATCTTTGGTAAAAAAACACCGGTCCTGAAATAGGCTTTTTATTGCCGGTCTAGCTGCAAGGATTTTCTAGGGGGAAAGCCTATTCTAAACCGAAACTCAAATCCAAACTGACAACCTCTCTCAACAAAATCAAGCTCACCACCCTGCAAAGGCACAACCAATAAGATTCAAAAACATCTTTCAATTTAACTGCTAGTTCGGAATTTTTAAGGGCTTGCCGATACCACACCTTGGGCCAGTGATTCACTGCGATATAATTTCTGTCATAAAGGACAGTGAGACGCACTACGCGCTCGTTGCGAGAGGCGTCGTGATCAAAATTTGCGATGATAACTGTTGAATTATTTTGGGGCTGGTTGTAACCAAGCCGCGCTTCAAACCAAACCACCGAACCTATATACAAATAATCAGAAACCCGGTCGCTAAGAAGATCCTTTTAATGGGCAGAATTTTCTCATTTGGCACCCACCGCCAGCTCTTAATATATTTCAGCTTTTATAAGCCCTTACAGAGATTAGCACTTAGAAAAAAACGATCAGCCTTCGCGTTCACAGTTGTGAGCGCACAGGCTGATAGATTACCGCTCTATAGTGTAAATACCATTTACTTGATTAACGGCATTTATTTGATCTAGCAGTCCGAAGCCACCGACAAACGCCTCGGCGTTATTACCTGTGAATACACCACCAAGATTTGCCTCAATGCTATTACTGATCACACCGCTAAAGTCAGACAGGTGACCTGCGGTCATATTCAGCTCAACAGCACCGCCATTTATAGAACCTTCGAAGTCAAGATTCCAAACCTGGCTACCGCCAACTTCAACCATCAGTTTACCGTCAGATATGGCCCCGGTATCAAAATCGACACCCATCCCAGCGACGACTTGAGATAAGTCCCCTGCATTACCGCTGCCGATAAATGAGGATGCGGCACCCGAGTGATAATTGGCTGAACCCTGCATATTCGCAAGCGGAGTAGCGTTAACTGTGGCGATGTAATCTTGTGTACTAAGCGTAGACAGATTTTCATCACTTTGATTAACAACCACCCAATTCTCAGAGATTGGGTTGTCCCAAGCTCCCCACGCTATGCTTTGACTTACGACTGTATATTCAGGCAGTGAAAACGAGTCTGTAGAAGATCCTGATGACTCTGCGTCTGCGCCAGCTAAGACTGTGGTCGCCTCGGCACTTCCACCGAATAGAACTGCGCCATTGACAGATCTATCTGGATTGGCAGCTGCATTAGTGGTAGCTGAATTCGTATCAGAACCAACCCCACGACCCGATGAAAAAGAGAGGAAAAAACCTTCAGCCTGATCACCGACAAAATAGCCGACAGAATTAGAAATAATAGCCACCGTCTGGCCATTCCCAGCATCGAACGGAACAACAGTTTTCGAGGTTATGCTACTAGAGGCTAGAGCTCCACCAAACGAGACCCTCCAAAAATCGTTCCCAAAACCACCCACGTTACAACTATCCGCGCCGATGCAGAAATCGACTCGACCTCCTGTCACCTCCCCTGTACCAAAATCAACGGTAAAGAAACCAGAAATAGGACCAAGGCTGTTGTTTTCAAAACCACTAATATCAATTAGGTGATTGCTAATGGAATCAAACTGCCTTTCGCCTGTAAGCGAACTAACGTCAGTAATATTAGCTGAGATTAAAACAGCTGAATCATTAATATTCTCGAATACGCGATCGCCTAAACCATTACGAAAACGAGTAGCATTTACCAGCTGACCGGAAGGATCACTCCATAACCCCCACTGCAGATCAAAACCGCCGACGGTGGTTTGTAAGATACTAGGAGTAACTGAAGACAGTTCAATATAGTCAAAGTCCGCGCTAAAAGTCAGTGGGAGACTGCTTGCTGACGCTCCGTCGACATAGATCGCATTTGCTAATGAAAACTCACTGGCCAGCCCCTTTTGAATACGATTGTTGTTACGTGTGAACACACTCACACGGTTCACAGAGCTTAAATCGGCTGCACTTAATCCAGATTGCGATGTGTCAGTTGTGGCCTGGAACAATAAGGCACCGTCTAAAACATTCGGGGTGGTGCCAATCAAACTTCCAAAGCTACTAACGTCTTGAATCCAGCGAAAACCCGCCGCAAATCCAAATTCACCGGCATCATTAGACGTAAAAACACCCTGAAAAGCGCCATTGAAATTAACTATTGAGTCAGAGCCAATAACGTTAATAACGCCATTAAGGTCAGTAACGAAGCTATGTCCGTTAGAAACTGAGATCGGAATTCCTGAAACAGCGTGACTGATCCAAACAGATGAACCTTTTGCACAGTTAACCGCGCTAAGACAAACCTCGACCCTCAGGTCATTGATCAATGCATTCGCTAAATCTAGATTGAATGCGCCTTCAACTTGGTTTGTCTGGCCTATTGACTGTCCAGCCAGCAAGTTATGGGTCACAGCAAATCTTGACGAACCGGTATAGCTGCTTATATCAGCCGGTGTCGCTGAGGCAAACAGAATATCACCGAGCACATTTTGGGATTGCGCCGAGTCAAAGCTATCCTCAAAAAGAGTGGCTGCACTGCTACCGGTAGACACCCAAACCCCCCAATCCAATTCAAAACCACCAACGTCTGCTAATAGCGTCTCCACTGTGGATTCACTTCGCAGCACCGCGGCGAGATTAGACGTTACCTTGACATCGGTAAAACTAAAAACTGCATTAGTAAATGCGGCGTCGGCTCTATTTGAATCATTCGCCCCACCAAAATAAAATCCATCGGTTGCGCTTGTAGGAAAAGCACCCGAGGACGGCGGAGTAAATATCGCAAAACCCAAACGGTTAATATTTTCAATGTCAGCATCACTAAACAATAGACTAGTTGGATTAGTAAAGAGAATCGCTCCGTTGACAAACCGGTCAGCATTGCCAAATGTATTTGCTGTTGCAGTAGCTACATCTGCGGCACTAGCGCCAGCAGATGAGAATGACAGCACAAATCCTTCAGCCGAAGAGCCAAGAAACTGACCGTAGGATTCATTCCTAACGGCGGTAACAACTCCGTTTCCAGATTCACCGGAAGAGAAGCTGGTGTCCAAAGACGTACCAGAATTAACATTGCCAGCAAAATTTATCTGCCAAAAATTAGTACCAAACTGCGAGGAATCACAAGAACCTTCACCTAAGCAAATCTCGATTTTCCCGCCTGATATACCCCCACTAGCAAGGTCAACGGTGAACCCACCAGCAACCGAACTCACCTGATTATTATCGAATCCGCGGGCACGAATTAAATAATCTGCGATTGATGTAAATCTCTTGGTACCCGCGAGCCCTGCGATATCAGTTGGCGTGCTGTTAATCACCACAATAGGGGCGGTGATCGCGACACTGCTAGTTGCATCGTTAATGTTGGTGAACAGAGTCGCAGGATTCTCTGCTGATGCGTCCCATACTCCCCACTGCAACTGAAAGCCGCCCACATTCACTGTTGAGTCGACAACTGGCGCCGTACCTCGTTTCAAAACTAAGCTGGTAGATGAATTGAACTGACCAAAAGCAGAGCTATCAGCAACCAGTCCATTTTCATCCGAGCTTCCGACACCAACAAGTAGGCGCTGGCCAGCTGAATCTGCTGGAATTGCAGCGACAGCTCCTCTATCTAACGACCCAGTTTCGGTGTCATTCAAAACAACAAGCTCTGGCTCAGGCTCTGGCTCTGGCTCAGGCTCTGGCTCTGGCTCTGGCTCAGGCTCTGGCTC
>CAJWGN010000154.1 GCA_913031035.1 uncultured Gammaproteobacteria bacterium
CTAACGCTCGGTCAAGATAGCGGTTGCCTCGTTCACAAGAGGTCTCTGCAGCAAAGGTGCAAGCGTGGCAAGCAGCAGCATGCAGTGTTCTATCTTTTTCAGGTTTATGCTCTGAGCACAACGGGTCAGAGGAACAAATTTTTGCACGGCCAATAGCTTGATCTAAAAGACGCCCTAGATTATCAGGCTTACCCAGCTCAACCAGTCCACCGAGTGTGCCGTCCGAATCTGCTGCTGCAGTGTAAATTAGAATCCCTGCCTGTGATTTTCCGTCATCAGTTTCTGCATAAATACGCTCACGAATACTGGCGGCGTTGTAACCGCATTCTAAGGCCAGCTCTCTTATCAAAAGATGTGACAAGGTATGAAGAAGGACATAACGTATACCGGGGTAACCATCATTAGGATCGAGTTTACGTGAGTTCCTCCACCCCTTGTGACCTTCAAATAATTTCGCGTCTAAGGCCTTAACCGCAGGCTTAGCTTCCCACGTTTGTAGCATGGCCTCATCAAAACGAATGAAAATACCCTCTCCATGAACCTGACTAGCAGGTATCCAATCGGGCGTATCATTGCTCAATGCGGCCATTGGTGGCTGCTCATCGGGGTTATTGCTCTCTTCTGGCGCCTCAACACGGGTAAAGCCAATCAGAGCATTCACCTCACGCAAGCGTTTTAATAACAGAACATTCGCAATTTGTTTTTTATAGCTGCTTGGGACGTCCGTACTTTCACTTAAAAAGTGCGGCCAATCAGTGGGTGGATTGGGTTCAATGAAGACATCCCATTCGGGCCCTTTGATGTCATCTTGCGACACGGTGTTATCGATATCGCCATTTTGGATAGCTTCGACAACCGCCCAAACCTCTTCCGGCGAATACTCATTAATACCCGGTAATATGGCATTTTTTACCAGAACTTTAATAATCGCTTTTATTTCGATAACTGACTCTGCATCAACAAAGTTATCCCAGCCATCCTGAACTAACTGAATAATTGGGTCACGCGTTAACGGAATTGCCAATGCTGACAAAGTGATCGGAAACCAACTATTGGTTGCCCCCAACAACACAGCTCTCGGCTCTTCATCGCAATTAGCGTCATAACGATCAAGGTGCGGGTGGCGCCCTCGACAAGCCGGCAAGTTCTCCTTACCCGACTTACCAAAGGCTTGCGCCATATTTCGTTTAGCGTCACAGCCATCACATTTAATCCAAAGATTCTCGGTTTGCAACGACGCCCCACTTTCAAAAAAGCGCAGCCCGGCAGTACAACCAGGTTTACCACCATGCACATAATACCGCCAGGGAAAATCATCTAGATGACCATTGCGACAAGCCAGCAAAAAACGAGCAGGCACAGCATCGGCATCCCGTGCTGGTTTATCACCTTCAGAACCCCGACAGGACTCATGGACAAAACGGGTATTTTCAGGGCGAAACCGGCTTTCTTTTACCTTAAATAAACCGGAATCGTATTCTGCTAACATGCCGCATTTAACGCACCGCAACCATCGGGGGAAGGGCCTAACCGGCACGCCAACACGCGCCTCAGCCGACCAAGGGTCAACCCTATCGGCTTTAACATAGGGTGGCATACGCATGGTTTCTACTTGAGGCCCTAAAACTTTTTGTACAGCGGCTAGCAACCTAGCCTCTACGATCGGAGGGCAGCGATCTTTGTCCCAACGATCAATACCTAAAGTGACAACCGATAAACTAGGCATATCAACCAAAGCGCCGGGGCCATAAGTCCACAGCAACTGGGTTGGCCGAACTTCACCTACTGGGGTTATGTTAGAGATATATTTAGCTTTACCACTCATTCCGTATCCCCTTCATTTTTTGTTTTTTTAACCTGAGCTTTCCAGTCGGGCCCTGAGTCAACAATTATGCTGAAATTCATTTGTAACTTCACACCGGGTTCCACTTCTCGCATCGACATCGGGACAGTAAAGCGATCCCACTCTTTGATGCCTGGGGATTTAATAAGCGCCACTTTTGAATCAATATGTTTGCCTCTTTTTTCATAAGCCACTGCTCTACCTACAACTCCATTCTCCTTCACCCAATCATCAATGCGCTGTTTAATAGATGCAGCAGCTAGCTGCTGGGCTTCAGCACTTTCAGCCACCATCGACACGCGTTCTGTGATGGCATGTGCAACCTGACTAACAATGGGATCTGTGGTGTTCTTGAGCGATGATGCGCCATCATTGGGATTTAAGTCTTCATCACCCAGGCGCATCAGGCTCAACATTGCCCCTGTTAAACCTCTGTCCATCGCTCGAGGAGAAAAAGGTGTTACAGACTGAGCCTCCACGTGTTTGTAAAACGTGGCGTGGTAATGTTCAAAGGTCTCGTAATGTGATAAATCGCGAGGCCTCGCCCATGTGAGCACCGTGCAGACCAGTCCAGGGAAACTTCGACCTACTCGACTAGTGGCTTGTATATATTCAGCCGTGCTCTTAGGTTGCCCATTGACTGCCATCACACCCAAGCGATTAACATCCACACCTACCGATAACATATTGGTCGCAAGCACAACATCAATCGCGCGGCTTTCACCCTCCTCCCAGCGTGTGACGAATCGTTTCTTTTCATCATCAAATTCAGCACGAAATGGCACTTCAAGTTGATCTAAGTACTTAGGAATATCTTGGCTTGAAACCCGTGAGGTTAGCTCCTTAATATTGTTCACGCTACGCTGTGCTAACCCCGGCCTATCCAACAAACTCATCTGCACTTTGTACGAACGTGTTTGTACATCATCTTCCGCTAAGCGCTTCATACCACCCAATTCACGCAGCGAATTAAAATAGCCCACACTGGTCATATAGGGATCGGCCACTTTACCGAACCGATCAAACAGTGCTTGAGATGACGTTAAAAGTGCTGTGTATAATCGAATCAATACCGCAGGTCGCGCGCTACCCGGAGAACATACCCCCAAGTAACGACGGCCATATTTTTGCTCAACCGGGCGCTGTACAGAGAAGAAATTGTCTTCAATATCTAAACCATGCGGTGGGAAAATTGCAACGCGCCGATTAAATACCCCACTCATTTGAGCGTCTGCTTTTCTAACGGTGGCGGTTGACGCAATGATTTTGGGTTTAATCGTTTTCCCATCAAGCTGCCAACCTGTTAACTCATCTACAGCTGTTTCATACAAACCTACCATCGTCCCCAAGGGTCCGCTAATTAGGTGAAACTCATCCTGGATAATTAAGTCAGGCGGCCTGATGGGTTTAATCACCTTAGCTTTACTAGCGGCCATTTTCGGTGTCTTAGGGTGATTGCCCGTGCATTCAGCATCAGGCCACAATAAGCCATGGCGCTCACATTCAACGGTCGCCTTGCCAAACAACGAGCGTGTTTGCCCACGCCATGCCATCATGGCGAATTTATCAACCGTCGCAATCATCATCGAGGGCGGGCGGTGGTAGATCTCTTCATCCACCACCAGTGCGGGTAACCCGGGATGTGGTAGGTGAGCGGTTTTGGTTTTTGAAAACTCACAGCGCCCTTTCTTGTCACCACAATAAATCGACGTCTGTAATTTATGGGTATTCACCTCAATATGCTTGCCGGGCTCTATTTCTGTGCCACACCATGGGCAACTGGTGAGCTGGGCGGGCGATGAACTGCCAGCATTAAACTTATCCGGATTACGTATATCTTTTATGGCTTGATCGCTATCTTTCGTGGTACCAGGCGTGACTTTATTACCCACCCATAACCCAATGGTAAAAGGCTGTTCACCTAGGCTGTTATCGCCTGAATCTAAACCATTACGGCGTAGTATTTCCATCGCGCAGATTAACGCGGTGGCCCGTTGAAACTGCTGTAAGGTTAATAGACGCAAGGTGTAACGCATAATCACCGCAAGGCCACGGCTAGCATCATAGCCACCCAGGTTGCCTTGAAAACGGCGAATCGCCATGGTGAACGCCGCAACGCCTAAGTAGGCCTCTGTTTTACCACCACCCGTAGGGAACCATAAAAGATCAGCGAAGGCTTCCGCCGGGTTGTTGCGGTCAGGATGTTCAGGGTTTGCTAAGGCCGGGATTGATAACAACAAAAATGCCAACTGAAATGAACGCCAAGAACGATTCGTAGGTATATTTAATTCATCGACAGTTACTTCCTTACCCTGCCGGCGCTTCAGTGCATAAATACTTTGTATGCGCTGCTTGGCCATCGCTTCGTTAGCAAAACGGAAGGCCTTCAAGGCATCTTCATTATTCGTATCAGCTAAAACCGCGATACCTTCTTGTAAGCGCAAGTTGATTTGTTTACAACTGGCCATGGCGCGTTTGGCCGAATCGTCATGGCCATTAACATCTACGCCCACTCTTGCGAGCTGCTCGCCAATCCAGGCAGCATAGTCATCGGTCATTAGCGTCAATGCGCTCACCAATTCATCTCGGGTCATTTCAGCTAAGCGCGTCATATCCAAATAACCATCATTGACCATGGTTTTCAACGCGGGCCTATCCTCATCGCGCAAACCAGGCACTTCGGTGATGGGCACTTCGTACTCGGGCATAATGACAGTGCGAATTTCAGACGCCAGCTCAACATTAGCAGGATCAACCGAGGCGTGTACGGCCACACCATGCCCCACGCCAAACTCCACTTGTTTACGGTAAATCATCTCAAGTGATGCACGCTCCCAATCACTGCCATCGGCATTCAGTACTGGCCGACGACGGAAGATAGATCCACCGGCTTGGCCCACAGCACGAACGATGATTTCCGGCTGAAACAACCAAGCCGTATCTCGGTTTGTTTCAGGTTCGCCTTGGGTATTCACCATAAACAACGTCACCAAACGATCACCGTTTGCATTAGGCTCACGCACTGATCCTTGGATAACGACTTCAGGCTGTTCTTTATCAGGATTAACCGGTTTGATCATCCCCGTTTTTAATGACAAGGAAATAGCTTTACCACAGGGGATACGCTGCCAAACCTTGACCTTTTGCCCCTGCTTTTCTTCGCCGGTGAGCTTGTCCTTAACGGTTTTATGCATCTCGTGATCATAAAACCGTTCGTATCGTCCCCATAGCGCTTCGATTTCAATTTGTTCAATATCACCAGCGACACAAAAAGTCATCCCCAAGCTCGAGGGTATTAACGACTGATTACTGGCCGTATCCACCTCTTCATTTGATTCCGCTTCGGGCGATGCATTACCCGTGGATGAGTCCGGCTTAGCCGCTTGAGCTTTGACCACTAAATTCTCAGGTTCTTCTTCATCGTCACTTGATCCATCAACGCCAAAGCCACCGTTTTTGTCGGTGGAATCTAGTGGTGCCAAGCGGCCGACCAAATAACGATCGCGCACACTCATATCAAGAATTTGTTCAAAGGGACCGTTGGCGGGGCCTAAAAGATCATCCATAACCGCGTATTGAAAAAGGTCACGCACATAGACGTCATCTTCTATCAACGGAATCTCTGCAATAGTTTTATGAAATAGTTTAGGTAAAGCTTCAATGAACCCAATCCACTCTAAGCGAGATATCTGCCCTGTTTTTGGTGGGCTTAACTCAGCTACGCTCAACAATGTTGGCGCATCGGCCGTAAAATGCTTATCAAAAAAGACCGTGGTGTGGACTAGCGTGCTGCATTGGCAATACACTCTCCCTACACTAATGGCCTGTAAGGCTTTATTGATCACCAGTACCCACTCACCGGGCTTCACACTTTTGTACAGGTCTTTTTGCCCTGTTAGTGTCAAACGATACGGCGCTGTCACAACAGCATCCGATTGGTAAGCTATATAAGCGCCTTGTGATATCTTGGTTTGAGAATCAGTCATTGATTACCTAAAGTGTGAATTCAGTGTTTAAAAAATGGGTGACGGTTTCTACAGTGTTATAACCTGCATTAATCATTACTTCAGCAATATCGCGGCCAGTAATAAAGATAATGGGATGGCGGTCTTCTCTTACTTCTTGGTACGCTTGCTTGTGTACTACTGAGGTTGTGATCAATACGCCGAATTGGCGATGGCGAATCCGGGATATCAGCCGAGACACCTCTTTAACACCTATTCGGTTAACGGACTTGCCATTAAAACCAGGCTGGTAGCACTTGGCCTCCAAAGAGAATTCTGCATAAACAGGGTCATCAGATAAGCCAAGCAAATAACGGCCTACCGCGTCACGGCCACCATCAACGACACCACGCGTTATTTCATCGACCAGTACTCGATGGTCATGCATTTGAAAAATTCGTGCAGCAAAGTGTTCAAATATAAAGGCTCGGCGCTTTTTTTCAGCTTC
Organism: uncultured Gammaproteobacteria bacterium; assembly: GCA_913031035.1. Taxonomy (GTDB): domain Bacteria; phylum Pseudomonadota; class Gammaproteobacteria; order Pseudomonadales; family Pseudohongiellaceae; genus UBA9145. The sequence continues at coordinate 6,296 of CAJWGN010000154.1, forward strand.
TTCTTGGTGATCGAAATGCGACCACACAGCTTTCAAGATGCTTTTCTTAAGCGGTGTATTAGGTTGCTGTTCCGACTCAGAGCGGATAATCGTAGTAGGCTCACTTTTAAGCGGCGTGTAATGACCTTTGTTAATCCAATCACGCCACACTTGAGGGGCTTGGTCTGAGTTAGCATTTCCGGCCAAGATATCACTGATCCAATCTCGAGGTAACGTTGCAATATCCAATACTGTGAAGAGCGACTTATAGTTCTGAAAGCGCTGCCTCTCCGTCGTTTTCCATACAGCCACTAAATCTTCTGTTGTTGAAACTCCAGGGTAACCCGGCACAGCGATGCCTTTGAACTGAACAGAACGAGAACCGTTAGCTGTTGCTAGTTTTTTGAAGATAAAGAATGGGGGTATCTTTGCTCGGTCAGCTTTGGTCGCATGCAATAATTCAAAAACCCTACGTAGAATTTTGTTACCACCCTTTTGGGTTTCGTGGAGCTCATGACCCGGGGTTTTGTTATCACCATAGTAGGTAAACTGACCAGTATTTAAATCTAAGGTATCCGGCCAGTCTTTATCTTCGCCAGTACTAAAAAGCACAACTAGGTTCTTATCTTCACCGCGGCCTGAAGGGCGAAAGCCACCCATGTTACCAAGGCCTGGTAAAAGTTTAGATAATGGCTCACCTGACAACAAGCCATTATGTGTACTTTCGTAGATTGCATCGACAACTAAATCAGATTGTGCGAGCTGCTCAAAGGGTATTATTTTCATTTTTTACATACCCCCTACTCAGCTGCACGATAGCGCGAAATTGAGTCAACTATTTTAGATTCAATATCACCGTCGTTTAGTAATTCGTCAATAGCAGGTTGCCAGTCAGATACAGAAGCGCCACATGCTGTCAATATGGCTTCTTTTGTATACCAATTGGGCGTATGGCCCTCTAGCCATGCCAAAATTTGGTCAATACTTTCGGCTCCCCATTGGTTTCCTTTTTTGACCTTTTCAACTGATGATGCATGTGTTTCAGAAACCGGTTCATCAAACAAAGCCATTTGCGGCTTGGGCGCCTCAGGCTTTGATTTCTTGGTGAATGCTTTAGTTTTTGGTTTGGTGGGCGCGCTGGCTTGCTCTTGCGCATAACGCTCTTTATTTAATATCGTTAAGCGATCAAGCACTTCATTTCGTGCCTTTTCAGAAATCGTAAAGCGAAGCGTCAAAGGGAGAAATAACTTTCCGAGTGACACACGTTTGGCAAGCAGTAGAGGAGTTAAACTATGAGTGCCACTAGATAAGTGAGATTTTAAGACAGTATGTGGTTTATAAAAATTCTTTTTCTGCTTATTTCTTTGTTCTCTTTAAAAAAATCTAGGAAACTGCTTATAAATAAATTTGTGTCTACAGATA
>CAJWGN010000155.1 GCA_913031035.1 uncultured Gammaproteobacteria bacterium
TGCATTGTATGGTTTCGTTTATATTGCATCAACGCGATTTTATTACACACCCTCTTGTCTATGAGACTAAAATATTTTACAATAGTGCAACAGCAAAGATCACACCACCAATATTTTCGAAGACACTAACTCCCGTGCTACATAACAGTTACATCACTGCCACATGTGCAAAATTGAATGAATCTCCTTCAACTGTATCTACTGAAACTAAACAACCATTATTTATTCTAACCCTATTCTGTACACTAGTTTCGAGTCTATATTTCCCAAAATACCTAGTATTACCCCAGTTGACCAGGATAATCGTATTTTAACTGCATCTCGATCATTTTTCTCTGACTGGTGGATTATTAACGATGTAATAGGATCACAATGTTATTGGTTTCAAAGTAAAGGATTATGGCGTTGGTACTGTCGTTATATTTTTACTTATGCCAGCAATCGCTTCCTATTTTTGCATCTTCCTAAAAATAAAAATACGGAGTTGTGTATACTCGATTCCTTATTATTGGAGCCATCATTGGCAAGTATCATTGTCATGTGGTTCTCAAGGTGGCGCAAATACAGAGCCGATGCCGGCGGCGCTTCTCTAGCAGGAAAATAAAAAACGATCTCTGTATTACAGAAATTGCAAAGTGCCGGCCAGGAGAGTTTACTAGACGGCAGCCTAGCGCATTTGGAATTTCAGGCAAGGGGGCAAAGCGTGAATTTTTTATGAGCCATCCACCGCTATAAAAGCGCACTAGCGCTCTGCGCCTTAGTTAGACTATTGGCTTATTTGAGTTGGATTTCCCGTGGGCTATCTGCGTTTTAAATAGTGTTAGAATTCGCCAACTAGTACGTTTTGCTTAATTTCTATCTAATGTTCACGTAAGGTTGCTTACATTTTAAGCTCACCCATCACCTACAAAGCTCTAACACAGCTACGCTACGGATCTTTTATGCGTCTATTTTTCTTCCTGTCATTTACACTTATTTTCGGATCATGCGGTGATGTTAATCCTGATTCCCAATCCTCTGCAAGGCCTGCAGCTGAAGAGCTTAGTGCTACTGAGAAATTGAACCGGTGGCTGGATGGCCAATATGAAAAGGAGCTTAGTTTTAGCCCAGAAAAAAGATCTCGGCTGGGTGATAAAACAGACTATGATCAACTAAGCGACTACAGCCTAGAGGCCCAGGCCGCGGTTCTCGATTGGCGTAGGGCTAGCATAGAGCAAATGCACACTGAGTTTGTGTATGACACCCTCACAGCAGACGGCAAACTCTCTTACGACATGTGGGAATTCTCATTGGAACAGGCGGAGGCTGCAGTGCCCTTTGCTAACTATGGTTATGTGTTTGGTCGGGGGGGCTCACACTCTGGGGTGCCTAGTTTTTTGATCAGCTATCATCAAGTTGATGATGTCGGTGATATACAAGCGTATCTCGCGAGATTAAAAGACATAGATAGAGTGTTTGATCAGCTACTAGAAAGGGCGCAGGCGGCAGCTGAGGAAGGCATACTTCAGCCGCGATTTGGCTTTGATTCTGCTATATCCGAAATTCAGCGAGTTACCGCTGGCGTGCCATTCAATGCCAATGACGAATCACCAAACTCGCCGATTTGGGTTGATATTCAAACTAAGCTCGAAAACTTAGTTCAGCGGCAAGTTATAGATTCAAATACAGCACAAACTTACTTGGCCGAAGCCCGAGGGATTTTATCCGGCGAAGTCATGGCTTCTTATCAAAAAGTGTTAAATTGGCTTCAACAAAATAGAAACTATGCCTCTAAAGAACCCGAAGGCGTTTGGGCCTTACCCAACGGGGAGGGCTATTATAATCATCGGCTCAAACGCATGACCACGGTAGACCTTAGTGCTGATGAGATACACAATATTGGTCTGAACGAGGTGAGCCGGCTTCAATCAGAAATGGAATTAATAAAAAACCAGGTGGGTTACGAAAACAGTCTTGAAGATTTTTTTGTCTTCATGCGTGAAGACTCTCAGTTCTATTTTCCAAATACCGACGAGGGCAGGCAGGCTTATCTAGATGTTAATAATGAATACCTAGATTTTATTAGGCAAAAGCTGCCTGATTACTTTGGGCTATTGCCAAAAGCTGATCTCGTTGTAAAAAGAGTGGAGTCCTTTCGAGAGCAGGCTGGAGGCGCGCAGCACTACCGATCAGGCTCTCCAGATGGAGCGCGGCCAGGCGTTTTTTACTCGCATATGGCAGACATGGCCACGCTCGCTAAGTTTCAAATCGAGGATATTGCTTATCATGAAGGTAGCCCTGGTCACCATATGCAAATTTCTATCCAGCAAGAATTAACCGACGTTCCGCGCTTTAGAACTCAATATCGAACTACGGCCTATACCGAGGGCTGGGGCTTGTATGCAGAGTGGCTGGCTAAGGAAATGGGGGGATTCGATGATCCATACTCCGACTTCGGGCGTCTTGCAGGCGAAATTTGGCGTGCAGTGCGACTGGTCGTCGACACCGGAATCCACTCTAAGCGCTGGTCTGAAGATCGGGCTGTAAAATACTTTTTAGACAATACTCCTATTCCAGAGGGGGCGGTACGCTCAGAAGTACAGCGCTATTTCGCTAATCCAGGTCAGGCTACAGCGTATAAAATAGGAATGATGAATTTTCAGGTGGCACGAGCGAGTGCGGAAAAAAAATTAGGTGATAAATTTGATATCAAGCAGTTCCATGACGTTGTACTAGGCGCGGGGGCACTGCCAATACCGATGATGCATGACCGTGTTGAGCGCTGGGTTGAAGAGTCTTTAGTCATAAATTAGGTTCAGTTTGATTTTTCTGTGTAAGAACTGAGGGCTTGGGCTTACACCGAGCCGAGTTTTTTCCTATACTTCGCATTTTGGCGAGATAAGGGCCTTATTCCAGAGGCTTCTCGTATTCTTGGAGAAATCTAGAGTGACAGACAAGGTAGCTGTAGTAATGGGCTCTAAAAGCGATTGGGAAACCATGCGGGCAGCTACGCAAATGCTCAGCGATTTGGGCGTAGCGTGGCATGCTGAGATCATTTCGGCCCACCGAACCCCGGATAAAATGCTGGAGTTTGCTAAGTCAGCATCTTCCAACGGATATAAGGTGATTATTGCTGGTGCTGGCGGAGCGGCGCACCTTCCAGGAATGATTGCATCATCCACTATTTTGCCAGTTTTGGGTGTGCCCGTTCAAAGCAAAGCCCTCAGCGGCTTAGACAGCCTTCTTTCTATTGCTCAAATGCCAAAGGGTGTTGCAGTTGGGACATTGGCTATTGGGATTGCTGGTGCCGCAAATGCTGGGCTTTTAGCGGGCCAAATTTTGGCTTTAAATGACCCAGTAGTGGCCGCAAATGTCACAGCATGGCGAGAGCAGCAAACTAAGACAGTGCTTGAGAACAGTTCGCTGGAGATTACCTAGAGATGAGGCCGGTGTATGTACTTGGTAATGGCCAGCTCGGTAATATGTTGCTAGAAGCTGGGCGCAGGATTGGTGTGGATGTTATTACTATGTCCATAGATGATGACATCGTGATGCCGGCTGATGTGAAGATAACTGCCGAGCGAGAGCATTGGCAGCCCAGCGGATTCATAAGCAAAATCATTGGCCACTCTGGCTGGCAAAACCCTCAGACGTTTTTGGATATTCCTGATCGGCGTCGCCAAAAAAAGCTTTTAGATACATTAGGTTTGCCGACATCTCCCTGGTGTATAACCACAAATGAGACAAGTATTAGTGAGTTGGTAGATAAACTCGGCGATCAGTTTCTCCTGAAAAGTGCCCGCGACGGGTATGACGGGAAAGGCCAATGGCGCTCCAACGGACAAGTAAATCCGGTGCTGCCTGAGTGGAAAGACAATGCCATCGCTGAAAGTTTTGTTTCTTTTGATACAGAAGTCTCGTTGGTAGGTGCTCGCAATAAAAGCGGAGAGTTTGCGTTCTATGACTTGACTGAAAACTTCCACGCTGACGGCATTCTTCAGATTAGTATAAAAACTGAAAGAACATTTGATGGCTATCAAAAAAAAGCAGAAGCCTATTTGTCTACGCTAATGGATAGTCTCGATTACGTAGGGGTAATGGCGGCGGAATTTTTTATATCTGGTGATGGTCTGCTGATCAACGAGATAGCGCCACGTGTTCATAATTCTGGACACTGGACGCAAGCAGGGGCTTCGGTCAGCCAGTTTGAATTACATTTACGTGCCATATGTGACCTGCCGTTTCCTCGGATTGATCAGTCTGGCAGCAGTATGATGATCAACCTGATTGGCTCGCCGTTAGCACCTGAGTGGTTTAGTGCGCCAGGCGCCCGCGTCCACTGGTATGGAAAGGACGTGCGTCCTGGAAGGAAGCTCGGTCATGTCAATTTCCATCACTCGGATTCTCAAACACTCGCTGTTTGGCTGGAGCAGCTACCGCTTGAAAAAAAGTACAGTAAAAGCTGTGAACTGGCGAAGAACCGCCTACGTCATGGATAAGTCTATAAAAACAGCCTCAGCCGCTGATGATTGTGCGGCGGTGGTAAACGAGAGCTGGGAAAAAGGCGTTGTTAAAGACGTCTGACAAGGGTTCCAATGTCCTGTTTCAATTCTGGCAATTCTTCATCTCAAATCTAATTTACGCAAAGTAATGTCCGGCCCAATGGCCACTGAGACGAACCTCGTTTTAATTCCGCCTTGGCCAAACTAAGCTATCGAGAGGATAATCAGTGCCTACGTTAATTCACCGACGAGTCAAGGAGTGCCAGCAAGGCGTGTATCCTAAGTTAATTCATAGGGTGGAATCTGGCTGGGTTGTGCTGGGAGATGTCCAGTTCTTGCCAGGGTATTGTTTGTTATTACCAGACCCGGTTGTGGCTAACTTAAACTCCTTAGATTCGGCGCAACGCAAAGTTTTTCTTTGGGAGATGTCCGTTGTAGGTGATGTAATATTAGAGCTAACAGGTGCAACAAGAATCAACTACGAAATGATTGGTAACGTTGAACCGGCTCTGCACGCACATATCTTCCCTCGTTATGAAAACGAGCCAGCTGAACTGAAGTTAAAGCCCGCGTGGTTTTATGACTGGGAAACGGCAAGGGAATTCGATGAGCGCGAAGATAGTGAGTTGATGCGGAGTATTGCGACGGGTCTGAGGGCCAAGGGATTGTGAGCTGCTCCGAACCCTGACCAAAAACACTTCGATAAAACCGAACTATTCTTGGGTTGCCGTTGTGATTCAATTACATTCAAATTTGAACTAAGCAGTCAAATTGCAACCTCTAAGTGGATGTAAGTCTCTTATAGATAGAGGTTACAAGGATTTTAGGTTGCTTATGCATCGTTAGAATCGACACCGAGGCTGCAATTTTTCGGACCTTATTAGAAATTGGGCTAAGTTTTGATTAAGGAATCGTTAAACCATGTCAGAACAATACCCCAGCAAAAAAGAATTTAGGGAATTGTTTTTTGCTATTTTGAGCCCAGAAGCTGGTTTCTATAAAGTCGTTCTGATTTACAGTTTAGCGATTAGCTTGCTAACCCTTGCCGTTCCTATTTCCTTGCAACTTCTGGTTGATACCGTCGCAAATATTGCTTTGATTAGAGCAGTGGTTTTGATATCCATATTGCTATTTGCCTTGCTTCTTATCTCCGGGGTTATGTACGCATTGCGCGCCTATGCCATGGAAATATTTACTCGAAAACTCTATGCCCGCATATCAAGCGAAATTGCGATGACGGCAATGCTTGCAGAATCAGATTATTTTGAGGAATACCAGAAGTCAGATTTGTTTAATCGCTACTTCGATATTCTTACCCTCAAAAAGACGGTGCCTAATATTTTAACCAATGGATTTACGCTGCTGCTGCAGCTGATGATTGGCTTTGCTGTAGTTTCCTTTTACCACTTCTATTTTTTAATATTTTGTATCGTTCTGATTTCACTTATATGGCTTATATGGCGGATTTGGGGTTGGTCTTCAATTAACACCGCGTTTAGGTTATCCGAGTCTAAATATAAAACAGCAGCCTGGCTACAGTCTCTCGCAGTCACTAACGAATCTTACCGTACCTCCCTCAATCCCTCTTATCCAATAGTTGAAACCGATAGGTTAGTTAATGAGCATATCAGTTGCCAAAAGAAACATTTCCGAAATACTTACAGTCAACTCCTCAGCTTCCTGTTTCTCTATGCTTTAGCGAGTGCGGTGCTGCTTGGGATGGGCGGTTGGTTGGTGATTGTAGGCCAGCTTACATTGGGGCAACTGGTCGCGGCTGAACTTATCATGTCAGCAATATTTGTAGGTCTGCCGCAATTAGCTGGATATTTAGACTATTTCTTTGATGTTTGCGCTGCCGTTGAGGAACTTTCGCGGTTCCGTGATGTGCGCACTCAATTACCAGTTAAGGCTAGCGCTGTTCAAATGCCGGCAGATAACTCAATCGAGGTTTCGCGGGTTCGGCTAGAGCGCTTCGAACAAAGTATGAAATTTAATCTCAGCCTTCCAGCTCGCGGTATTTTTAGAGTTGTAGGGAATGCTATTAGCTTGAAATGGCTTACTGAGTTACTGCGGGGAAACTATCAGCCTGGAGCAGGTCTGATCACGATTGGTGGCATTGATAACCTTGAGATAGACAGGCAGTCACTTCGTCAGTCGATTAGAATAATTGATCGAGTCACTTTGCTTCCGATGTCCGTGAAGGCGTACTTGGAGCTCTATATTTCAGTCGATTCGAATTATTCACGGCAACAGTCCTTAGCACTTTTGCAGCTTGATGATGATATTTTGAGTTTGAAAGGTGGCATCGAAACTGTGCTGAGTAGAAGCGCTTGGCCGCTTACTCAGCCTCAAGCGATCCGATTAAAGTTAGCAACAGCGCTTTTATCGAAACCGTCAGTGCTAGTGTTAGGTGACATTGTCGACACGGTGGATCCAGGCATTATGGAGCCGTTTATGAAGGAAATGGAGAAACAGGAAACGTCAGTTTTGTATTTCACTCGTCGTGAGGATATGAATGGGTTTAATCACAAAATTGAAATCGGTGCACATAGTCAATCGGTGACGGATTTGGTCGAGGGGGAAAGCTAATGAGTGGATTTAAGGCTTTTCTGAAAAATCAAAAATACTCTTTCGACAAGCCTTATCAAACTGATCAACTGGAGCGTTTAGATACGCTCGCAGAAATCAAAATTCCAAGTGTTGTTAAAGTTAGCTGTTGGATTATTGGCGTTAGCGTTGTGCTTGGGATTGCAAGTCTTTGGATCCCTTGGGTTCAAACCACATCGGGGATTGGACAGGTAACCACACTAAGGCCTGCGGATAGGGTACAAAGCATTAGTGCATTGGTCTCCGGCCGGATAGCGGAATGGTATGTTCAGGACGCCGATTTCGTCAAAGCTGGTGACCCTATTATTAGGATCCAAGATATAGATGAACAATTACTGCCACGCTTACAGGCTCAGCTTGAAGCCGCTGAGCGAAAAATAGCTGCTGCCCGCGCAACAGTCACCACGGCGGAGATAGATTATCAGAGGCAGGAAGAGCTTCTGGCCGAGGGTCTAGCGTCCAGACTCTCCTTTGAGCAAGCGAGAATAAAAGTCCAGCAGCTGTCCGTGTCGGTTGAAGAGGCAACTACGGAACTAAATCAGGCCCAAACTGCTCTTTCCCGTCAGGGAAGCCAGTTAGTTAGAGCTCCCAGAGACGGGACAATTTT
>CAJWGN010000156.1 GCA_913031035.1 uncultured Gammaproteobacteria bacterium
AATCAACTGGTGTTTGGTTAAGTAAATGCATCCGTAGTCACTTCCTGTGGCCTGACTGTAATTCCTAGCTTAGCGCAGTCCCAATCCTTGGAAACTTAACTATTTAGTTGCAGCACCTAACCACCGGTAGATTAAGTGATGCATCTTTGCCACTTCCTGCGGCCCACCTACAGTTCCTTGCTTATTGCTATCCCAATCCTTGGGAGCTTAATCCATCGGGTTGCAGTCCTTAATCTTTGCTAGACTATGAAGGTGCATCCGTTGCCACTTCCTGTGGCATGTCAATCATCCTTGAATGTAACTTCCTTGTAATACTTCTTAGTAGTTAAACTACTCTTAGTTAAACCGCTTTGAAGTGCCTGCTTTCTTGCTTAAAAAGCTGATCTTGCAATTAACTATAGCAGCTGTTTTGAAAAGTAATGAATTAATTGCTTGTTGCTTACAAATAATTTTTATTGCCTTGTTGAGCCGATTTTTTTTGTACTCTGGCCTATACTTTTTAAAGATTTTAGTGATGAGCGATCGGGTTTTGATTGGTTTAAAGTCACCGTCAGGGTTTGTAATCTGAAGACTTTTTAAGTTTTATTGATCTGTAGGTAAGTATTCGAGCTTGTTGGTTAAAGTAGGGATTTTATGACACGGTTTTTGTTTTTTTTGTTTTTCCTAAGTCTCAGCGCCTGCACTTCAATAAGTGAAAGCGTGATATCAGGGCGGAATATTGCGATGGACAATAGTTTGTTCAGCCGCGGATCGAGCTCGCGAACTAGTCACTGGGTACTCAGCCGTGACTCGCAGTTCTATATAGCCCGAAACAATAAATTAACCGCATTAAATTCGGCAAACTCTGATGCTTTATCGGTCGTGATTGGGCAAGCCATTTCGGAAAACTTTGCCCTCAGTCAAATTGGGCTTTTACCAGAGTCATTTCAGCAAGCTCTTGAAAAGGCAGATTCTTTGGGAGCCGATTTTCTTGTGTTTCCCAGCATCGTAAAATGGGATGACAAGGTGGGATTTGGTACTGAGGTTGCTTCTAAGTATAGTTATGACGCAAGCACTCAAATCAGTTCAAAATTCGGCTTGGATCGTGCGCTAGTCCAGCTTATGATTGTGCATGCGTCGACGGGGTCTGTTTTCGATGTTATCAGACTAGAAGCCAGCAGTGGCTTATTGACGCCTTTTAGCTCCAGAACAATCAACCCCCAATCAATTCTTCTGCCGGAGTTGCAAACATTGTTTGCAGGTTTGGTCGCGATAACAGGATAGAGTCATAACAACTTTCCCGAAAAATACGACTTCAACTGTTGATCCATTTGCCTTTGTTCGTGAAATTAAAGGGAAGGGGCCGGCACCTGTTCACCTATGGAACCCTCCTTTTTGTGGTGATATCGACATGCTCATCAGCAAAGATGGGGTCTGGCATCACGACGGTAAACCCATTCGTCGACCTGCCATGGTTAGACTTTTTGCCTCGATACTGACACTAGAAAATGGCAGTGACTATTTTCTAGTAACCCCGGTTGAAAAAGTGGGAATTAAGGTTGAAGATTGCCCGTTTCTCATAACTGAAATGGATGTGTCTGGGGCTGGTACAGACCAAGTTATAGAGTTTACGACTAATACGGACGAGCGCTTCCAGATCAACCATGACCATCCGATAATATTAAGTTCAACTGATTCTGGCGCTGAACCCCATCCCACGGCACACGTGAGGTCGGGTTTGATGGGGTTGATCAGTCGGCCGGTCTTTTATCGACTGGTTGAACTGGCGATCGAGTTTGAGGTTGAGGTTGAGGTTGAGGTTTCTGCAGAGGCTGAGAGAAAAACGGTAAGCCAGCTTGGTGTTTGGAGCTCGGGACAGTTCTTTAAATTGGGCTAACAAATATTAAAAAATTAACTGGAAGGACGCGTAAATTAAGCTTTACTAAAAAAGCTTAGCCGGGTTTAACTAAATACTATTAATTTAAGTCAATAAACGGCCAAGCAGTCTTCTTCTGATGGTCAAGCGTCTTATTTTGCCTGACTCGTCGGGATTAAAACTACCACCACCTAGCGCGTTCTGTTTTAGCGCCACTGTTACGTTTTACAGCTTTTTATAGGCTCGTTGATGAATTTACCGAAGTCGGCGCTGCCTAGGTTTCAGTTTTGTCGGTGGTTTAGGGTACAAGGGTGCGGCAATATTGACCTTGGCCATCAAAAACGGCATTATTAGGCCCATTTTTTAACTGCCATAGAGCCGGTTACTTGTCCGGCTCGCTGCCGCTCGCCTAACATGTCCATCAAGGCATTCATCAGCTAACGGAAAAATCTTGGCAGCAATCACTACAGTTCAATAAATAAGTTTCAATTTTGTCACATCAATATGGAGAATCCATGAAGGTTCTTGTTGGAGTTAAGCGCGTCGTTGATGCGTATGTCAGAGTCAGAGTAAAGTCTGATGGAACAGGGGTTGATCTTAATAACGCTAAGATGGCTATCAATCCTTTTTGTGAAATCGCTGTTGAAGAAGCCATTCGGATGAAAGAAGCCGGTACGGTCGACGAAATCATCGCTGTTTCGGTGGGCCCTCAAGCGGCTCAAGAGCAAATACGCACAGCCCTCGCGCTGGGCGCAGATCGGGGGATATTAGTGCTGTCCGATGAGCTGGTAGAACCCCTCGCTGTTGCCAAAATATTCAAAGCCATCGTAGAGAAGGAAGGTATAGATCTCGTGATCCTGGGTAAGCAGTCTATTGATACGGATAACAACCAGGTTGGCCAAATGCTGGCTGCCCTGTGTGATTTCCCACAAGGGACTTTTGCTTGTAATGCCGAATTTAAAGATGGCAAAATTGAAGTCACCCGTGAGATAGATGGCGGTGAACAGACTGTCTTGTTAGATCTCCCTGCGGTTGTCACTACGGATTTGCGTCTTAACGAGCCTCGTTATGCGTCGCTTCCTAATATAATGAAAGCCAAGAAAAAGCCGATCGATTCGATGACGGCTACAGACCTTGGTGTTGACACAACATCAAAGCTAACAGTACTAAGCGTGGCTCCGCCAGCCGAGAGAAGTGCTGGCATCATCGTTGAATCAGTTGCAGAACTGGTCAATAAACTGAAAACTGAGGCAAAGGTAATTTAGGGAGCAATATGTCAATTTTAGTCATCGCTGAACACGATAACAGTTCACTTAAAGCCGCTACCTTGGTTGTGGTTTCAGCCGCAAAAGCCATTGGTGGCGATATAACTATCTTGGTTGCCGGCTCAGGCTGCGCCGCTGCGGTAGCAGAAGCTGCTGAATTAGAGGGAGTAAGCAAGGTAGTTGTGGCTGATGCTGCGTGCTACGAGCACCAGTTTCCTGAAGCCATTGCACCGCTTGTAGTAGAGATAGCCAAAGACTGCACTCATATACTTTCTGCTGCGACCACCACCGGTAAAAATATATCACCGCGTGTAGCAGCTTTGCTAGATGTGGCTCAGATCTCAGATATTATTGAAGTTAAAGCCCCAGACACCTTCGTTCGGCCGACATACGCCGGTAGTGCTTTGGCTACAGTGCAGTCAGCGGATTCGGTCAAGGTCATCACTGTTCGGACTACAGCTTATGACGACGCTTCTAAGGGTGGCAGCGCGACTGTTGAGGCAACTGATTTTACTGTTGAGCAAACCGGAACAGTTTTCGTTGCAGAGGAACTATCAGTATCCGAACGTCCTGAGCTTACAGCTGCTTCGATTATCATTTCCGGTGGCCGTGGCATGCAAAATGGCGAGAATTTTGTGTTACTTGAAAAAGTGGCGGACAAGCTCGGTGCTGGTATTGGCGCATCTCGTGCAGCTGTAGACGCAGGCTTTGTGCCTAATGACTATCAGGTTGGGCAAACGGGAAAGATTGTGGCCCCTGATCTCTATATCGCGGTGGGAATTTCCGGCGCTATTCAGCATCTCGCGGGTATGAAGGACTCAAAAGTCATTGTTGCAATTAACAAAGACGAAGAAGCACCAATTTTCCAAGTGGCTGACTATGGCCTCGTGGCAGATTTGTTTAAGGTATTGCCGGAACTTGAAGCAGCTTTGTAGTTAAAACTTGGTTCTTCGCGCTGTCTACCCGTCAAGTGATAGACAGGAGTGGATTAAGAATTAGGTTGAGACTCGCTTTAAAACCAGACACAAAAAAGCCCGGATACCCGGGCTTTTTTGTGTCTGGTTTTAATGAGCCGCCTATCTAAAATTAGAAAGCGGCACCTCAAAACTTATCAGTTACTGATCTTTTTGCTCTGCTAACTGACGTTTCTTAACCTCCCGCGGGTCGTTTGGAGCTCTACCTTTAGGCTTGGCTGGAGCGGCGCTGGCGTCTGGCTTAACAACCGCTGCCGCTGCTTTTTCTTGGGCTGGGGCAGGTGTTGGGGCTGGCGCAGTTGCAGGGGCGAGTGGCTTTGCAGCTTTTTTCTCACTGCTAGCCGGTGCAGGCTTTGCTTTGCGTGTCGAGTTGGATACTTCAGCTGATGGGTTGCCAGCTTCGGCGGCAGGAGCTGCGGGCTCTGCTTTTACAACTGGAGCTGCGGGCTCTGCTTTTACGTCTGGAGCTGCTGGCTTTTCTGCAGAAGCTGAGTCAACTTTACTTTCGGCTTTTGCTGCTGGGCGCTGCCTCTTTCGTGGTTGACGTGTCGCAGCAGGTTTAGCTTTGACTTCTTCTGACGGCTCCGCGCGATTACCATCTACTTCTTTTTTCGCAGATGCCGGCGTGTTATTTCCGTCAGAATTGCCGGTAGCCTCTGGCTTATCGCCACTGTCTTTAACATCATTTGCTACAGGCTCACTCTTATCCGCAGAGGTTTCAGCTTTTGGTGTTGTTTCCGGCTTAGCCGCGGTGGTTTTTTCCGCAGGACTGTCTGCGGAAGCGTCGGCAGGTGTCTCGGCAGGGCGTTCGCGTCTTGCCGGTTGGCGTCGTCGCTTCGCTGGGGCCTTAGGGGCTGAAGCATCATTGGCTGATGACTCTTGCGCTGGGGCTGATTCGTCATTGGCCGTTACAGTCTTGGCGACATTGTCTGTTACCACAGTCGGCGCAGATTCTGGCTTTGTCTGTGCCTGATTCGTGTTTTCAGTTTCTGCAGTTTCCGCTACGCTAGCTACTGTAGTGGCTTCTACAGTAGTTTCTGTGGCAGTTTCCGGTCTTGGTCCACGGCGCCGCTGATTGTTGTTGCGGGTGCGCTTAGATGAAGGCCGTCTTTCCGCAGAAGACTCGCTGTCACCGCTGTCACTTTTAGCCTGAGCCGCGTTAGTCGGCTGGCTTTCGCGATTAGGCTTGTTGCGATCGTCTTGGCCGCGGCCTCGTCCTCGAGACTCTCCTTGCTTAGATTGAGCTGGACGTGAAGGATCCTGATTGTTAGTTTCGCGCTTGTCAGTATCTTTGTCTTCATTTCGCGCATTTGCAGGTTTATTCTGCTGATTGCGTCCCTTGCCCTGGCCGCGTTGGCTCTGACGTGTGCGGTTTCTATTTTGAGAAGGGCGCTGAGCCGGCTTTTCTTCGACGACAGGCTTCGACGCTTCACCAAACAAACCAGAAAACAGCTTGGAGAAAAACCCTTTCTCAACTGGTTTCGGCGGTGGTGTGCGCTGAGGAATAGTGCTGACGGTGGGTTTCTCTACGGCAGCGGCTTCTTGAGCCGGTGGCTTGATATTTACCGACGGTTCTGGCTCAGACGTGGCATCCACTTCATAGCTTTCAGCATTTTGATTAATGCCAACGATCTCGTAATGAGGTGTTAGTAGCTCTGGAACAGGGTTTATATAAACCTTAGTTTTGCTTTGCTCCTCGATTTCAGCGAGTTCACTGCGCTTTTCATTTACCAGATAGGAAGAGACAACTAGCGGAACGTTGGCTTTTACCTGTTGGCACTTCTGCTTGTTTGCTTCTTCCTGAATAATTCGAAGAATAGAGAGGGCTAAAGACTCGACGTCTCTGATGCTGCCTTGGCCTGAACAGCGAGGGCAAACTATAGCGCTAGTTTCACCGAGTGACGGGCGCAAGCGTTGCCTAGACATTTCCAATAGGCCAAAGCGTGAAATTCTTCCTACTTGAACACGAGCTCGATCCGACTCGAGCGCATCTTTCATGCGGTTTTCAACATCTCGCTGATTGCGGTTGGAGGTCATATCGATAAAATCGATGACAACTAAACCGCCCATGTCGCGAAGACGCAACTGACGGGCAATTTCGTCGGCCGCTTCTAAGTTAGTATTTAGCGCCGTTTCTTCAATATCTGCACCGCGTGTTGCACGAGATGAGTTGATGTCGATAGATATAAGGGCTTCTGTAGGATCAATAACCACTGACCCACCGGAAGGCAGCTTAACTTCGCGCTCGAAAGCACTCTCTATTTGAGTCTCTATTTGATAGCGATTAAATAACGGTAGTTTGTCTTCGTATAGCTTTATGCGATTTTCATACTGCGGCATAACTTGCTTGATGAAGCTCAATGCTTCTTCATAAGATTCAACGGTGTCGAATAGGACTTCACCGATGTCTTTACGCAAGTAGTCGCGGATCATGCGAATTATCACGTTGCTCTCTTGATAGATTAGAAAAGGAGCTGGCTTTCCTTCAGAGGCGTCTTGAATCGACTGCCAGAGAGCGAGTAGGTAGTTCAAATCCCACTGTAATTCTTCTGGATCTTTGCCGACGCCTGCAGTTCTTACGATCAGGCCCATGCCATCAGGTATTTGTAGCGTGCGCAGTGCATCTCTAAGCTCAGATCTGTCATCGCCTTCAATGCGGCGGGATATGCCACCAGCTTTAGGGTTATTTGGCATTAGAACCAAGTAACGGCCCGCTAAGCTGACATAGGTGGTAAGTGCCGCACCTTTATTGCCGCGTTCTTCTTTTTCAACCTGGACGACGACTTCCGTTCCTTCCGGGATTAGCTCGCGCATTGAACCGCGTTCGCCAGATTTGGCATTTTTGGAGTGGTATTGCTTAGAAATTTCTTTAAGAGGGAGAAAACCGTGGCGCTCTGCACCAAAGTCAACAAAGGCTGCTTCTAGGCTGGGTTCTACGCGAGTGATTTTGCCTTTGTAGAGATTAGCTTTCTTTTGGATGCGAGTGCGGTTTTCAATGTCCAAATCGTAGAGACGTTGGCCATCAACAAGTGCGACTCGGAGTTCTTCTTCCTGAGTCGCGTTAATTAACATTCTTTTCATGATGAGTTCACTTATCTGTTTAGGGCAGAACAGTAGACTCGGGAGGTCTTCGAGGGACTAAAGCCAAGGATTATTCCCTGCTTAAGTCTTTGATTCGGCCAAAGGCCTAATCAGGCAAGCGATCTTAAACTAAACAAAAAATATCACGAAAACCGAGGGGGTAACCGCCAGTTTTTTGGTTTATTCCTTTCCGTTGAGGCTATATAAGGCATCTAAGGCTCTGTTTTAATTATAAAATCTAAATTTTAAGCTTGCTTTAATTTTGCGATGACGCTTTAACGTTTTATCGCAAAATAATTCGAATACTGTTTCCTGAATGCTGTTCTGCTGTCTTATTCACGCTAAAAACCGTGAAAAGTAAATTTGTAAAACTTTAAAGCGGTGATTTCGCCTTCTGCTTGTCTTAACAAGTCTTAAGAGGGATCACTACCGCCTACCGGAACCTGAGGGTTAGCTGAGGCTTAGTTATAGCTAGTGCCGTTAACCATTTGCAACTTGAATTCAAGCGC
>CAJWGN010000157.1 GCA_913031035.1 uncultured Gammaproteobacteria bacterium
CGGAGGCGGGTATTTTGCCTTAACCGACTCAGATGCTTTGGCTGAAGCTGTAGAGTTCACACCAAATGCTTATTCCCAACAAGTCCAAATTGATCTGTGGGATAGACCTTGGCTGTTGGCTTTGCTGATTTTATTGTTGTGCTGCGATTGGATTCTGCGCCGTTTAAGGGGACTTTCATGACAGGGGTTGTGGTTAAGCTTTTTCCTAAGTGCTTGTCTAAGGCCTTTACGAGGCACTCTACTGAGCAAGCGCGGCATAGGTGCAACGTCATGGCACTGCTGGCGGCGATGGCAATTAATTTTTCGGCTGTCGCTCAAGACGATTTTGCAGTGGCGTCTTCAGATTATTTTGTTGATAGGGCAGACTCGAAAAAGTTTGTACTGATAATGGCCGGGCCGACGGTGGGTGAAGATAATAAATCGACGTTTCGGCAATGGGCATTTTCATTACACGACATATTGGCTCGAGATTACGGCTATAGCTCAGAGTCGATCACTCTGCTGCATGATCAAGGACGCAATAGCAGCGAGGATCAGTCCGCTGCTGCGCGGGTAGACGGGCCAGTGAACCTGGCAGGTATAACGAATGCTATAGAGGTACTGCAAGGTCAGGTTAAGCAGGGAGATCAGATAACGATTTATCTGATCGGTCATGGGTCTGGTGCTGACGAAGAGTCCAAGTTTAATATCGTTGGGCCAGATATTACTGGTACTCAGTTTGCCGAAATGCTCGATCCATTTTCAGAGCAAGACATCGTTATTGTAAACACAACTAGTGCAAGCTATGGCTTCTCAGCGTCTCTTTCCAGTGAAGGACGGGTTGTTATTTCATCGACACGTTCACCGTCCGAAAAATTTGATCCTATATTTTCTAGGTACTTTATCGAAGCATTAGACCAGCGCAATGGCGACCGGGATAAAAATAATCGTGTCTCTATGTTGGAAGCTTTCAATTACGCCAAGGTAAGCGTCGATCAATGGTATGAAGGGCAGGGGCGCTTAGCGTCGGAGCATGCTGGTCTTGACGATAACGGAGACGCGTTGTTTTCGCTGAACCCGACTATAGTCGATGTCGATGGCAGGCTTGCCGAAATCGCCTATATTGATACTTTAGAAGATGACGGCGAAAATCTATCCGATCGGGCGCTTTCTCTTAAGGCTAGGATGCAGGAAGTTGAGCGCTCGGTATTTATACTGCGAGGCCGTAAAGCGGATTTTCTTGAGGCTGATTATTGGCGTCAGCTGGAAACATTGTTGGTTGAGTTAGCTAAGACAACAGGACAGTTTAATGACCAAATTTCCTTATAGAAGAACAGTTTCAAGTCTAGCTGGGTTTCTCTTGGCTATGAGTTTCTCGGTTGGTGCGGTGGCGCAAGTAGATGCTCCGGGCTTAACTGAATCGCCGCTGTTTAGAGGCGAGCAGCTTATGTTAGGCGGCTCTTATGCAGCGGCGAGCGATGTTTTTCAGATGGCTGACGGTCTAGACCGGCGTGAAGGAATAGTTGGAGCAAGTAGAGCCTTCAGGATGATGGGTAACTATCAAGAAGCAGTGAAAATCTGTGAAGATGCAATTGGTAATGAGGGTTACTCGAAGTATCCCCTGATAAGTACGCAGCTGGCCGAGCTCAAGCGCCTTACGGGTAATTCCGAAGAAGCTATAGCGATATTCAAACAGCTAATTGATGAGTCCTTTGAGGTGCCAGTGCGCACTCTTGTCCAATACGGAAGCTTGCTGCAGTTTGTCGGGCGCAAAGCTCAGGCGTATGAGTATTTGGATCAATCTATTCAACGCTACAATGACGGACTTGTCTTCAGTTCAGAGGATGTTGCTATGGTCGCACTAGCGAGCTGGCTAACGGATAATTTTCATGATGCAAATAGCCTTTTTAGCGAAGCCACTAGAGCGAACCCTAACAATCTAGAGGCCCATGTCCTGTGGGGCGATTTATTTCTTGAAAAATATAATGCCACCGATGCCGAACGCTCTTTTCAGGCCGCGTTAGATATTAATAGTCGTTATACGCCTGCCTTGATAGGCATCGCTCGAGTCGTTGGAGATGAACGTGCTCTTGAGCGAGCATTAAGCATCAACCCTAATTCGATAGCAGCGCTAGAAACCTACGGTCAGCTGTTGCTGTTGAATAGTCGTGAAGACGAGGCGATGGAATATTTTGACAGGGTTCTAGCGATGAACTCTGAATCCTTGAAGACCTTAAGTGTCCTCGGTGCAAAAGCAGCCCTTGAGAAACGCGATGAGGATTTTCGCCGGTTTAAAGGACAGGTCGATGCGTTCAGCCCCAATAATCCTAAGTTCCTTGGTGATGTGGCGGACACGTTTGGTAATAATTATTTATTTACCGAGGCGGTAGGCTTTGCCCGGGCAGCTATAGAAGCGGATCCGCAGTATTGGCAGGGCTATACCTTGCTTGGTAGTAATCTGATTCGATTAGGCGAGGAAGAAGAAGGCAAGGCGAATTTAGAAATTGGCTATGACAATGACCCTTTTAATGTTTTGACGTCTAACATGTTGAAGGTCTTCGATACGTTGGAGACTTACGCAACCCTTGAGAGTGAGCACTTTAAAGTCCACATGAGTCAGCGTGATGCAAAAATATTATGGCCTTATCTTGAGCCGCTTTTAGAAGAAGGCTGGGATACATTGACGGCAAAGTATGGCTTTGAGCCTGAAGGTCCAATATTGATTGAAGTCTTCGAGAAGACCGAGGATTTTGCTGTGCGCTCAGTGGGTCTTCCAGATATAGGCCCCCTCGTTGGGATTTGTTTTGGCAAGGTTATCACCCTTATTTCCCCCGATACGCTGTCTGCTAATTGGCAAGAAATAGTCTGGCATGAGTTTGCCCACGTGGTGACATTGCAAATGACAGGTAATCGCATGCCGCGCTGGCTGTCAGAAGGTATGTCGGTCTGGGAAGAAAGAGAAGGTCGTTCTTACTGGGGGCGCAGCCAAGGTTTGGATTTGGTGAGGGCTGCTGAGCAAGATAAGCTTCTCCATGTTAAGGATTTAAATGCGGGCTTTTCCGGGGCTCAATCCAGCGCTGATCTCGGTTTTGCTTATTTTCAGTCCTATTTAGTTGTCGACTATATCGCCAGTGAATATGGATTTGAAAAGTTGGTTGATCTGGTCTATCAGTACGGATTGATTAAAGAGGACTCAGAGCGCTTTGCCGAAGTGTTTGAAACCTCAATCGACGAGTTTGATGTTGGTTTTAGAAACTGGATTGAGCGTAGGGTTGGTGAAATAAACGTCTATGTCCATAAAGAAGACACGCCTGACGAGGGCGATGGCCACGGCCACGGAGTGCGAGAAAATTCAAGTGCGATTCTAGCGGAGTTGTATAACAACGTATCTCTTAAGCAACACATGAGCAACCGGATTCAAGAGAACGTTCGGGACTTTCAAGCGCATCTTCAGCTAGGAATCGTTTTGTTCAAAGACGAGAATTTTATTGAAGCAAAAGAGTCGCTGGAATTTGCGTATGATTTACTTCCAGGTTACACAGGGTATCCAAGCCCGGCTTTGGTTCTTTCGCAAATTTATGAACAAGAAGGCGATAAAGAATCCCAACTGCAATGGCTAGAGATGCTTTTGGAAAATCTTCAGCATGACTTCGGCTCTGCAATGATCTTGGCTCAAGCGGCACTTGATGAGTCTGATTTTGAGCGAGCTAACTACTACTTGGACAGGGCGCTACAGGTGGACCCTTATCGTAATGACGTGCATGAGCTTAAGGCGCGCTTCGCTAAAGAAACAGGCAACAATGCTTTGGCTGTTACCGAATACGAAGTACTGATGAGTCTCGAAGTAAATGACCCGGTAGAAGCACAGACTAATTTGGCAGAGGCCTATTTATCCAACGGTCAGCTTAGCGAAGCTAAGCAAAGCATTCTTCGGGCCTTGGAAATAGCGCCTTCTTTTCAGCGTGCGCAGCAAATTTTGCTGCAAACTATCGGTGAAGGCAGCGACTGATGAAACAACGTTTCTTCTTTTTGCCGTTAACTCTTCTCTTGCTTAGTGGCTTAAGTCAAGGGCAGGTGATGCAGTTAGGCAGTGATGAAGATGTCTCTATATACGGAACAGACTTAACCGACTTTCGCTGGGTAAGAGGTGTTTACAGGAATCACAGTGGTTCGTTTAGCTATCGTAGACGCGGTGGCTGGTGGGATACGGACTATCCAGATTCAGATCAAAATTTCCTGCGAGGGGTGCAGCGATATACCAACGTAGATACCAATCCGGCCAATCACGAATACATCGCACTTACTGACCCGAAATTATTTGAAAATATATTTCTTTATATGAATTGGAAGCGAGTACCTATAGGGTCGTCGCTTAGTGGTCCTGATTTTCAGCCGGATGAAATTGAGGCGTTACGAGAATTTATGTTCCGAGGCGGTTTCGTTCTAGTTGATGATTTTTGGGGAGAGCCACATCTTGATGACATGTTTGTGGAAATGGGGAAGATATTCCCGGATCGAGAAATCATAAAGCTCGATACTTCCCATGAAATATTTCATACTTTTTTCGATATAAACGAACTGGCGCAGGTGCCAGGGCGGATGGTGACTTGGGATTATGGGGGATTCATGAATCTTAATGATCCCAGTTATCCTCCGGAGGTTTATGCGGTTTTAGACGACGACGGCCGAGTAATGATGGTTGCAAATTATAACACCGACCTCGGTGATGGTTGGGAGCATACTTTTTATGAAGGCTACCCAACGAAATATACCAACGAGGCTTACAAGATAGGCATCAATTTTTTAATTTACGCTTTTAGTCACTAGAAGACGGGAAACGAACAATGGAAGAAACAGAAGAAGTCTTAGCGATCGATGACCAAGATGATTTGGCTTTAGTTAAGCGCATGCAGGATGGTCGTGACCAGATCGTGGCGGAAATTAAAAAAGTTATTATCGGTCAAGATGAAATCATCGATGAGCTATTGATTGCGTTGTTCGCTGGCGGACATTGCTTGATAACGGGTGTCCCCGGTCTGGCTAAAACGCTACTTATCAAAACGGTAGCGGATATATTGCAGGTTGATTTTAGTCGTATTCAGTTTACCCCTGACCTTATGCCGTCGGATGTTGTTGGTTCAGAAATAGTTGAGGAGCAAGACGGTAGGCGCACCTTGAAATTTGTCAAAGGGCCGATTTTTACTAATATCTTACTAGCGGATGAAATTAATCGTACTCCGCCAAAGACTCAGTCCTCGCTTTTAGAAGCGATGGAAGAGCGTCAGGTGACAGCAGCCGGCGTGACTTACCCCATGTCCAAGCCGTTTTTTGTCTTAGCGACACAGAACCCTATCGAGTTAGAGGGCACCTACCCGCTGCCTGAAGCTCAACTCGACCGTTTCATGTTCAAGATCGAACTCGGTTATCTCTCCGAGGAAGATGAAATCACGGTGGTGGCCAACACAACTCAAACCAATGAGGCGCAATTGTCCCACCCCTTAAGCGGAGAAGACATATTAGAGTTTCAGCGAATAGCGCGCCAAGTACCAGCTGCAGAAGCGGTTATTAAATATGCTGTTCAGCTGGTTCATGCCTCGCGCCCACAAAGCCCTAATGCGCCAGGGTTTATTAAAGACTGGGTTAGTTGGGGTGCGGGAATTCGAGCCTCTCAGAATCTAGTTTTAGGAGGTAAAGTGAGGGCGTTGCTAAGAGGCCGGTATAACGTTTCCTTCGGTGATATCAGAGCGCTAGCGCCTTCTGTGTTACGCCACAGAGTGTTATTGAATTTTCACGCTGAGGCAGAAAGAATTACCACAGATGAAGTTGTTCGCAGGCTGTTAGAAGCTGTTCCTGAACCTAAGTCTGAACTGTAGAGGCCGGCGCTAATCCATGTCTGACTCGGCTAATTTTTTAGACCCTACTGTACTCGCAGGATTGGATAATCTTGAGCTGCGCGCACGTGTCGCGGTTGAAGGTTTTGTTTCTGGTTTGCATAAAAGCCCCCACAGAGGATTCAGTGTCGAATTCAATGACTACCGCCATTATCACACCGGTGATGATATGCGCCATGTGGATTGGAAGCTTTATGCGCGCAGCGAGAAACTTTATATAAAGCAGTATGAAGACGAGACCAATGTTCGCTGCATGATAGTGTTGGATACCAGCGCGTCTATGTCCTACACCTCTGGAGGTGTCAGTAAGCTCAACTACGGGATTACCTTGGCCTCGGCGCTTGCCTATTTTATTATGCAGCAGCGAGACGCTGTCGGACTGATTACTTTCGATGAGCAGATGAATGACTATCTGCCGGCGAAATGTCGGAAGCCTCATTTGATGCACATACTGCGAACATTGGCCCGTGTCGAGGCAGGCAAGAAGACCAATGCGGTTAAACCGTTAACCGATTTGGCTGCCACGCTAAACAAGAAAAGTATGGTTATCCTCATATCAGACATGCTTGAAGATGAGGAAAAAGTGATAGCAACCCTGCAGAATTTAAGAGCCATGGGCAATGATGTCATTGCTTTTCACTTGCTCGACGATGCCGAGATTAACTTCCCGTTTAATGAAGCTTCCGAGTTTGTTGACATGGAAAACAACGAGTCCTACATCACCTCTCCTGCGGCTATTCGAGACGCTTATTTGGAAAACTTAAACGAGTTTTTAACCTATTGTAAAAAGCAATGCCAAAGCAGTGGCGTGGATTATTGTCTAATGAATACATCCCAGCCCCTAGATTCGGCTTTATCTGCGTATATTGCCAAGCGAGCAAAGAGCTTCTAATGGTATTTCTGACTCCTCTTTTCCTATTAGGTTTGCTGGCTGCTCTTATTCCTATTGCTATTCATTTGATTCGGAAAGAAAAGCCGCCGAAGCTGATGTTTAGTACTATTCGGTTTTTGAAGAAGACATCAAAAAAGCTCGTCTTGTTTCAGCAGTTACAACAAATATTGTTGTTGCTGCTGCGTTCTATTTTGATCATTTTACTCGTTATTGCTTTTGCTAGGCCGCTTGTCAATCAAGCTGTGGCTAGGCTGTTGGATGCAGACCCTCAATCTGCTGTGATTTTATTGGATGTTTCTATGAGTATGCAGTATGCGGATACCTTCGCCTTTGCGAAAGAATCAGTGCTGGACATACTTTCCGATATGACCTCCGGTGACGAAGTAGCCTTGATTGCATTTTCTGACACGGCTGAAATAGTTCGAGAATTCACTACGGATATTGATAGTCTCAGTTCTTTTGTTGAAGGCTTGGAGCAGGCCGGCTTTGGCGCCACCGCGTATATGCCTAACCTGAGACTGGCGGATCAGCTGTTGGAGACTTCTCGCTTTGAGAATAGAGCGGTTTATCTGGTGTCAGACTTTCAAGCATCCGCTAGTGATGAGATTAATGATGGCTGGAAACTGTCTCCAGGTGTTACTTTTAGCGGGTTGGATGTTGGTAAAGAATCATCTCAAAATTTAGCGTTGACTGATTTGCGTGCCCCAGAGCAGCTTCTGGAAGATGCCGCAGGTCAAAAAATACTTGCTCGAGTTAGATCGACAGGTACTTCCTATTTAGCCACAGGTGATGTCACCTTGGTGATCAATGATCAAATTATCGATCGTCAGACTGTCGATCTCAGTGACCAATCCGAGGCGGTGGTGACCTTTGATGCCAACTTTGAAGGGCAAGGGTCCTATACCGGCGAGGTTCG
>CAJWGN010000158.1 GCA_913031035.1 uncultured Gammaproteobacteria bacterium
CAATTTTTTTACCTGTTCTATTTAAAGGCGGATTAGCTTTTATCCATCCTTCTTCAAAACCTCTTTCTACTATATATTTCTCAATCATTTCAATTGAAACCGGAGGATTAATAAGACCTAATACACAGGCAGCTTCACATGGAGCTGGACATAATCTTCCAGTAAATTCAGGGAAATTATTTAGCATAGTCAGTGTCGATAACGGTGCTGCTCTTGTTGCGCTAAACTTTAGTACTGTTTCCGCCGCCAATGAAGTAATAGTCGAGGTGGATGTAAAAAGTTTAATCAGTAAGAAAGATAGCTTCGATGGAATAGCCAGTTATACAACCTCAGATGGGCGCCTAACAATACCTTCCTTAGAGGTGTTTGACGGTAGTAGTGTCTCAGTCTTGACGAATGTAGTTTTCGTTCTCAGTAATCCGGCGAGCAACCAATTTATATTGGAGTCTTTCGATCAATAGAGCCGAGCATGTCATCTGGGATATTTACCGGATCGTGGTCTTGGGGTAGTCTTGGCCTTTAAGCATAACGTGCGTTTAATAAAAATAACTCTAAGGAATCTCGTCAATGGCTGCAGCGCGCGGAGAATTTAGCTCTCGATTTGGTTTTTTAATGGCTGCTTCAGGTTCCGCTGTCGGCCTCGGTAATATTTGGGGTTTTCCTACTCAAGCCGCCTCCAATGGAGGGGCGGCATTCTTGTTTACCTATTTGATCCTCGCATTTGCTCTAGCCTATCCTGCTCTCATGGCGGAGTTGATAATCGGTCGCCATGCTCGAGCGAACGCGGTGACTGCGTTGCAAGCAATTTCTCCTAGTAAAAACGGTAAGTTATTCGGCCTAGTTGTTGGATTCGTTGGAATCACAACGGTTAGTTTCATCCTAAGTTTTTATGCGATCGTTAGCGGCTGGATGATAGCGTTTTTTATAGATCCTATGGCCAGACTAGTAGGGGCCGACAGCGTATCGGCTTGGCTCACCAACGATGCAGTGCTGCGAAACGGGTTTTTTGTCGTCGTGTTTATGATGTTGACTGTCTGGATAATCAGCGCTGGGGTGAAAGACGGCATCGAAAAATGGGCTTCTAGGCTGATGCCCTCGTTAATTTTGATTCTTTTTTTGCTTATTATCTATGTGTTGACATTGCCCGGTGCGATGGAGGGATTAAAGGCTTATCTGCTGCCAGACTTCTCTAGAGTTTTTGATCCGGATCTATTGGTAAGTGCCATGGGACAGGCATTTTTCTCCCTCTCTCTAGGGGTGGGGACAATGCTCATCTATGGGTCCTATATTCCTAAACACGAAAATTTACCGGTGGTGGGTGGGCTTGTTGCCGTGTTGGATATCGGTATCGCTGTAATGGCGGGTATGCTGATTTTACCAGCCATGTATGTTGCTCTAGCCAATGGCGTGCCAATATTTGACGATGGTGGTGGACTTATTGCGGGTCCGAGGTTAATTGTTTCCGTTCTGCCCGCCTTGTTTAACAGTATGGGCTTTGTTGGAATTTTTGTGGCTTTAGCATTTTTCGCTTTGATGACCATAGCATCGCTAACGTCGTCTATTTCAATGCTCGAAGTGCCGGTTGCTTATAGCGTTGAACATCACGGCATCGGCCGTAAGACTAGCGCTATAGTTCTCGGTGCGCTGATTACCATCATATCTCTTGTTATCGTGTTTAACTTTGATTCGCTATTTGATTTGGTAGTTTCATATACAACCGAAATCAGTCAACCCTTGTTAGGTTTAGCCTTTTGTCTTTTTGGCGGCTGGATTTGGAATCGCAATGAGATACTTGAAGAGATAAAGCAGGGCAGTCCAGACGCTGAATCCGGACTGTTTTGGAAAGTATGGCCCTTTTATATAAAGTTTATCTGCCCGGTAGCCATACTTATTGTCTACTTCCAATAGCTAACATTCAGCAACGGCGTTAACGAAAAGATCAATTTCATCAGATGTGTTGTAGTAATGAAGCGACGCTCTATTAACATCGCCAGTATTGTTGGCAGCCAAGTCTAGCTGGGCGTTTTCTTGTCTAGATATCGAAGTATTAATTTTTCGCTCAAGTAAATTACCCGCTAATGATGCGGCGTGGATCCCTTTTTTCTGGAAGGTAACAATACCTGAAAGATAATTTGAGCGTTCAAGTACAGTGACGCTTTCTAGTAAGCTAAGTTTATTGTTTAATTCTTTTGCCAGCTTACTGACTCGGTGTTGAATATTAGCCATGCCAAGCTCATTGGCATATCTTACAGCCTCAGCTAGGCCAATTTTGCCTGCAATATTCCGCTCCCATGTCTCAAATTTTGTGGCGTCAGCACTCAACGAGTAGCTTTTCGGGCCAGTCCAATGAGCTGAATGATTGTCAACAAAGATGGGGCTAGATTTTTCAATAGCACCTATGCTGGCATAGAGAAACCCGGTTCCTCTAGGGCCGCGTAAGTATTTCCTTCCGGTACCACACAAGAAATCACAACCCAACTGCTGAGTATCCAAGTCGATCTGGCCTGCTGATTGACATGCGTCTAGCAAATACAGAAGACCATTTTCCTTTGCTATCAGGCCCACTTGAGCGGCCTCCTGAATGTCGCCCCTTTGACTGGAGACGTGGGTTAAGGCGATCATCTTTGTTCGAGGCGTAATGACACTGCGAAGCTTATCCAGATCTACTAGCCCTGCGTCATCACAAGGAACCAAAACTATTTCAATATTTTTTTGCTGTTGCAGGTGAAGAAGGGCTAAATAATTACTGACATACTCATTGTCAGCAGTAATGATTTGATCGCCAGCTTGCCAGTTGATGCTGTAAAGGGCTATGTCCCAAGCGCGGCTGGCGTTTTCAACATAAGCTATTTGTGAGGGAGAACAATTTAGGAGTTTAGCGAACTCAGAGTAAAACAATTTGAGTTTATCACTGGCAGCATTTGCAGCTTCATAGCCACCAAGACTCTGTTCTAACTGTAAGTGCTCTATTACAGCGCAGGTGACACTAACTGGGCTTAAGGCACACCCCGCGTTATTGAAATGAAGAAGTTCTGTTACAGCCGGAGTATCTTTTCTGCAGCGTTCTAAATCGATTATCATAGTTACTCTCTGTAAGGCGAAATTGAACCTCAGGGCCTATTTCCAAAAATGGTGGTGTAAATTACAGTCTAGGATATTACGTTTCCTTTTTGGAAACTAGCGGGCATCACAATGTGCTGCCAATCCTGCAAAATAATGAAAGGGATTAACGATGTCGGAAATTAGTTTAGATGAAAGCGCCAAGAGTGAAATTATCGTGAAATTAAAAAAGTACTTTGAGGATGAGCTTAATCAGCAGCTAGGTGGTTTTGAGGCGGAATTTCTACTCGATTTTTTTGCTAAAAGTGTCGGGGCATACTACTACAACCAAGGATTGGCAGACGCATTAAAGGCATTTGAATCTAAGCTGGAAGAATTTAATGACTTAGTTTATCAATTAGAGGAGCCGATAGATTAGGTGCTCTAAAGTTTGTTTACTCGTAAAGGTAGGCGGATGAAAAATTCACTTCCACGGCCCTTAGACGACTCGAAAGTTATTTCACCTCCTAGCTTCTCGACTATTCTTTTTACTATCACCATGCCTAGTCCGGTACTCGTTGGGTTAATTTCTGAAAAACCGTCTTCGTGGGCAAACTCCTGAAAAATTTTCCGCTTGAACTCTTCGCTCATACCTATGCCCGTATCACTGACGAATATCTCGATTCCTAGCTTTCGTTGGTAATAAACAGCTTTGTAGCCAATTTCTATTTTGCCCTTTTCGGTAAACTTAATCGCATTTGTAAGAAGGTTGAGGAGAACATGCTGTAGTCTCGTTTTGTCGGTTTGGACAAAGAGGTTTGCAGAGCTGTAATCAGCATCAAAACTAAGCCTTTTTTCTAAGGCCGCAGGCATCATCATCTCTTTGGTTTCGTTAAGTAGCTGAGTGATTTCTACTAGTTCAAATTCGGGTTCGAAATTGTCTGATTCTACCTCCGCCATTTCCAAGAGGTCGTTTATCATATGGTGCAAATGACTACTTTGCTTTATGACCGTCGTCATATGCTCATAGGTGGTTGTATCTAGCCCTGAGGAATGTGCGTCTAACAGTCGCTTTGAATTTGCTAATATCAAATGTACTGGAGTTAAAAACTCTCTGGAAACATTTCGCAAAAAGTCACCTTTTGCTTTAGTTTCGGCGCGCACAAGGGCAAATTCTTGGTTCTTAAAACGAAAAAATTCAGCTAACGCAAACAACAACATGATGGCGGCTGATATCACTAGCAGTTCGGCAATAAGCGTTGCCGGCTCGGTTTTTTCGACGATATTTAACTTATAACCAAGCATCGAAACATAAGCGATGATTAGCAGACTCCAAGTGCAAAACAAGTACAGGGCAACTCTTGATCCCTGTGCGGCGGCAATGCCTGCCATGATAAAAACAATAATAGCGACAAATAAGCCTAATGACATGATGGTCTGTAGATTACTTCCAGAGATTTGATCAAAGGGCAGCAAAATAAAGTAAAGGGCAGTTGGTATCATGGAATAAGTGATAAAACGCAGCACGATAAGGGCCCTTCCCCGGTATCGATTTACCAGGTTAAGGGACTTCCCAAGCAGGCAAAAGCTTATAATCATTATCGCGCCAGATATATAACTCAGGCGATTGCTCAGCTCTGCGGATTCGCCCCAAAACCATACCTTGCCCATTCCAGTAAAACAAAGAAATAAGATTAAGCTGCTACCAAAAAACATGGTGTAACCAAGAAACTGTTTGTCTCTTAGAAAAAAGTAGATGATCCAGCAAAGGCAAAAGCAAAGAATGAAAAAGGCAAAGAAGCCACCAAAAAGGGCTATCTTAGTTTGCTCTTGCAATGCCAACTTTTGCATTGTGCTCAGGGTAAGTGGCAATTCCATTCCTGATTGAGAGGTTACCCGCATGAAAACTTGGGTGGTGTTTCCTGAGGCCGACATTTTAAATGGCAAGACTGGGATTCTGAAGCTTACTTTTTGTCGACTTAAAGGCACGGTATCGCCAGTCTCAAAACTCTCAATAGGTTGATCATCGCGGATAATATAAAACTGGATAAGGTCGATATTCGGTGAATCTGCACTCAATACCAATTCTTTGCCGGCAAGGTCATCACTTGTAATGTTGATGTTGAACCAATGAGCAGAATCAGAGAAACCCAAGGTCGGAATAGATTCTTGGGAGCGCTCCCAGGCGACGTTTTTACTAAGAATGCCGGATATTGTGAGAAGGCGGCTCGGGTCTTCGTAATGATCCAAATACAGCCCTAAGACTACCGGCAGCTGATTGCGGGTTACGTTGAGTTCTGCGCCCAATCCAGCCTGAGAAAAAAGTAAAAACGGTGTAATACATAAAAAGCTAAGCAAAGCGGACGCCGAGTGTTTAATCAGCATTCTTAGAAAATTGGTTTTTAGATCAAGCTGATGCACAAAGCTGGCGCTCATTTCCCTTAATAGGAATTAAGTATAATTCATCAGCTGAAAAACGCCGCGCTCGAAATGGCCTCTGGTGATTTTTTGCGGGCAAAATCTCGCGTTTGGGTAAGATTCGTGGGTAAGGTCCAGCTAAACGATAAACTTTGCCATGTAATGTGTAAATTGGGCGCTGGGATTCGCATTATGAGGGGCGTGATTTGTCTGACTACCAGTTGCACTGTAAAGGCAAGGGCCACGATCTAGAGCACACGCAACCGGTTATTTACACTCGGCTGTTTGCTGTAGTCGCTATTGATTTCCCACTAAGTGTCACCATCAGCCGGCTAATCTCATCCCAAGGATTGAGGGTTGAGAGCCCCTTTATTGACTGGTCTATTAGCTTGGAGTGGTCTAGCATTTGCCAAATATTATCGCTTGTTAGACGCTGTAGAGCGCTTCCAACAGGCTGTTTTCGGTTATACCAAACTCGCGAAGCCTGCATTATCGCGTTGACACCTTGGCCTTGTTGGCGTTTTTCTACCATGGGTTGGAGACTTCGGATCTCGCGGGTAAAGGCGTTAAGTATGACCAAAGGAAACAGGCCTTCACTGCGCAGGCCCGCAAGGATTTTCTGACTTCGGCCTAGCTCTCCGCTAAGAGTGGAATCAACAAGATTGTAGACACTGTAGCGGGAGCTATCTGCAACCACTTGCATAACAGTGTTGGCATCGAGGTTGATTAACTCATCGGTTTCATTGCCAGCGAGTAACTTTAACTTTTCTATTTCTTGCATCGCTGCCAGCAGATTCCCTTCGACTTTGTCCATCAGTAGCTGCAGGGCGGCGGCATCCGCTCTAATGTTTTCTTGTAGTAAGCGCTGTTCTAGCCAAGCAGCAAGTCCCTCGCGATTGACAGGCCAGATTTGCACTAGCGCGCTGTGAGATTCAATTGCTTTAAACCACTTGGTATTCAGTGTTGCGGCTTCAAGCCTGGGGCTGCTAACGAGTAGGATGAAATCGCTTTTTGGGTCCTCGAAGTATTGGTGGAGTGCTTTTTTTGCAGTGTCATCTAGTTTCGCGGTTGCAAATCGAAGTTCCAATATTTTCTTTTCAGCAAATAATGAAAGGTTATTAGTGGCGTGGTGGAAGGAATTCCAATCAAAACTTTTGTCGATGTTAAAAACTTCTCTCTCATCAAAGCCGAGCTTGCGAAAATGCTGTCTTATGCTGTCTGCCGCTTCTTGCATAAGCAAAGGCTCGTCCCCGGCAAGCCAAAAGGCTGGAATTGATTCTGTGCGGAGGGTGCGAGCTAGCTGTTCTGGTTTGAGCTTCAGATCGACATCCCCACTGCGTCCAATCTTCGAATCAGTTGGCCGACTAGTTCATGCCGCATTTCAGCAGATATGATTTCCACTTCTTCGCGGTTGCCGCTGATATTTTCAATATCCTCGAAATAAATCCGTTGCACCACAAGCGACTCAGGTTCAATTATGTAGCTGGCATTTTTCCCAAGTGCTATCGTGATAGACATTCTCAGCTCGTATTGAGCGGCCCTTGCGCGGGCATTGACGGTCACCGGCCTGCTAACAACTTGCTCGTTCGTGACAAGCAGAATGGCTATGCCAGATTCAGACTCTGCAGTGCCAATGCTATCAATAAGGTTAATTGCGACGCCCGCGGACTCTAGACTGCCTTTCAACAATCTAGCGAATTCGCTACTGGGTTGTTCAATACTGAGTTGGAGGTTAGTCAGTTCTGTTGAAAAACTCACATTGCCCCTAAGCGCAAACCCGCAAGCAGATAGGCTGAGGGCAGCAATGCTAACAACAAAACTGAGCAGCAGATTTTTCATGCTAATTAACCACAATATTTACGAGTTTGCCGGGAACAACGATTACCTTGCGAATGGTGCCGGCATTCGTAAAACGCGTTACTGTCTCATCTTCCAGAGCGAGCGTTTCTAACTCTTGTTTTGTCAAGTCTTTGGCCACTTCCAGTTTTGCCCGCAGTTTTCCATTAACTTGAACGACGACCAAGATACTGTCTTGGGTCAATGCTGTTGGATCAACTACTGGCCAAGTTGCATCTATGACGGCTCCACTGTGGCCTAAGTGTTGCCAAAGTACGTGGCTGAAATGAGGTACGATCGGCGCCATTACGGCAATTATAATTTCTAAGGACTCCTGTACCACCATTTTATCATGGAGTGACAAAGGTTCCCTCTGAGCATCAA
>CAJWGN010000159.1 GCA_913031035.1 uncultured Gammaproteobacteria bacterium
TAGCTGCCAATTTAGTGTAGAAATATGGCATGCTTTTATGTAATTTTTCTTGGCCGCCAAATACAAATAGGTATTGAGCATAGACTAGCACTAACAAGGCAAGCAGCAGGGTAACGCGTCCAGTAATTTGCTTTCTCTCAGTCGCGTTCTTAGAAGCTATAACTTTAGATGCAGGTCCAGATATCTTAGCACCTCTCTCTCGTTTACTGCGATAGGATTGAGGTTTTTTTAGAACCGATGGCTTTTTTCTAAACGACTTGAATCTTCGTCGCTGAGTATGCTGATCATAAATAGCGACAGCTTGCTGGAGGCTATCTGTATGAAGGGTTTCAGGGGTCGTAGAAAACATGCTAGTGATAAACTCCTGAATGTCGGCAGGGAGCTTAGCAAAAATATTTTTCGAAGACGAAACCGGTATCATTGCGCCGTCGTGGTAGACAGCCGGTAAATTACCGGTAGAGGGTTACACCCATTGCATAGATGTTGCCGTGAATAGAGCATGATTTGTTGTTCAGATAATAATAATGTGCGGTCTGAAGGCTCGGTTTTGCCTGTGTAGAATTGAGCGATCTCGAAGTCGAGTCTGCTTATATTCCTGTTCTTGTTAATGAGGACGTTGTCTGGCTTTTTGTCTCGGTGAATGACATTTCTTTGTGGTCGTAGGAAAGTGCTTTTCGCACTTGAATTAGCATGGCGCGCTTTTCGGTGTTTGGGACTTCGCAGATTTTCATCGCAGTATTAAGGTACATACCCTAAATGTATTCCATAATGACATAGGGGTGACAGTCTTCGGTTATGCCTCTGTCTATCGCAAGATTGATGTTGACAGGGTTAATTCTGACAACGATAAAAGATTTTTTTTCAAATTGATGGTGTGCTTTTATATCGTCGCAATCAAATCACTTAAAAGTAACTTGATTGCGACAGGGTGTTGCAAAGAGTCTTGAAGGCCGCCATGCACTGCCGCCATTCTATTCTCGTCGCTTTAAACTAAGTGTGAATAGCCATTAGGGTTCACGGTGCTGCTCTCATCTTTACTTAAATCTCTCTTTCTATTATCTCAGGTCTCAGACTAAAGAGGGGGGAAGCAAGAAAACGTGATACCCTTCAGAAATCAGAAGTGTCAATATAAAATCGAGATTTTATTAGCGAGTGTGAATTCAATATGAAGGTTCTAAATTACACAGCGACAGCGATTCTAGTGGTGCTTGTCTTTTATTTATTAGATGTTGGCCAAAGCCTAATTTTACCTTTTGTAATAGCCATTGCACTCTGGTATTTGATCAACACTCTTTCAGTTGCCTTTCAGAAAGTAACACTGGGCAGCTTTAAGTTTCCGCCTCGTGTTTGTCTGCTGGCATCGATTTTGAGTTTCTTATTCGTTGTATGGGCTTTGATTAGTTTTCTAAGTGGAAGTCTAAATGGCGTTTTGGAAGTCGTTCCCACATATCAGAAAAATCTAATAATAAGATTGGAAAATATGCCTTTCATTGATATGGCATTACTGTCCGAACAAAGCTTGATGACAACAGTTGGTAACTGGATTGATTTGCCTGCCTATGCCGCATCGGTAGCAACTTCATTTGCTAGTATTTTAGCCAGTGGAGGACTAATTCTCATTTATATCTTGTTTCTGTTTTTGGAGCAGGGGAAGTTTGATCAGAAAATAACGGCACTGTTTAGTGAAGGTGGAACAGAAAGCGGCGCAAGAAACATCATATCTAGAATCCGTGATGATATACAGAAGTACATTAGCATCAAAATGTTCACTAGCACTGTGACAGGCTCGCTGAGTTACATTATATTGATGTTCCTGGAGGTCGATTTTGCAGGAGTTTGGGGGCTTCTCATATTTTTGCTGAATTTTATTCCCACGGTTGGCTCGATTGTTGCGACGATATTTCCTGCATTAATCGCTTTAGCTCAGTCTGACGGTTACTCGCTGTTTTTATTTGTTCTTGCCGGCATCGGTGCCTGCCAGATACTTATCGGCAACATCCTAGAGCCTCGTATGATGGGTTCTTCATTTAATCTGAGTCCTATTGTTATATTATTGAATTTGGCGCTTTGGGGGACCATATGGGGAATTATTGGCATGTTACTTTGCGTTCCTTTTCTTATCATCTTAACGATAGTCTTAAGCCACTTTCCTAATACTCGCGCCATCGCAATAATGCTCTCAAGTGATGGTAAATTACGGGTACCGTTGGACTCCAGTCTCGAAAACTTCTCATTCTCGGCGCCCAATTCGACCCTTATAGGGTCGCAGGAGACTAAAGACTCGGAATAGCTGTGGCACAGTTTTACAAAGCGTGGCTAAGCAACAGTTCCTTGGGTAGTGGTTTTCAAGTCTATTGTTGGCTATTGCATCTCTATCATTTTCCTACAAAAGGCCTGCATTATCGGTGCTTAACGGGCTATAATCCGTCGCTTTTCAGGGGCTTCTAAGCAAGTCCAGAATACGCGCCTCATCAATGTTTGGTAATACCAATGAAAAGTTCGGAAATTAGAAAAACCTTTTTAAACTTCTTTGCCCAAAGAGGGCATGAAATTGTACCGAGTAGCTCGTTGGTTCCTGGCAATGATCCTACATTGCTATTTACCAATGCGGGAATGGTGCAATTTAAAGATACTTTTCTGGGTGATGAGGTTCGTTCCTATAACCGAGCTACCAGCTCTCAGCGCTGTGTAAGAGCCGGAGGCAAGCATAACGATCTCGAAAATGTTGGCTACACAGCTCGTCATCATACGTTTTTTGAAATGTTGGGTAATTTTTCATTCGGCGATTATTTTAAGAGAGAGGCTATTCAATACGCTTGGGAATTTTTAACCGTGGAGTTAGGTTTGCCGGCGGAAAAATTGTGGGTAACTGTTTTTAAGGATGACGACGAAGCAGAGGCTATTTGGCTGAACGAAATGAAAATCGACTCAACTCGATTTTCAAGGTTGGGTGAGAAAGACAACTTTTGGGCCATGGGAGATACTGGTCCATGTGGGCCCTGTTCGGAAATATTCTACGATCATGGTGATGATGTGCAGGGCGGCCCTCCCGGTAGCCCCGATGAAGATGGCGATCGCTATATTGAGATATGGAATTTGGTTTTCATGCAGTACGAACGCAAAGCCGATGGCTCATTAAAGCCTTTGCCTAAGCCATCAGTGGATACTGGCGCCGGGCTAGAGCGTGTGGCAGCTGTTCTTCAGCACGTTCACAGTAACTACGAAATTGATCTGTTTCAGGCATTGCTAAAAGACGCAGCTAAAGTCACCGGAATAAATGACCTTACCAACACATCTCTTCGGGTAATTGCTGACCATATACGCTCTTGCTCATTTTTGATTTTGGACGGAGTCATCCCTTCCAATGAAGGTCGTGGCTATGTGTTACGACGAATCGTTCGCCGCGCCGTGCGTCACGGCTACCAGCTTGGCGTTAAGGATATTTTCTTCTATAAGCTAGTTGCATCGCTAGTTGCGGTGATGGGAGAGGCATATCCTGAACTAGCCGCGCAGCAAGCCGTGGTCGAAAAAGTTTTGAATGAAGAAGAGCAGCAATTTGCACGTACTCTTGAAAACGGCATGGCGATTCTTGAAAAAGCCATAGCCGATCTGGACGGTGACACACTAGCCGGTGACACCGTGTTTCGCCTTTATGACACGTTTGGCTTTCCAGTTGATCTCACCGCAGATGTCGCCCGGGAACATGACTTAAAAATCGACATGGGCGGTTTTGAGCAGGCGATGAACGTACAGAAAGATAAGGCTCGTTCAGCCAGTAATTTTACCGCAGCTGAGAAGTTGGATCTGGCGCCTGAAGAGCGAACCGATTTTGTTGGCTATGAGGCATTGGCTAGCGATTCAAACGTAGAGCAAATCTTCAGCCTAAGCAATCAAAGCCTCAGCTCGGCAAACGTCGGTGACGAAGTACTGGTCTTGCTTAACAGTAGCCCATTTTACGGTGAGTCTGGCGGTCAGGTTGGTGACACTGGTGGGCTGAGGTATGGAGATGGCTCCGCTGAAGTAATTGATACTCAGAAGCAAAATGATGTGCTTGTGCATCGAGTGATTGTAAAGGAAGGCGAGTTGGAAGTTGGAGCCGCCGTTACGACATCTGTGTCTGAAGCGGATCGCTCTGCCATTACTTTAAATCATTCGGCAACGCATTTGATGAATTCTGCCTTGCGCCAAGTTTTGGGCGAGCATGTTTTGCAAAAAGGCTCGCTGGTCGATGCCAAGCGCCTGCGCTTTGATTTCTCCCACTCTGGACAAGTTACCGCAGAAGAAATGAGACAGATCGAAGACCTAGTGAACTCGCAGATTCTGGGCAATGACTCGGTCACAAAAGAAGTCATGGCCATAGAAGAAGCACGCACCAAGGGCGCTTTGGCGCTTTTCGGGGAAAAATACGGAGATGAAGTTCGAGTAGTGAGTATGGCTGGGGAGTATTCAGTAGAATTCTGTGGCGGTACTCACGTAAACCGCACGGGGGACATAGGGCTTTTTAAAATTATTAGTGAGTCTGGGATTTCTGCAGGAGTTCGCCGAATTGAGGCCGTGACAGGCAAGGGTGCACTCGCTCTTATTGAGCGGGAAGAGAATACTCTTAAGCAGCTTTGTGAAATAGTCAAAAGTAAGCCGGAAGAGCTTGCCGTCAAAGTTCAGCAACTAACTGATAGCAATCGTGCGTTAGAAAAGCAATTAGAGCAGCTCAAATCAAAAATGGCATCCAGTGCTGGCAGTGATTTAGCGTCTCAGGCCATTGAAATGTCAGGGATTAAGGTTCTGATAGCCAGCGTGGAAGGTTTTAACGCGAAGTCTCTGCGAGATACGGTCGATCAGTTGAAGAATAAGTTGGGAAGCTCTGTGGTCTTGCTGGCGAGTGTTGCCGAAGGCAAGGTTAATCTGGTCGCGGGAGTTAGCAAAGATGTTATTGGTCGAGTTAAGGCAGGTGATCTTGTTAATATGGTGGCCCAGCAGGTTGGTGGCAAGGGTGGTGGCAGGCCGGATATGGCCATGGCAGGGGGTACAGATCCCGATGCAGTTCCGGCTGCTTTGGCGTCGGTAAAACCCTGGTTAGTCGAAAAGCTTTAGGTTGGTTCTAACATGGCATTGATAGTTCAGAAATACGGCGGCACTTCTGTAGGCTCGGTAGAACGAATCGAAGAGGTAGCCGATAAAGTGGCAACATTCCGCGACAACGGAGATGACGTCGTTGTCGTCGTCTCGGCTATGAGCGGCGAAACTAATCGCCTAACTGGTTTGGCTCATGGAATTATGAAAAATCCGACACCTCGCGAGATGGATGTGTTGCTGTCAACGGGTGAGCAAGCCACTATGGCGCTGTTGTGTATGGCGCTGGAAAAAAGGGGCTACGGTGCGCGGTCTTTCACAGGGGGCCAGGTTAAAATTCTTACCTGCAGCACTCATACCAAAGCACGGATTCAAGAAATAGAGGGAAGCCGAATACACGCCCAGCTAGAGCAAGGCAATGTAGTCGTGGTGGCAGGCTTTCAGGGTATGGATGAGCATAATAATATTACCACCCTTGGTCGTGGTGGGTCAGATACAACCGCGGTTGCCTTAGCTGCGGCATTGGAGGCGGATGAGTGTCAGATTTATACCGATGTTAAAGGTGTTTACACGACAGATCCACGGGTGGTTGAAGACGCGCGCTTGCTTGCTAGTATTACTTTTGAGGAGATGCTTGAACTTGCAAGCCTTGGCGCAAAGGTTTTACAGATTCGCTCGGTAGAATTCGCTGGAAAATACAAAGTACCCCTTAGAGTGCTGTCGACATTTGAAGACGGACCGGGAACCCTTATTAGCTTAGAGGAAGATGATCGAATGGAAAAGCCGACTATTGCGGGCATTGCTTTTGAGCGTGATGAAGCAAAGATCACTGTTGCTGGAGTTCCCGATGTGCCGGGAATTGCCTATAAAGTTTTGGGGCCAGTCAGCGACGCTGGCATTGAAGTTGACGTTATAGTGCAAAATGTAGCGGCGGACGGAACTAATGATATAACTTTTACGGTGAAGCGGGCAGACTTGGAGCAGGCGAGTGCGATTGCCCAGTCGGTGGCGACTTCGTTAAAGGCTCGTGAATTACTAGTGGATAGGAAAATAGGTAAAGTGTCCTTGGTTGGCGTAGGAATGCGCTCGCATGCAGGCATTGCGAGTAAAATGTTCAAAACACTGGCTGATGAGGCAATTAATATCCAGCTAATAACGACTTCTGAGATAAAGGTTTCAATCGTAATTGATGAGAAGTATCTAGAGTTAGCCGTTCGAGCACTGCACAGCGCGTTTGATCTCGGTGATCCGGATTATGAAAAGCAGAGCAATAATTAATATTTTGTACCTCCCCGTAAAGCGTATACCTCTTGGCTTTAAGGCCTGATGAGCGGATACTAGAGAATCTGGTGAGAGCACGGGTTATTGCTAAAGCGATTTTTAAGTTAGAGATGGGCTGGTGCTGTCAAAAATCAAATTGAGTCAGTTTGCTAGCTCAGGTACATCGGGAAGGGTTTGTATTCCTGCCTGTTATACGCAGCTTTCATGAGGCGAAGAGCAAAGGAATGGTTAACGGAGAAAATCAATGCTAATACTGACACGCCGGGTCGGTGAGACACTAATGGTAGGCGATGAAGTAACGGTTACCGTATTAGGTGTCAAAGGAAACCAGGTAAGAATAGGAGTTAATGCACCAAAAGAAGTAGCGGTGCACAGGGAAGAGATCTACGAACGCATTCAGAAAGAAAAAACCGAGGACACGCCCGCCGGCGAAGAGTCGTAACTGCATTCGAATGATCCCGGCATGAATTTATTGCGACTATTTGCTCGCTTTGTTCGCTTTGTTTCTTTATTTTAATTTTGCTGTGATATCATACCCGCGCTTTGTTCTGAGGTGGGTTAATAGCCTGTAGTTAAGAAATACAAAATGGTCAGGAAGATCAGAGCAAGTGAGCAGAATAGGGCGAGTATTTTGGCTAAGCCAAAAATCGAGTCTATCTCGAACATACCAGCTAGTTTGGGATAAATAGAAAGAACACGGAGAGGTGGCCGAGTGGCTTAAGGCGCACCCCTGCTAAGGGTGAATAGGAGAAATCTTATCGAGGGTTCGAATCCCTCCCTCTCCGCCATTAACCAATATATATCAGTGACTTGTAGAGATATATAGATTTTTACCAACAATTAGCCCAACATTTTCTGATTCTTCCTATTAAGCTTCTGGTAACTATGAAAGTACCCCAATTAGTTTTCTCACCTTGACTCCTATGTGTCTTCCCAAAAGCTACGGAGACGTTCCCTATCTAGCCCCCGATCAGTCCTATTTTTACCCAGCAGATAACAACCTAATTCAGCGGGTGAACTCTTAACTTTCTTGCCATCAGGCGACACTGCAACGAGCTGGCCGTTAGCATGCTCTACAAACTCACAATGCTCTCCCTGGCTGTTAATAAGCTTATCTCCAGTAACTACTACTCTATCGTCCAGTAACCGCTTAATCTGCATGCTAGGAGCCTCTCAGTAGGGTGGTGGTCTGTATTATAACCCCGGGTGTCAAGTACGCCTGGAGTAGGGGCCTTGTTTCCTAGTAACCGCCCAGCCAGCACCCTACCCTAGGGGTACACCCCGATAAGTCAGAATGGTTCCATTGCACCCGTATACATACTATTG
>CAJWGN010000160.1 GCA_913031035.1 uncultured Gammaproteobacteria bacterium
GCTGCTGCTGCTGCTGCTGCTGCTGCTGCTGTTGATAGTACTGCTGCTGCTGATACTGCTGCATATCATACTGCTGCATCTGTTGCTGCGCAAACTGCCGGCGGGCTTGGCTCAATTGCTCCTCGCTCATTCGTTCCTCTAGGTCGACACGTAGGGCGTCTGCCTCACCGCTCTCATTAGCTATAGCGACGTTCGCCCAAACATGGGCGAGCACTAAACCTTCATGGTCTTGGTCGCTTGAAAAGAGAGAAGATATAGTGGTGGAAAGTTGATAAAAAAGCCCAAGCTCCTCCTCAGAAGTGAGTTCCCCATCGGCGTACATATTGGCAAGTATCAGTGCGGCATTAGGGTGCCCCGCCCGAGCGGCCTCTTTAAACATTTCAACGGCTTTATCAGGGTTAGCTTTTACACCATCGCCTGCGTAATACAGACTACCGAGATTAAACTGTGCAGCCACATGCCCCTGCAGTGCCGCTAATTCAGTCCAACGAAAGGCCTCAGCGGCATCTTTTTCCACTCCCTGACCGGTGAAATACAGAATCGCGAGATTGTATTGCGCTAGATCGAGCCCTTCTTCCGCTGCCAGCGTGAATTCATAAAAGGCGGTTTCGAAATCGCCTTTGAACGCGGCATTTACTCCGTCCTCATAGTCGGCAAGGAGGTAGTGGGGGGTTATCAGTAGAAGGACGCAGCTTAGCGCACGCAATTTTAGTGTAGGGGTATATATTTTATTGATTTTGATCATAATCCCCATAGTATTACAGCTCACCATTGGAGAAAACACGCAGACTGCAACTAGAGCCATTTAAGTCTATGAAAAATCATTCATTTCGCTATAATACGGCCCTCTCGCGTACCAGAGTCTAGGCGGAAGGTATTTAAGAGAGAAAAAAAAGAAATGCGCACCCGTAGCTCAGCTGGATAGAGTACCTGGCTACGAACTAGGGGGTCACACGTTCGAATCGTGTCGGGTGCACCAAACATAAAAAAAGGGATCCTTTCAGATCCCTTTTTTTATGCCTGTTGTTTCTTGCCGAGAGGACATGCTGGTCGATCAAGTGTGCCACAGTTATAAGCTGTGTTTTGGCTGTCTCAACCGAGTGAGATTTAACCCACGCCCGAATCAATGCTAGATAGCTCAAAAATGGTCAAAGTATCCCATAGGACAAGTAAAGCAGCTGTCCTTTTTTCTGGAATATTCGTGTCTGTGATGATTTAGCCTCATTGCCATGTTTGGGAATACTAATAGGCTAAACAATTTTTCGCTGTTAAGTTATTAATCTAACAGTGTCCGCATTCGCTTATTCTGGATAGCACAGCTGCTTACCGAATGTATTCCGGTCGTATCTTCAATTCGCTGTCGGTTTAATCTCGCGCATAGACCGAATAGAAAAAGGTATGGAGATGACCGTCCCTAAAAACATAAAAAATGCAAAACCAAAATAAAACAAAAGACTAGCAGATTGAAGGTGGGCTTCTGGGTATAACCGAGGGAATTTTTGAAAATAGCTGGTGGATATTGAGATATTAATCAGATGAGAAAAAGCAAAGTAAATGCCTGATATTGCCGAAACTGTGTTGATTAGGAGTGCTTGGGTATTTTGAGATTACGATCTGAAAGGTAAGCGCAGATCAAATAGTCACTTAGAAGCGATAGATACGGCGTAAAATTGATCCAGCAGTCACTGTATGCTCATTTTCTAAAGTGGCTATTTTGAACGGCTCAGGTAAGTCTATAAAGTGAATTTCTCCCATTCATCTCTTCACTAGAAAGCATCGAGGAACATAATAGCTTCAATGATGAGAGAAGGTAGTGCATAGTTTTTCTCAGTTTAATTAACACCGCTCCTCCTATGCTGCTATTTGCCAGTATCCTATCAGTGTCTCCAAGCCCCATTTTTATGTCTATCGTACTTTCCTGTATTCGAAGTACCCTATTCTTACTTTGACTTATTTAATTAAGATTTAATTATCATGTCAGCTGTACGTCTTTGATTAGCGAATACTCGTTCACGATCGGCCTGAATCGCATCACGTCGTTTTAGGATATCCTCTCCAGAGTCGAGAATAGAGTCAGTAACGGTGCTGACCCGCTTCGATATCTTTGCTGCCTCATCTTTCGCAATATGTGAATCACTAATCAGGCTATTCAAGCGCCCCTGATTTGCACCCACATCTTGTTTGTTTGCATTAGCTGTGGCAGAGCTCAATCTCTGCGCAAGTTCGCCGTCAACCCACTGCGCATTCTCAGAGATCATTGTATCTACTTGCTCGACTAAAATTTCGTTAGCCTCAGCAACCATTGTATTGACCGCTTGCGACATCATGTTTATCTCTTGCACACGGCCGATAATTTCATTTAATTTTTCGTTTAATTGCGTCTTACTTACCAGCTGATCGATCTTGACCGAGTTAGTCAGCATGGTCTTATAATTCGACTCAACATCTGTCACGGGATCGAGCGAATCAATCATCATTAATCGCGAATTGAAGAGGTCGTTCAGGTTATCGAGCACAATCGCTCTATTCCCTGTGAACGATGCGGTAAAATTCCTAGTTAGAAGAGCCCGATTTTCTTCGACGTCGGCCAGTAAAAGCATTAACTCTGCGTGTGTCGTCGATATCTGAGCTTTAAGTTCAAAAATCCATCGCTTGTTCTTCCGGATTCCAATCTTATTCTCTTCTATTAATTCTATTCCTGGTTCATTGGCCATTAGGTTACCTACTAGTTAGTCGGACATCTCTGCATTCGCGGTTTCGCTTAATTCTGGAAGATCGAGTCGTGTAGAATAAAACAATTTGTTCATGTTTATGAATCCCTTATTTGGAAGGGATAACTCGCAGAAACGATAGATATAATCAAAGATATTTTCCGCTTGATCGGCAGATACAACAACGTGAAACTGTTCTACGTCGAAAGAATCTGCAACACCCACCACTGATTTCCTACCAATAGGGGAGCCGGCCACATTATAAAAGTATACTTCGTTAATGCCTCTTTTCATTAATTCTGGTATCAATACGTCGGTGCCGCCCTCGTATAACACGCCAGATATCAACCACGTGTAGTCGAGATAATGCTTACTGACATCTGGCTTGGATATTGGTAACAACATGATTATTGGCCAGCGTATTTAGATAGAATTGAAGGTGGCACGAATGTAGCCGCTTGTAACAACGGTGTCGCATACATAAACCCCATTCCAGGGACGTCAAGCTTAGCGGCCAAAAAGATTCTTTCGAAAATTCGGTCAACTTCGTCACTCGACACCATTACGCTGACAACTTCGCGCTCAGCATCAACGGCCACCCCAAGAGCTCCCAAGCGTTCTCGAATACCGACGCCCATCGCTGCATGAATTGTTGACCCCTGAATGCCAATTTCAAGTAAGGCATTTGTTATCACTTCACCGTAGCCAATTTGCACGACGGCAGTGATTAGTGTTGCATCAGTTAAGGTTGTAAATGAGCGTTTCATGTAATTTCTCCTTCCAGTGCAAACTCTCTTGCGGTTCGACGTTCTTCCTGCCTCACTCTAAACTGAACATACAAACCAAGGCTCAAAACTGCAACTATTGGGCAAATTGAGGCCGTAGCTAAGATGCCGAAGCCTTCCGTTGATCCCAGAGCATTGCCGAATCCGAGACCCATAGCCAGAACAAGTGGAACGGTGACCGGGCCTGTAGTTACACCGGCAGAGTCCCACCCGACATTTACAAACTCTTCGGTTGAAAGCAACGTTAATATCAACCCGAGTGTGTAGCCGGGAATTAAAATATACATAATATGAAAATCAAAGATAAGTTTTAGAACACCAAGCATAAGACCAGTCGCCACACCGAACGCTACTGCTCCCATCAACATTGATTTTTTAAAGGCACCGTTTGTTAAATTTTGAACTGTCATCCCAAGCGCGTTCAATGCAGGTTCGGCCAGTGTCGCCCCTAATCCCAAAACCCATGCAAATAATCCTGCGGTGGCTACACCCACAGAAACACTGTAAAGAGGACTCGCTGCAATCGCATCGATAGACGTAAAAGCGCCTGCAATCAAACCGCCAGATTGATCGCCAAGTTTTGCAAGACCGTACGTTAATCCAACATTAAAAATACACATTCCCACAACTGCCATAATAATGCCGTAGTACGTAATAAATGCGTTCTTCATTTTTTCACGCAAGACAACGAATAAAACAATCATCAGGAAAATGACGAGAGGAACAATCGCTCGGACGCCAAGAATAACCTCTGCCCAAGGGGTAGCTTCGTACCATTGCGGCTGATTAGCCGCCATTGCTGCTGCTAATTTAATTTCTGTTGCATGTGCAATAATTGTGTCGGTGGGCACGGTGTATGCGGTATAAAAGCTAAGGCAGAGAACGCCTAAAATTGGGAATATGGACGCCAAAGTAACGATTCCAAAGCCAGATAACGATGAGTCCGCGCCTTTGCCCGCAGCAGAAGCTACCCCGACACCCAGTGCGAGCACTAGTGGGACTGTTACCGGGCCTGTTGTCAC
The DNA here is from genome assembly GCA_913031035.1 of uncultured Gammaproteobacteria bacterium. Lineage (GTDB taxonomy): Bacteria > Pseudomonadota > Gammaproteobacteria > Pseudomonadales > Pseudohongiellaceae > UBA9145. Next base: position 4,519 of record CAJWGN010000160.1, read on the forward strand.
GGCACCGGCATCCCATGCTAAGCCAACAATTTTTGTGAGTTCTGGATGGTTCCAGGCGATTACGCTGAGAATCATTGTTGGTGTTACCGTCAAGAAAATCAGGGGTTTTAAGCTCCAACCTTTCAAAAATCGTACCGTTCCAAGAACAGCAGCTAAACCGACGCCCAAACCAACTACCAAAACGGTAGCTCCGCCTCTATCGTTAAGCAAAGTATACAAATATGGCGCTTTCTCGGGATCAACAATGGAACCGGCAACTTGAAGTGCTCCGATTGCCGGTTCAGCGAATGTCACACCAATGCCGAGCAAAAAAGCAATGAAAAGAACTCCGGGAAGTGGAAGCTTTCGGGGCAATGTATTACCAATCACCTCGCCAAACGGCATTAGTCCAAGCTTCAGCCCTTCCATGAACATCATGAGACCGACCATTACCGCGAACAATCCGCCAGCGACGATTGAAGCGTCCATCACTGGGGTTTGCAGAACAATATATTGAAAAAGAGCTAAGTAGATTGCCAATGGAACAACTGCACGTGCTTGGTCAATGAATCGAGTTGATAGGTATGGCTGCAGAACTTTGACAACATCCCCACTGCCTAGCTTCATTTTAGGAACAGGCTGTGGATGCTCATTGCCATAGCGGTCAAAAAGAGGCTCAGGCATTAATTCTTCATACGGAACCTGCTGCGTATTCACAACCATCGCCTGAATATAATCTCCAAACCGAATTGTTTGTCTTTTTGCCATTATCGATACCGTTATTGAATGTTGGTTATACACAAAGTGGAATATTTTGGAATCATATCGCACAAAAACCGAATACCAAAGAGGTTTGATGGTTTCTATGGTGTGCCCTCGAGATTGATGAAATTATATCTGGCAGGTAAAATAGAGCTAAAGCGACACAGAAAGTATTTGTATCGGCAGATTTTTTTGAAGCTACAACACTCTGGAAATACAGATAGATTAGTATTTTAGAGCAAAGGTATTAAACGGTAGCGGCCATCTGCCTTACCTCGCAATTAGCACTTTTCCCGCGTTACGCTCGATGTCCAATTTCATGCGCCCAATATAATGCTATCCTCATGCCCCATCACAGTGTGTGCTAGTTTCAAATAGTTTGTAAAATAGGACACCTAAAAAAGCTGTTGACTACCATAGCCACTTGGGTTTTTCTGGCTCTTGTACTTTAGATAGTTGAACACGGTTTGTCTCTGGCCAACTTTGCCACGGTGTTTGAGTGGGATTTTGTAGCGTTTATATCGTTACTTACATCCGTACTTACGGGCTTGCTACTTAACTTTTTCTGATGCGCTCTTTTTGCACAAATATAACTTTACCGCACCTTTGCACATATTTTTGTAATCGATAAGTTAACTACCGATCAAGTTCGGCTTACTTAACTATCAGCGCGGCTTTAGACTCAAAGGTTACAAACATGCGCTGAGGCAAGGCTTTTTATTTTCTTTCTCCATTTTATTAAAGCTATGTAGCTAAAAAAACCTCATGCCCTAGAGTATTTCTGTTTTCTTATTTAGATTCTATAATAGCGTAATAGCGTAATAGCGTAATAGCGTAATAGCGTAATAGCGAAGCTTCCTGTATTGAAAATCATTTAGTTTAAAAGCTTGCTAAAGGGCTCTTTGCACCGCGAAATGTACTATCGCCACAGACTAGCCAACAAAAAGTTCAGAATGTTTCAAGCAAATTAAAATTCTTCACTGAAATCTCTCGGTATTGATGGTATTGATGGTATCAAGGGAATTGATGCGTTGTTTGCAAAGGTTTGATTTTTGATTTAGAACAAAAAGATGATTGCGCTATTAATTCAAATCACCAGGCAGATTAACTTGCATCTACACTAATGAGTGGAAATTTTGATGATGAGGTTTGGTTTAAAAATTTTAACACTGGTTTCCACGGTAATTTCAACTCCTGTGATTTTCTCAGCAGATTTGTTAGAACCCTACCTCTCAAAAACAACTTATTCCGTAGAAACATCGATACTCTCATCGGGCTGTGCTTATGTAGATTCAAACGTTCCTGGATTTGCTCCAGCGCTTGCTATTGATTTTAAGCTGGATGGAGGTGCGTTAGCTATTTCTGGCATTGAAACAATAAACCACCGTCCTTTAATTGGATGCGAGGATTCTTTAGAAATAAGTTTTGACTCAAACGGTAAGCTAAAGTCTGCACTGTTTAACACCACTAGTCTTTTGATAGAAGGTAGTGACGAAACGACTTATAATTTAACTACTGGCTTTAATGAAGCAAGAAAGTCTGTAGCAGAAACCGGAAAATATTTATTTGACGTGATTGATTACAGTATAGCCCCGACTAAAGCTTGTTCAGATATAACTGAAAATGCTTCTTTAGTTAGTCCACAGATTTATTACTCTAAAGTTCGAGCTATGATGGGTGAAGCTAAAAATGATGCAACAACACAATACGTGGACAATCCTTTAGATTCACCGACAGAGAAAACTACTAGCGGCCCAGTGTCTCACTGGTTTTATAAGTCCGCGTTAGAGTATGCTGGCACTGCCTATTTGCAGCAGTTCGATAGCTTTATTCCAGAGGGTGCGGACGCAGCCCTTACATGGGCAGCGTACCAAAAATATGTTGGCGGGATATGTAACGTTTATCTGAAGCAAGATTCTAAGGCTGCTCTTTTCATTGAAGCAAGTTTATTTGTCAGTGAAGATCTTGAATGGTCAGGCCATTCTTCTAAGTGGAGCGAGTTTGAATACCTCGATACCGGCCGCAAAGTTATAGTGTCCCCTAGTCCCCTAGGGCTAGAGCATTATACGAAATATACCGCCGGCGCTGGGATAATCATTGTAGCGGGTGAAAAAGTTGATGAGAAATTGTGGAGAATGCCTCTGCATAAAAACTTTGATAAACTTATAGATTCAAAAAATGCTGACATGCAAAATATAAATTATGTTGGTGGAGCAGGATCTACAACTGCTGCACAATTTCTACAAAGATTTATTCTAAACAAAACACCTTGGGCTCATTTAGATATAGCTGGTATGGCATTTTCAAAATATGGTGGTGCCTTAAATTCAGGTGGAGCAACTAGTTATGGAGTAAGATTATTAAACCAACTAATAG
>CAJWGN010000161.1 GCA_913031035.1 uncultured Gammaproteobacteria bacterium
AGAAATTGGCTTGTGGTGCAATAAGTTTGGTTCGAAATATGCTCAAAGAATAAGAAGAAAACACCAAGGTTATAGCGACGCTTTCTTCATTGATGAGGTGTTTGTTAAGATTCAGGGAGGGCAGCATTACCTGTAGCGAGCTGTGGATCAGGATGGCGAGATTGTTGATGTATTCTTGCAGAAGCGGCGTGATGGAAAGTCCGCAAAGCGTTTCTTTAAGCGTCTATTGCGTAAATACAAAGGCGAGCCACGCAAGATTGTCACGGATAAAATCGCGGAGCTACAGCGTGGCTCATAGAGAATTGATTGCCGAAGCGATTCACGATACAACCCAGTATGCTAATAATCGAGCTGAGCTATAGCACGAACCGAAAAAAGTCAGCGAGCGGGGCATGGGTAAGTTCAAATCAATGGAGCAAATACAGCGGTTTTGAGTGCCCATACAGCTGTGTACAACGTTTTCAATCTAGGCCGGCACTTGGTGTCAGCTCAGAACTACCGGTATTTTCGGCCGCGGGCTTTTTCGTCTTAAGAAAAGGCAGTGGAGGTATAGTCGTTGAAAATAGTGGAACTTCTCGATTCCAGTCTTTAACTTGTCAGTACCGACTTAAGAGGGGAGACAATTATATACTTCTGACAAACCATACTAACCAGTAAAAATATTATCAAAAATTATTAGAGACTATGAATAACAGAACTCATTCACACCAGATATTAGTGGCTTATCTGCGGTAAATTCTTGTCTAAAAACTAGCAAGTTGATGCCAACAAAAAATATACCAAAGCTCACTGCGAACGCCGCCGTGAGCTTGGCAAATCAAATATCAAATAGACGCGCCTTCCCTCTGGATGGCAACCCAAGCTTCGATATTTTTACCGTTTTTGATCGGAAGCACTCGCCAATACATGATGAATGGTGTGCCATCTTTCTTGTAATTGATGGCTTTTCCTTCAAATTTCTTACCTGTCTTCAATGCAGTCGTGAGCCGATCGATAACGACTTTGTCAGTAGCAGCGCCTTGAAGCATGCGTGGTGTTTTTCCAATTACATCTGCTGGATCATGCCCGGTTAACTTTTTAAAAGCTTTGTTCGCATAAATAATTTTGCCCCGGGCCGTTCCGTCAGTCACCAAGATCGAGTCAAAACTATTTTCCGCAAGCACCTTTAATAAGGACAGGCTGGTTTCCTTTTCACCCAGCGATGTTTCGATTGTGTAAGCCATTGTTGTATTCCGTTTTGATAAGTTATTGACGTTGCCAATACGCAGTGAGGGACTATTTAGATCACTGTAAAGCCAGAGACACCTTGATCGATGGCTGAGGTATTATCGGTACAGAGTGTGGTTGCCATAAACCCCCTTTCTTTTTCTGCATCATTATAGGGAACACCTATCGATCGCAATTATGCCGATCGCCAATTATAATCAACAGGCTAACCTTATTCAGATTGGCTATTAATTACGTGCTATCGCCCTTGCGATGTTGCTGACAAGTTAACTGGCAATCTGAGAGTATTCAGTTCAAGAAAGGGTTTTAGATCAACAGAGCAGGTCACTAAGCTAGTAAACTATTAATGTCCCAAGTGTTTTACAGTAAGGGTTCAATAGCCTAGTTTGGCAACTATGAGCCGACAGCCTACTCGATAATTCATCCGAGCTCTGCGGACAACAAAATAATAAAGGACACACCCATGGCTGGATTTCTATCTAAAGAACATATCATTGCTCCTCCTGAATACAATCGCTGGCGCGTACCGGTGGCCTCAGTGGCCATCCACCTGTGCATCGGCTCGGTCTATGCATGGAGTATCTACAATCCCTCACTGACCCGAGTCTATGGGGTGGTCGCAAGTAGCGGCGATGATTGGAGCTTGAGTGAAGTTGTCTGGGTGTTCACTGTAGCCATCGTGTTCCTCGGGCTAGCGGCCGCATTTGCCGGCAAATGGCTAGAGAAAGTTGGGCCCCGAAAAGTCGGCGTAGTGGCAGCCTGCTGCTGGGGTGGTGGCTATCTCGTCGGTGGCGCCGGAATCATGACCCACCAATTATGGTTGTTATACCTCGGCTACGGCGTGATCGGAGGTTGCGGCTTGGGGCTTGGGTATGTATCCCCTGTTAGCACCTTAATAAGATGGTTCCCCGACAGGCGCGGCATGGCAGCAGGCATGGCGATAATGGGATTCGGTGGCGGTGCCATGATCGGCACACCGTTGAAAGAGTTTTTCATTCGCCTATTTTACCGCGCACCGGAATATCTCGGCACTGTGGATCAAGTTAGCCTAGTTACAGAAGCTGGGCGCCGCTTCGTCGAACTCAGTGGCGCACTACAGGAAGTTGTGATTATCGGTGCGTCCGAAGTCAGAAACCTAACCATTCCCGGACCGGAAGGCGTTTATGTCGTGAATACCGGCGCCACAGGTGTCGCCGAAACATTCATGATACTGGGTGTTGTCTACCTGATAGTGATGCTGTTTGCCGCCTTCTCCTATCGCATCCCGGCAGAAGGTTGGAAGCCCGAGGGCTGGGTGGAACTGAGTGACGAAAAGCGCAGTGCATTAATCTCCGCTAAGAACGTGGATATTGACCAAGCCTTGAAGACGCCGCAGTTCTACCAACTTTGGATCGTTCTCTGTCTGAACGTGACTGCGGGCATAGGAGTGCTTGGTGTAGCCAGAACCATGATCACGGAGATCTTTGGCTCCAGCCTCCCCCAAGTCGTGGATACGTCCTTTGCTGCAACGTATGTCGTGATGATCAGTGCATTCAACATGATGGGCCGTTTTATCTGGGCCAGTGCATCGGACTATGTTGGTAGGCGCAACACCTACTGGATTTTCTTTGTCTTGGGCATCGTGCTTTACCTTTCTATACCCTTCGCTGCGGCGCAAGTGAGCGTCAATCCGTCAGTGGTGTGGCTAGTGTATTTCTACGCCGCCACCATGATCATATTTACTATGTACGGCGGGGGCTTTGCCACCATTCCAGCCTACCTCGCAGATATCTTTGGCGCCAAGTATGTCGGCGGCATACACGGCAGGCTGCTCACGGCATGGAGTACAGCTGGCGTGCTTGGACCTTTAGCAATTACTTCATTAAGAGAGAGTTCAGTTAACAGTGCCATTAACGATCTGGTATCCAAAATCGATCCCGCCGCCTTCCAGGCGCAATTCGGTGCTGGGGTAGATCAACTGGAGTTGTTGGTAGCTCAAAACTCAGTAACCCTGTCCCGTCTCATGGAAATTGCGCCGGCAGGAACCACCGACCCAACCAGTAGTATCTACAATTCGACAATGATTTTGATGGCGATGTTATTAGGTATTGCACTGGTCGCCAACGCCTTGATGCGACCGGTTGATCCTAAGCATCACTTGCCGGACTAAGTCATAACAAATAATCCCATTACATTGATGCAGAACACCTAGATAAAAGAAAAAGATAATGAAGAAAGCTCTGGCCCTAATAACAATCGCACTCGCCTTTTTTGCTGGCACGGCATTCCAATCTCAAAACGAAGTCGTTGCCCAAAGCTTAAAAGTTTATGAACTTCGTACCTATACCACGGCCCCAGGCCCACTACCGGCACTACTGAATCGATTCGGAGGCGGAGAGATCGACCTCTCAATCAAGCACGGCATGACCAGCGTTGGGTATTGGGTGCCTGATAGTGAAGAGCTATCGCAGAACACAATGGTTTATATGGTAGCTCTCGAAAGCCGAGAAGCGGCGGTTCAGTCTTGGTCGGCTTTCGGTAACGATCCCGTTTGGCACACAATGCGAGACCAATCGCGAGAAGATGGACCGGTTGTGACTGGGGTTGTAACTCCGTTTCTGGATCTAACGAGCTTTTCACCGGGGCAGTAAGCTCTATTGGTACGGCTGAAGAACTCGAAGCAATAGACAGGGAGCCAAGTCCGTTAATGCACCCTGTCTAGCGCTGCCTCTGGTACTGACAAATTTAGTCGCGCTGAGCGATAATTGTGTCATGAACTCATCAAAAATCATTATGTCAGCGCTACCGATCTCCATCAGAAATAATCTAATACACCGTTTGGCTTTATCATCGATTTAATCTTAGTCATCGAGATATTAAAGACTGGATGGCTGAACGTGGTATTCCGGTGAGCTATGAGGCTATTCGTCTTTGGTATAATAAGTTTGGTTAGAAATACGCGCGACGACTGAGAAGGAAACACCAAGGTTATGGCGACACTTTCTTTATTGATGAGGTGTTCGTTAAGATCCAAGGAAAGCAGTATTATCTATGGACAGCGGTTAACAAAGGCGGTGAAGTCGTTGATATATTTCCCCGCAAGAGGCGTGATGGAAAGGCGGCAAAACCCTTCTTTAAAAGGTTCTGGCGCAAAAGCACAGGTGAGCCACGTAAGTTAGTCACGGATAAATTGAGAAGCTACAACGTGGCGCATAGTAAATTGATTCCAGATACGATTCACGATACAACCCAGTACGTCATTAATAGAGCTGAGCTATCGCACGTACCGACGAGAGTCAGAGAGCGGGGCATGATGAAATTTAAATGGATGGAGCAAGCACACGGTTTTTGAGTGCTCATGCTGGCGTGTAAAATTTGTTTAATCTAGGACGGCACTTAGAGTCAGCAGAAACCTATCGATATTGTCGGCTGAGTGCCTTTGTGTCTTGCAAAAAGGCAGCGGGAATATAGAAAGACCGAGTTGGAATTTGTCACGATCTAGGCAGTTGACTTGTCAATACCATCGAAGGGTACGCCGGTTGCTGTTTTACGGAATAAGGAAGCTATCTTCTAGATTATAAGCCTCGAAGAATACGAACGGATGGTTAAAAATATACAAGTACTTGAAGATTCGGTAGAAGAATCTTAAACTCTTCAAGATGATTTTTGCGTCTAAAAAAGAATTAACTAAGGTAAGCGGCTCGGTCAACAAGAAGATTGTCGATGGCATCGCTGGAGAACTCAGCGTATGCAAGTAGGATTTTACTGCCAGTGCTTATCAATAATAATAATTACGTCCCCGTGCTGATTATTTACGCGGTATTCACTGTTATTATCTGGCGAAATGTTGATTTTAGATTTACCCTTAAAACGGTTTTTAGTTTATTGACTATGCCTTTGTTCGCCTTTGGAATGATCATAAACTTATGGATACTTGAAACTTTGAGTCCTTCAACTTTTGATGCCTTATACGAGGCGATCGAGCAAGCTAATGGACGAAGGGGCGGTGCAGTTCCAGTTTTTATTTTATCGGTGCCCATGGGCTTAGCGATGACCTATGCGTGGTATAGGTTTATCCTATATTTAGATTGCAAATAATATTATTTTCACACCGCGTGGAAATTCTCTTTAACGGGATAATAAGAATGGCAGGCAATGCGTTGGCAGAAATCATAGTGCGGCCACTGGGCACTGATGTGTATTCTGATAACCGTATGACTTATTTTACTCTTAAATTATGTCAATTGAACGCCAGTCCGACAGACTGCTAGAACAGACGTTAAGTGGGAGCCCCGCTTCCAAAATGGCGATGCCTATAAATGGGGTACATCTAAAGGGCGTCAACGGTATCGCTGTAAGTCATGTGGAAAAACTTATAATGCCCTTATCGGTTCTCAGTTGACGAGTGTAAATACTGCGCTAAATCTCTCCTTTATTCTTTGGTAGCCAATCAAACGATTGAATTTATTAAATTAACAGCTGATCATGTAACCTCAGCCCAACTAAAAAGGAACCGATATAATCGAATGCTATAAACACAGCTACTCTACTTACCGATTAACTACCAACCTATACGGCTGTGAAATAGCGTGAGAAAATCTGCATCAGTGTCAGCCACAAACGATTCTGAGCCGGCGTCTCTGGGCAATAAGAAAAATCCCAAAGCTACATCGCAATTCTTGAAACCTGCGCAATGAAAGTTGCGATCAAGCGATGAAAATAAAGCAAATACAGCACTATTGAATTCGAACGCTAAAGCCACAGCCCAGCAGAAAACCTTACGGGCTATTGAAAATAGTTCTTGGGTACGTGAGCAGCAATCGGTTTCTAAATCTTTCTCCAGCTCAGAAAGGCAGACGGATAATGCCAATCTGGCGACTCCCGCTCAACTGGCGCAAGATGAATAGTTACTTTAAGGCAAAGCCGAGCAAGCCCAGCTAGTCGAAGACGAAGAATCATTGCAAGGAAAGGACCATGATAAAAAAACTCATGACACTGCCAACACCCAGCTCAAACACGCTCCGATTCAGCGCGCGGTAGATAACGACAAACTAGAATCCGAAAAGAGTGCAATTCTCTCACCCCAAAGCTTTTTCGCTATCGCCGACGTTATTGACAGTTCCGAGTCTGCCCATAAACGTGATTCGGTTATCAGGTTAAGAAATGCTCAAAAAGGTATTTCTCGTGCTCGAGATTATTTTAAAAGCCTTTTCTCGCAGCCAATCCGCATCAAGAACTGCCCAAGCTACGCTAGCCCGTGTAATTGCTGTAGCACTGCTCGATGGAAAGCTGGCCTATACGCTTGATGTGATAGATTATGCTGAGAAGGCTTGGACCAGAAACTGGCTAGCTACCGCCTACCTTTGCTTTGATCACGACTGGGCGATGCAGCAGTTATTTGGCGGGTTCAAAGAAAATTCTGACAATAGCTTAGTAAGCTGCATGATCGGCCCATTACCCCGTGGCGAGCTGCTCTCACTAAAACAAAACGGGAGCAGGGCAGCATCACCTCAGCCGCCTCAAATATGGATTACGTATTAAATCAGTCAGAGCGCGTTAGCAATTTACCAGACTTCATTAATCGAGGTAATTTGGTGCGCTGGAAAACCTAGACAGCTTAAAAATACTTTACGCTGAGGCGTACTTAAAACGCGAGTAAACCTCAGTCATTAGCCAAGGCCACAACCGGGCCCAATGAATGTAGTTACCATAAACCCCCTTTCTTTTTCTGCATCATTACAGGGAACACCTACCGATCGCAACTATGCCGATCGCCAACAGGCACTATCGCGCCATGTTGATCATCTTTAACTGAGTAAACTCTTTCAGACCCTCCATTCCTAACTCATTACCTAAGCCAGACTGCTTGGAGCCACCAAAAGGTATACCAGGATCTAACTCGGCATGCTTGTTGATCCATACGGTACCGGTATTCATTTGGTTAGCTACGTCGTAAGCACGATCAAGGTCACTTGACCAAACTGAACCACCCAGACCGTAGTTTGAGTTATTCGCGCGAGCGATGGCGTCGCTTTCGTCGCTGAATCGAATGACCGGTAAGACAGGGCCAAACTGCTCTTCGTCAACAATGCGGGTGCCTTCAGTCACGTCACGCACGATTGTGGGACGAATGAAGTAACCAGACTGATCAGGCACTTCACCACCGGCAACAATATTGCCGTCTTGGCGCGCTGACTCAATGAGCGCTTTAACTTTTTCGTACTGCATTTTATTTTGCAGCGGCCCAAGCTTAGTACCCTGCTCTAGCCCATTGCCAATAACGGTGTCATTGGCAATAGCCGCCAATTCATTAACTACTTCGTCGTAAATTGAGTCATGCACATAGAGGCGCTTCATGGCAATACA
>CAJWGN010000162.1 GCA_913031035.1 uncultured Gammaproteobacteria bacterium
TTTTAGAAGCCAATATGGTTGGCAACCGAGAAGAACTATTAGAGGCTGTCATAGACCCTGCAAAACTTGAAACTTACGGCATTCCTAACAGCGCTATCATTCAAGCGGTAACCAACAACAATCGTCTAATTCCAGCTGGTCAGGTGGACACAGGTCAGGGCAGTTTCTCGATTAAAGTGCCAGGTTTAATTGAAGACGCCAATGACCTGTTTGAACTACCACTAGCGTCAACAAGCCTGGGAGTTCTTACTGTTTCAGACATTGCTGATGTCAGACGTACATTTAAAGATGCCACACGATTCTCCTATGCCAACGGTTCAGCCTCAATATCTCTTAACGTACAAAAGCGCAAAGGGGCAAATCTGGTCGAGGCCATGCAGCAGATTGATGCCGTAGTTCAGGAAATTCGCCCTAGCCTGCCGCCCGCGGTTACTCTCTCCTACATCAATAATACGGCGCCATTGGTGATTGAGCAGAATCTTGGTCTACAGGGCAACATGGCAACCGCTATGATTTTGGTTTTAATTGTAGTGATAGCCTCTGTGGGTGTTCGCTCTGGTTTAATTGTTACTTTAGCGGTTCCTTTCTCCTTTTTCTTTGCCTTCATTATTATCAGGCTGTTGGGTTTCACCTATAATTTTATGGTGATATTTGGCCTCTTGTTAGGATTAGGTATGCTGATCGATGGCGCTATCGTGTTGGTCGAATATGCTGACCGGAAAATGGCTGAAGGTTTAGACGCCCACGAAGCCTACCGTGAAGCAGTGAAACGAATGTTTTGGCCCATCTTAGCCTCAACCGCGACTACCTTAGCCGCATTCCTGCCCATCATGTTTTGGCCCGGTGTCTCCGGTCAGTTCATGAGCTATTTGCCTATTACCGTATTTGCCGTGTTGATTGGCTCGTTGTTTTACGCTCTTCTGTTTGCACCAACCATCGGCGCATTGATCGGCCGCTCAACAAATGCGAGCAACTCCCATTTAATCCAATTAGAGAAAGGCAATCCCGAAAAAGCCAATGGCATTACCGGCGTATATGCCAAAGTTCTCAGTATTGCCGTGAGTATGCCAATCATCGTGTTTTTCGGAAGTATTACCACTCTAGTCACCATAGTATGGGCTTACGGCCAATACGGGAAAGGAGTAGAATTTTTTACCAGTGTCGAGCCAAGTCAAACTCAGGTTCAAATTTTTGCACGTGGTAATTTTTCACCCACTGAGGTGCGGGATATAGTGCTAGATGTCGAAAGCAGAGTTACTGGAGTTGGTTATTACAAAGCCATAGTGACTCAATCTGGCGCCGGCCAACAACTTGGTGGTGGTCAGCAAACCGCGCCAGATCTAATTGGTAGTATCTTCATCGAGATGACCGACAGACGTGAACGAGACCTCAATGGGTTTGAAGTTGAAAATCGCTATCGAGAGGCTATTGCCAATATTCCAGGTGCTCGTGCTGAAGTCACCTCTATCGAACAAGGTCCTCCAGTAGGTAAGGAAATACAAATCGAGTTATCTGGCGACAATCTAGATGCCTTATTTGCTGAAGCAACTCGCATACGTAATTACATGGAAACTGAAATGGGTAACGACCTCATCGATATCGATGACACCGCGCCTGTTCCAGGTATTGAATGGGAGATGGTCGTTGATCGCGCTCGAGCTGCCATGCTTGGCGCCAGCATGGCTGAAATTGGAACGGCTATTCAGCTGATGACCAACGGCATACTCATGGGCGACTACCGACCAAATGATAGTGAAGAAGAAGTTGAGATCAGGGTTCGTTACCCTGCCGAGTACCGCGGACTTGCGCAAATGGAAACGATACGAATCAGCACTGCAAACGGCCCAGTGCCTATTAGCAGTTTTGTGACTAGAGTTGCCAGACCAAAGGTAAGCTCTATTCAACGAGTAGATGGAAGCCGAGTGGTCTACGTTAGAGCAAACCCAGCGCCTGGGATCGTTGCCGATAACAAGCTGCAAGAGCTAGCCGTGTACATGGAAGAGAACCCTCCGCGCCAGGGAGTCGCTTATATCTTCCGTGGTGCCAATGAGGAACAAAACGAGTCAGCGGCATTCTTAGGGCAGGCCTTCTCACTCGCAATGGTTTTGATGGCCATTCTTTTAGTGACTCAGTTCAACAGCTACTATCAAGCGCTGCTTATTTTATCTTCAGTATTACTCTCCACCGCTGGGGTATTGCTTGGTTTGTTAACCACAGGACAAACCTTCAGCGTGATGCTAACCGGCATAGGAATAGTGGCACTGGCAGGGATTATCGTTAACAATAATATTGTATTGATCGATACCTTTAATGTGCTGCGTGCCGACCATCCCAACTGGACGATACAAAAAGCTATCGTGACCACTGGAGTGCAGCGCTTGCGACCAGTATTCCTAACCACCTTTACAACTGGCTTTGGTTTGCTGCCACTGGCAATGCATGTGTCGGTAGATTTGATCGGAGCAGAGATTGAAGTTGGCGGACCAATCACCTCTCAATGGGTGAGCCTAGCCTCGGCGATCGTGTTTGGACTTTCTTTTGGCACAATCCTCACTCTGATAGTCACACCAGCCATGCTGGCCTTGCCTGACAGACTGAGAGAGCTTATTGGCAAACTACCTAAGTTACCAACACGAACTAAGCCACAACTTAATACCTAAACAACGCCCTAGCCGCGGCTTGTCACTTCGCTTAAGCCGCGGCTTTTTTAATCGCTTCATAACTAGAGCAACCCTAGGTCATAGCTAAGCAATAGCAGAGTCAGATAATAGAGACAGCTGATTCCAAAAAAAACATTACACCAGACCCCTGCCACTTAAATAGTTTACCTGCCCGCAGCCGCACCTACGAACCAACTCGTTTTAACTCCACCGCGTTCTCATGCCCTAGTTCTCAGGCTAAAAGCGAACAGCCACTATCTTTTGATAACCTCAAAATGCTCAGACCTTAAAAAGACTGCCGCGATACAAAACATTGCCTTGTTATCTATCACCACGTTAGCTGTTGCCTCATTATTTGTATCCACAATATCAACAGCCACTCACCTCCATCATTGCGTAGCTAAAACTTTAAAGCCGCTTGCCTATCCCCGCCCCCTAGCTCTCCCTATCTTGACAACCCCTAGCTCTGCTTACTGCCGAATGGACACTCATGCCCTAGCAGCGCGAAGATATTTAATAATTGCCTCAATGGAAGAAATTAGTGAAGGGTGGTTGAAATACTCAGCAGAGTACTCTCAGTGCAAATTAAAAATACACCTAACAATTTATAAAAAAAAGACAATTATCTATGACCTGACATCAAGTGCTAAAGTCCTAAGCCTATTGAGCCACGGGCGGAATTTATGTCCGTCACTTGCAAACCATTTAGGCCATTTCTGACTTAGAAGATGATCGCCCTTCACCGCTTCAAGACAGCTTATTTGATAAGCCGACGGGGAAAAGTTAGCTAGCCTAAAAGAGCTTGAGAAATTCAGCTTCTCCGAACGGTGTACCCACCATTACAAGCTCACCCTCTGAAGGGAGAACAGTGTCCGGCGAAGGATTAGTCACAGTTCCTTCATGGTTATCGATACCGATAATGCTACATTTTGTACGCTGGCGAATATTAGCCTCTGCGATGGTTTTGCCGGCCAATTCCTTAGGAACCGGAGTCTTAAAAACATCAAGCCCCTCGGCGATCATTAATAGATCACTGCGCTGAAGTAGATTGAACAAAGAATTAGAGCCCATAGAAGAATAGGACATCACAATATCGCAGCCAGCCCGGTGAAGCGACGCGACGCTTTGCTCAAAAGTAGAACGACAAATAATTTGAATATCAGGCCTAAGCAGGCGACACAGAATTGTCAGGTAGATATTAGTCTCATCATCACGCGGGGTGATAATGACAGTTGGCGCATGGTCGATTCCTGCACGCTGCAGCACCGCCCTATCCGATGCAGAACCGTGAATAACCTTATCAGAACCTCTAACCCGCTCTTTTAGCTGTTCGACAATAACGTAGTTAATGCCGCGCCGCTGAAGTGAAACTGCGGTTGCGCGGCCGACCCGGCCACCGCCGATTATTAACACAGGACTCGTTTCTGACGATTTTCCTGAGCATTGGAAATTTGCGTCAAATTCGCGCAGCTGAGCAGTCGAGCCGGCCAGCAAAAGGACAGTATTAGCCTCCACAACGCTCTCCTGCTGGCCTATTTCAAAATTTCCGCGGGCCCAAAACCCAACAATGCTCACGCTAGTCGCACGCTGTGCCTCGTTGTACCCTTGGCCAACTAATGAAGTCCGTGCCGCATCCACTTCCGCAATCACCAAGTCATCGATGCGACCAACAATATGGGTAAGTTTGTCACCACCGATAGCACGCCTAGCAAGCGCCTCAGCGATTAAATGAGTCAGATCCAGAACTCGATTACAGCCAGCCAGCTTGAGAACATCGATTGATGTTTCTTCTCTGGCAGTGGCGATTATCAGCGTCTTATCTGTTATCCCTCTTGCTGTAAAAACTACCGACGTATTAATAATGTCAGAGCGGGTGGTCGCCACCATCGCGGCTCGCTCAACACCTGCTCGAATAAACGTGTCAGGGTCATTTAGCTCGCCGTGGATAGCGTTAATGCCTTTGTCATTAAGAAGCAAAACATCATCGAGCTCGGGCAGAACTAAAACATAAGCGTAATCAAATTGAACTAGCTTAGAAATCAAAGCCGTTACCACCGGGTCGTAAAATGTCAAAATTACATGATCATGTATTTCATCGGCGATCGTCCGGCGGACACGACTCGCCGCACGGGACTCCATCCAAGGCTCATAAAAAAACTCTATAAAGGTAAAAGGCAGCAGAACGAGCATGTAAATGATTCCAGAAAGTAGAACCAAGATCGAATAAAGTCGCCCGAGGTCCGTGACAAAGGAAATGTCACCGTACCCTAAGGTAGACATGGTTGAGAGGGTCCAGTAAAACCCGGAGATAAAAGAGTGCTTCTGACCCTCGTAGGCCATTAGTAATTGAAAAATAATGGAAAAGCTCGTCACCAGTGTGCCAAGCGTGAGAATAAACCTTAACAGCGCACGAGAGTTACGATCTATTAGCTTTGCAGACGTCCGTTTCAATAACTGCAAAAAGTATTTCTGAAAAGACAACGCCCAGGCTGGTTTGTTGCCGTTACTTTCTTGAGAATTCAAAATATTCTATCCAAATGGGGAGACCTAAGAACTGGAGACTACCTCGTTATTACTCTCTTGCATACTTCAGAAGCTGAAGTTCATAAGGTCAGTATTCGCCTAGTTGAATGGACTAGAAAAGTGATGACCGCGCAAGTGCGGAGGAACTTAAACATGTTAGTCGCAGAGCGCTAACACTGGGGAGAATAGAGATTAAGCGTGGACGATACCGGGGATACATCTCCCACAACTGCGGGAATCTAAAATGAATCGGCTAGTAATGAGCCGCCGCCCGCTCGCTGCTGCTGCAGAACAATGGCCTTGCTCATCTGAGAATTTAAGCGCAACTGTTGTTCAGTAATCCTGATGCTTTCATGGAGATAGCCGAATTTAGGATCGCTGTGATCTAGATTTTGTTCCGCCATTGCTAAACGGTCTTTAAACAAGTGATAGGCTTCACGTAAATGATGAACCCGATCCTTGCCTGAGGTGAGACTAAGCGCATTCACGTGCCAAGCGGATACTTTTTGCAGGCCTAACTCTAGTCGCGGGTCTTTCTTATCGAACACCCGACGATGGAGAAGTTCGAGGTAAGAATAATGATCATCTACTGCCTGCCAATTACCAAGCTCCATCTCACTGTAAATAATGAGCTCTAGCGTTGGAATCTGCGAAGCGCTATAGAAACCCTCGTTAATACGAGAAAGCTGCCAGGATTTTGCAAGCAAGACAAGTGCCGACTGATGATTGTCTGCTTCTTGAAGTTGCCGGCCTGTCACTCTGAGTGCTTCGGGGAGCTTGACATTGTAGGCTCCAAATTTTTGTATAAATGATGCTAGAAGTTTTTCAGGAGACTGCAAATGAGGCTGCGACAACTCGAGAACGAGATCATTGCTTGGCGCGGAAGCTGTCAATGTGGTTGCCGCTAACTGCTGACCAAGACACAAAATAGGAGTGAGTAAAAGGCTGAGTGCAAGCGCGAAACATCTACTCGCTTTCATGAATAGTTCGGGGAACTGCTGTGTTTTTTGCTCGATAAACATCATCAAAATGCGCTCTAGTTACATTAACTATGGCGTATTAGTTCAGCTTTATCAATGGATTATGTGACTTATTTTTCAGTTATATGACAATACTGTTACATTGTAATTTTTATTACTGTTATTTTTCAATGACTTATTTTTTAATGCTCTTTTTTGGTGCGCGTAATATGAGTGTTGCCAACCATGCCAGTGACACACCAAAACCGACTAGAAAACCTCTCGATAGGCCATAGTGTCATAAAACTCTTCTCATTAATCCCGCGTTATCTGTAGGTTCTATTTGCGATTACCGCCTCAGCAAGAATCAATATTGCAGCCAAACAAAGAACCCACCACCAAATTCTCTGAGGTCGCTCTAGCTCTGCCACTAGCTGTTCAGTCTGAACTTGTTTTGATTGCACCGGGCTAGTATCCGGATTAATGATGCGGTCGTAGAGGTTCGACACTGGCTTCTTAGCCAGATTGGACTCCCCCGCCAATACATTAATCGAGTAGTTAAGTGGATTACCGTTAATAGTCGCCTTGATAAACCCTGGTTGGCGCGCGGTGATCGAATAGCCGTCACCCACAAACTCTAGTGGCTTTCCATTTACATCAGTCGCCGAAATATCAGTGCCGGCAGGTGCATTGCCACCCAAGGTAAAACTAGTGCCAACCTCGAAGTCTCGTTTAATGTTTTCAGCCTGCGCCAGATGACGGAGGGTTTCATGAACAAAGGGGAGGAAAAGCCCCTGTAGGGCAAGATTATTCCATTCTAAATCAAGCGAAGATGCGAATATCAGTGTTCTACCTGAGCCCACCGCTCGCTCAACCAATGCAGGCTCAGCAGAATCGAACTGCATTAAGACATCGGCTCCCTCAACTGGCGCTATACTCCAATGATTCTCGAACCTAGCTGACCATTCATTGCCTAGAGGTCTCAATATAGGATGGCGGCGATCGAAGTCTGCAATAACCAAATAATCATCTCTACTTAATCCCTGTTGCTGGATAAGGGCAGGCGCTATGTCAGCGAAAAGTGCATTAAAAGATTCAGCTTGAACGCGATCTGCTGGCGCAAATAGAACACTTCCGCCACGCCTTACATAGTCAGCAAGCGCTTGAGCTTGTCCACTATTTAAGCTTCCCACATTCAATAATACCGCCACATCGGTTTGTCTTAATGCAGCAGCACTTAGCACCCCCGGCTCAATAGATTCCAACTCAAAAGGCGATTGAAGTGCTGCGCTAACAGCCAGCCCAAACCAATGTCCCTCATCATCAAACCAATTATCAGACGCCTCACCATTTACTAAGAGCACGCGAATCTTTGGCAATACGTCCACAGTGAAATAGTTCACGTTA
>CAJWGN010000163.1 GCA_913031035.1 uncultured Gammaproteobacteria bacterium
AAATAATCTTCGTTTTCCTTTAAAGAAGGTAAGTTTAAAGGTGGATCTGCATAAAGTCCGGAAATATAAGGGCATTGGGCATAGACCCCTGAAATTTCATTAATCCAGCTTTCTCTGCTCGCTTTAAGAGCTGTAGCTAAACAGAGATTGCCGCCGCCTGACTCTCCCGAAACTATGATGGATGATGCTCTTAGTTTATCTCTATTTTTAAAAGCCCAACGGGTCGCAGACGCACAATCATTCAGCCCAGCGGGAAATGGATGACAGCCAAGTTCCCCGCCTGCATTTCGGAATTCCACTCCAATAACTAGTAGCCCTCTTGCTGCTAGCTCTTGGCGCCACCTTTCATAGTTAGGGTCCTTGGCCTTAAGTATTACCATACCACCTCCATGCATATGAACAAGGCAAGGAATTTTACCCGTTACATTGGTAGGCTTATGTATGTAGATTTTTATCTCATTCCCATCCATTCCAATTATTATTTCTTCACTTGATTCAACGTTTGATATTGGAGGCAATTCAGTAAAACTAGTTTTAAAAACACTCGCGTAGTTGAGCTCGGCTTCCGAAGCCCAATTTATGCAATCTGTAGCACTGGAGTTACCATCTACAGATGCTTTTTCTGGGTGGATATCAAGACCGAAGGGAGCTAAAGCATTTACTAATCGTGGATCCGCTCGTTCATCCACACGAAGGGAAGAATTAGGATCACCAAGTCTCCCAGGAAGAAACGAATTGTTCTCTTTAGTAATCATTATTTATTCCTTAATATCTTTAAAATTTCGTAGAGATGAGTAGTTTCATGGCCTTGTTCTCGAGGGAGTCATAACCGTCCTCCCACAATAGTATGTATGGGGGCGCAATGGAACCATCCTTGCACAAGGGTGGGTACCCCGGGGTGGCGTGCGAACTGAGTGGCTGCTAGGAAAAGGGGGGAGTGAGTGCGAATTAGGCAGATACTGGGCTGACTTAGGAGACACTCAGCGGAAATATAAAAGCGGTACAATTTTTCTTGTAGACCCAGGCGAGTAGTCAGGGAAAATCCACATAGAGCTATCTAAGGCTGAGGAGCCGGAAGATAGGCGGTGGGGTATAACGGTTGTGGGGGCTGACTAAGGCTGTTTAAAAAACGTAAGTTATTAATTGGCCGTCAGTTCCTTAAGCTGTGTAACTTCAAAATAAAATTGACCGGGTCTATTAAGCAACATGCTGTTTCAAGGACGCTAGTGGCAGTCTGAATAATGCCTGCGTAAACGCCGGCGGCCGTTTCACAATTTTATTGGTTGAGAAAATGCACGGGGCATGTTGCATCTCCTTGATAAAATAAAAATTTGTAGTACATTATCGTATAAAACTTTGCATGCCTGAAAAGCCGCAGAAAATTAGACATTGGGTTATACAAAGTATGATCAAATTTAAAAAGCAGAACTTGAAAATATAAAAAAACCATTTAAAGAAAAGTGAAGAATATGAATTCGAATGCCAGCTACGCTGAAAATAAAATTATGATTAAGATAAAAGAATATTAGGCGTTATTTGCGTAAGTTTATGTTTTATAAATACATCGCAAGCGCAAATTAACGACGGAGTGTATTTAATTCCTTCGAATGGATTCTACATACTCACTCTGACAAACGGCGACCTAGTTAGAATCTATGCGTTCAACCTAACTGGCTTCTTCGAAAAATATGAAGGAAGTAAAGTTTCTGAAAAATATAGCATAACCACCTTAACTCAAGATGGAACGCTTGGTATGGAGATGACGAGCACTGCCTTGGGGTTTCTGTCAAAAGATCTTTATTGTTTGCCTTTTGCCGAAGACAATGGGTTTTGCCAAGGATTAGGTGAATTTGAAGCAATCCCGGTGCTGGAAGCTACTGGTTCACTTAAGGCAATATACCGAACTCAGTGGGGTGCTGAATACGTAATATTCGAGTCAAACGGTATAGCCCTGTTGTTAGATTTTGAAGCAGGAGTGAACGAAGATGGATCTAATAAAAGCTATGTCGGAGCTTCTACTGCCCAGATTGGGCCAGATTTCACAATATTTAATATTGATACAGCATTTGAATCAGCAGCGCCAAGTGAATCGGATCCCAAGCTAACATTTAAGCTAAAAATTGAAAACTTAGAAACTCTCCAGGCTTCATACCAAGATGTCGAATGTTTATCTCCGGGAAGGTTCAAGTCGTGTGATGCGTTAGTAGATGGCTTTTTTAGCAGATTGACTAGAATTTTCTAAAGATCAATAGAGTGCCAAAGGAAACCCCCGTGTACGTGAATGGTTCCATTGCACCCCTATACATACTATTGTAAACGACGTTAAATTATTTGTCCGAGTTCAACCATGAAACTTCTAACACTGCTGCGCGCCTCTTTTCTTTCTATGACTTTGCTACTTATTTCTCCTATGGCATTTTCTAACATAGAGGTAGATGCTCTTAAGCTATTCGCATGGCTTGAATCAAAATACTCAGATGTCCTAGGTGTACCAAAATTCGCCGATTCGGTATCAAAGACACAAGGTTATACCTATCGCTATTATCCTGACAGCGGCATCTATCTGGCCTTATATGGCGATCAGGTTTATGGTATCGGAGGCGCACTCGGAGAAGATTTGATCTCCGTCGGCACGATAGAGAACTTTGTCGCAAAATCAGTCACTGATATAAGCAACATAAAGTTCACTTCACGCGCTGCGACTTGCTCATACTTCGTGGCGAAGAATGTTGCCGTAGTCAAGGATCTCAGTAACGACAACTTTCTGGCCGCTAAACTCGATGTAAGGGTGGCCGCTGATGGCACATGTAAATTTTTGAGCAACAGCCTACCCAACCATGATGTAGGCGGCATAGGGATTAATTTCGTAGTGCCGGTGCTAGCTCAGCCCTCAAGGTACAAAGTGAGTGCGAGCCCCAAGCAAGCTGCCGTGGTTAGCGCGCTCTCGCCAACACGAACCGATGCGATATTTTTAAATGGAGCGCCGCTAAAGAGCCTCGAACCGACCTGCTTCAGCAGCTCTGAAGAAAATATTTTATGTACCGATGCTGATCAATCGTGGCGTTATGACCCACGCAGTAGTGCAGCGAATATAACGCTCGATGCACATTTAGGCCACACTGATGGGACAGGCCTTTACCATTACCACGGCGGCCCTGCTGCGCTATTCGACCAGTTTCCGGGCACTGACTCGCCTGTTATCGGCTTCGCAGCCGACGGTTTCCCCATTTACGGCAGTTACTTTACCGACACAAGCGGCACTTTACGCTCTGCGAAAAGCAGCTACTCTCTAAAGCCTGGATCGCGGCCTGCCGGCATCGACGAGCCAGGAAAAAGCTATGACGGGACGTTCGTCGACGACTACGAATACATCGCCGGCTCAGGTGACCTTGACGAATGCAACGGCATGACTCTGGCAGGCCAGTATGGCTACTTCGTCACCAACGCCTATCCTTGGGTAGTCGGATGCCTCATGGGCACTCCCAACGACTCATTTTATAAGACTTTAGATAAGGTTTCTCTGCCGCAGACGCGAATGAGCAACTACTCCAGCTATGACACCAAAGAACTCTTGTCCGCTGCCGTTGTCGTCTCCGAACACGCCCGCGATCGCAAGCGCGACATAAAAGTCTTTGTCTGGCCCGTTGGCTCTGCATCGCGTGAGGCTACATCGGAAGACCGTGAATACATGGCGTTCACTCCTCATTTCGTCACCATGAGCGACGCTAAAATCGAAAATCTTCTAGCTGAGATGCTTAATTGGATCGATACCTCTTGCCCCAACATGAATTCCAGCGCACGAGCAGAAGAATCTATCCGCCTTCGCTATTTACTAGAAAACGGCGGAGACGCAGCTACGCTCGCCGTACCTTGTTACTCTGCGGGCATGGGGCTTGTGGCGGCAACATCTGAATCAGACTTTAGTACGCTCAAATATATTGTTGCACACGAAACCTACCATGGTATTCAACAGGACCTAGAGATAGAAGCATGCCGTGATCGTCGCGAGGCAAACGAGCCAAATAATTCACGCTGGCTTGCAGAAGGCACGGCAGACTACGTCGCGAAGTCAGTACTAGAAAAGATGGACGGAGACCCCTCGCTTGAACAACGTATTCTTAAAGATGCCTACCTCGACTATCAGGCCGGGGAGACCCAGATGAGTACTCGCCAGGGTTCAGCTGCATTACTTCTTATGGTTA
The DNA here is from genome assembly GCA_913031035.1 of uncultured Gammaproteobacteria bacterium. GTDB lineage: Bacteria > Pseudomonadota > Gammaproteobacteria > Pseudomonadales > Pseudohongiellaceae > UBA9145. Next base: position 4,203 of record CAJWGN010000163.1, read on the forward strand.
AACGTGGCGACCTCGACGAACGCATCATATTAGATGGCAGTATGTTTTGGAAATGTGAGACCCTCGACGTTTACAACGATAACAACCCTATTATCAGCAACGCCAAGTCTAGCTGGTTCATGATCGATGAGGATACGAGCACCTCTCCAGTAACGTACAAGTTTAACGGCGACGCCCTCACACGATAGAGTATAGTTTAGTCCATCCTTTACCCTACCCTTTCCTCTTGGACACACCGAACTTGAGTCAGAGTGGTTCCATCCCACTCCTACACATACTATTGTGGACGAAAGTCGCCCCGTCACAGATCAATACTTGTAGTTATCCTGTCAATTTTAAAAGGGATATTCTGCATATAGCCTTGAAAAAGCGAGAATGAAAAGCTAAAAATTCTAGGAGAAACTGTAGTGGACAAGTGGGGGGTGACTTGTTTCCAATACAGTTATGGTCTCTCCATTTTCCGGATTAGTTCGAGCCGAGCTAATCCCCTCCAGCGGCCAGATAAGATAATGCCTCCTGATACTCAGGTAGTTGGTCGTCAACTAATATTTGAGTCAATTTTTGGTATTGCTCGCGCGCTTGATTGCTTAGGCCCTGCGCCACATAACTGCGGGCTAAGCCAAGCACAGACCAGGATTTGTTTGGCGTTCTCAACAGGGATTCAGAGAATAATTCGATGGCTCTCTCTGCCTGTCCTTGAGCCAACATGACCTCCCCATAAAGTTCGTAGGCAGGTTTATAGGGATTTGCAGAGCCCCTTGGCGGTAACTGAGCATCAGTGAGTGCAATCGCTTCATCAAATAATGCTTGAGCCTTCTCGGTTCTACCTTGTCGGGCCAGCGACAACCCAGCCACTTCCCGATAGATAATATTGAGATTGCTATCATCCGGTCGTGATTCCACCATTTCTTGCAGTCTTGCTATAGTTTTCTCAATCATCGCCTCATCGCCGAGATTTATGGCACTCAATCCGATGGCGAGGAGTTCACCAGCATTGGTATTCGAGTCGATTGCACTGGTCTTCCATTCCTGAGTTTCAACGATATAGCGTGCCTTCATGTTTCTTAGAGTACCCATTGAGCGTCTGTCATCCGGGTTTTGAGCCAGAACATTCTCGGCCTTGGCTATCCACTCCCTGGCGTAGGCAAAATCTCCCAGTTGTAGATGGCCGTATTGCCCCCAATCGGAAGAGTGATTCTGGTCGCCAGGGCTGTCGCCAGGCAGCCATAGGTCCGCGCCTGCCTGAAACGCACTTATATTGTATTCCGCTACTTCTTGCCACATCCCGTGTTGAATGAAGATATGGGTTGGCATATGTCGGGCATGCGCAACGGCGGGAGCTATGGTGGCGTACTTTAAGGCGGCAGCCAGGGAGATTGGCGCGTGCTCCGGATCATCGAATGAATGGATAATATAATGAGCAGCCCCTGGATGATTTTCGTTTTCACGGAATAACTCCAGGGCAATAGAACCGGCAAGAAAATTGGTCCGGTCCCTCTGGTCACCTGCCGCAGTAGCAGCACTTATCAGTGAAACAGTATAGAACGCAGCTACCTCAAAATCATCCGGGAAAGCTTCATAATGCGTCTTCATGGCATTCATCCAAGCAGTTCTTTTTCCCAAGACTCCACCCTCATCAAAGGCATAGGCCTCTGCTGCCCTGAGAAAACCTTTTTCTCTCTCTGTGGGCGCTTTTGCCAGACGCTCTGCAGAAGTGGCACCCAACTTATTCAGCACCCGTATTGGAGCTCCGGGATCACCTTCTGGCATTATCAACGGATGATTGTAGGAAAAAACTTCACCCCAGTAAGCCATAGCAAATTCAGGCTCGATTTCCTGTGCTTTTTGAAACTCAACACGGGCTTGTTTCCAGCCAAAGCTGTGCAGATAGCCCACACCGAGCAAAAAATGTTCCTGTGCCTCAGAAGAGCCTGAGGTAGGAAAGTCGAAAGTGCCGATGTTTTCCAAATCTGCTGCTTGTGCAACCCAAGAAAACGTGAATAACGAAAGAATTAGGAATGTTCCGGTGAGACTCTTTCTCATGTTAATAATCCTATATATTTTTTGATGGGTAAATCTATCACTTTCTGGTTGAATCTGTCAGTGATCAAATGCCAAGAAATACAATTATTTTGGCTCTACTATGCCAAGGGGAAACCTGTCTCCCTGTATTGTGTTTTTGTCTAATCGCAGTCTATCCTCCGCAGAATGGAGCCACTGCTAAGGTAGGAGCTTTATAGTAGTTCTTAAAACACCCAACAGGTCGTTCACAATAGTATGTATACGGATGCAATGGAACCATTCTGACTTATCGGGGTGCACCCCTAGGGTGGGGTGCTGGCTGGGCGATTGCTAGGAAATGGGGGTAGGGTGGGGTCTTAAGGATACCGGTTTTGGATATCTGCGGACATACCGTACGAAATCGAGGCGGCGGCGAAAATCTGTGCTCATAGAACTACTTTTAGTCACACATTTATTTTCTATCTTGATGCTATATATTTTAACTGCTTGTATTTAATAATATATATGAAATAAGTTCGATTCCGGCTCCGGGCACCATATAAAACAATAAGTTACGACTTTTCCTTGGTAATTGTGGGGTGTTTGCAGTAGATCGTGTTTGGATTTGTTAGCTACCTCTGGAGTCACAGTTGCCTGTAAACACGAATAACCTAGCCACCCAAAGTTGGGCGCTTGCCGATCTCCTCGGCGGCGATTTCAAACAAAGCCCTTAAACAGCAGGAATAGAACTTTTTGAATGAGTAGTTTGATAGCACTGTTCTTAGAAATACCTAACCGTTCGTCCACACTAGTATGTCTATGGTTGAGTTTGAACCACCCCTGCGGACAGGTCGAGACTGCGTAACTTTGCTAGTCACAACGCCGAAGGCCAGACTCAAAGCACTTGGCAGCTATTCTTTGGCCCCGTGCTTTTTGGTCGCGTGTTAGAGATGCGAAAAGAGCATCTCTACTGTATTTTGCAGCGCTGTCCCTCTGTGCCGCAGCTATTGAATACCAGGCATAAGCCTTCGCATAATCCTCAGGTACACCCTCTCCTTTCTGGTACATGGCTCCTAGCCTGCGCTGCGCATCCACATTACCTTGTTCAGCTGCTAACCGAAACCACTTTACCGCTCCTGTATTAATCTCAGGTACACCTTCTCCGTCGTCGTACATAACTCCTAGATTGTACTGAGCACTCGCAACACCTTGTGCAGCTGCTAACCGATACCACTTAATCGCTTCTTCATAATTCTCAGGAATCCCGAATCCGTTGTAGTACATAACTCCTAGATTGGACTGGGCCATCG
>CAJWGN010000164.1 GCA_913031035.1 uncultured Gammaproteobacteria bacterium
GCATATCTTTGATTTCAGTCTCAGCGGCGCCATCAAATACTGGCGTTGCCATCGGTACACCGGCTCGAAGGTTGCCAGCCAGCTCCATGACTTCGTCATCTGAGAGGCCTTTAATATCTTCGCTTCGCTCACCGACTTTGTTATATATGTCGTTAACCAGCTTACGGACTTCGGTAACTTTCTTCTTCGCGTCAAGCATAGCGCCAATCTTGTTGCCAAGACCTTTTGCCGCCGCGCCCAAGTGAGTTTCTAGAACTTGACCTACGTTCATTCGAGAAGGCACACCTAGTGGATTCAATACGATATCCACCGGCTCACCACTGTCATCGTATGGCATGTCTTCGATAGGCATAATCACGGAGATCACACCCTTGTTTCCATGCCGTCCTGCCATTTTGTCGCCTGGCTGAATACGACGCTTAATCGCAAGATAGACTTTAACAATCTTCAAAACGCCTGGGGCTAAATCATCACCTTGAGTAAGCTTCTTACGCTTGTCCTCAAACCTCTCGTCTAGCTCCGCTTGCCTCTCTTTCAATTGCTCTTCAGCGCGTTCTAACTGCTTGTTCAACTCATCGTTGGACATGCGAAGCTTGAACCAATCATCTCGCGGTAGATCAGCGAGGTATTCAGCGGTAACTATCTGACCTTTCTTAAGGTCAGGTCCGCCGGCTACAGAATTGTCTTGTATGGCTGACTGTAAACGTTCGAATGTGGCAGCTTCCACAATTCGGTATTCGTCATTGATGTCTTTCCGAACCTTGGAAAGCTGAGCTTCCTCAATCGCAATCGCCCGTTGATCTTTCTCAAGACCGTCACGAGTGAACACCTGAACATCGATAACCGTACCCTTAACACTGGTTGGCACACGCTGCGAAGTATCCTTAACATCAGAGGCTTTTTCTCCGAAGATGGCACGAAGTAATTTCTCTTCCGGCGTTAACTGGGTTTCGCCTTTAGGCGTCACCTTGCCAACTAAAATATCACCAGCGCTTACTTCTGCGCCGATGTAAACAATCCCTGATTCGTCAAGCTTGCTTAACGCACCTTCACCAACATTAGGGATGTCGGATGTAATTTCCTCAGAACCTAATTTAGTGTCTCGAGCAACGCATGTGAGCTCTTGAATATGGATCGTGGTGAATCTGTCTTCTTTAACAACTCGCTCCGATATAAGGATTGAATCTTCGAAGTTGTAACCATTCCAAGGCATAAATGCTATACGCATGTTCTGACCTAGAGCCAATTCGCCCATATCGATCGACGGACCATCCGCTAGGATGTCGCCTCGTCCAATAATATCGCCATCTTTAACTAAGGGTTTCTGACTTATACAAGTGTTCTGATTTGAGCGAGTGTATTTAGTGAGATTGTAAATATCTACACCAGCTTCACCTGCAAGTGTCTCAACATCATTAACCCGGACAATAATGCGGGCGGCATCAACACTTTCGATAACACCACCGCGGAAAGCAACAACACACACACCTGAGTCAGTAGCAACGTTACGTTCCATGCCAGTGCCGACCAAAGGCTTCTCTGTTTTCAGAGTTGGCACCGCTTGACGCTGCATGTTTGATCCCATCAATGCTCGGTTAGCATCATCGTGCTCTAAAAATGGAATCAATGCCGCAGCAACAGATACCATCTGCTGTGGCGCAACGTCCATATAGTCAATTTCTTCACGCGGCTTTAAAAGAGTCTCACCCTTGTGACGCACTGTTACTAGAGTGTCTACAAAGCCGCGCTTCTTATCTAGTGGCGCGCTTGCCTGAGCAATAACGAAGTCACTTTCATCAATCGCAGAAAGGTAATCAATCTCGTCAGTCACTTTGTTACTGACTACTTTCCGGTAAGGACTTTCTAAAAAGCCGTAGTGATTAGTTCTAGCATATGTCGCAAGCGAATTAATCAACCCAATATTTGGACCTTCAGGTGTCTCAATAGGACACACGCGGCCGTAGTGAGTAGGATGCACATCGCGAACCTCAAAACCGGCACGTTCACGAGTTAAGCCACCCGGCCCTAGAGCAGAAACGCGACGCTTATGAGTCACTTCTGAAAGAGGGTTATTCTGATCCATAAACTGGGAAAGCTGGCTAGAACCAAAGAATTCTTTGATTGCTGCAGCCACCGGCTTGGCATTAATCATATCTTGAGGCATCAAGCCTTCGGAATCGGCCATGCTTAAGCGCTCTTTTACTGCACGCTCGACACGAACTAAGCCAACTCGGAATTGGTTTTCAGCCATTTCGCCCACAGATCGAATGCGGCGATTGCCCAAGTGATCGATGTCATCGACTGAGCCAAAGCCATTTCGAATTCCCACTAGGGTCTTCAGAACTTCAACAATGTCGCTATTGTCAAGTACTGGCGCGCCTTCAGTTTCAGGTCGACCTAGTCTTCTATTAAATTTCATTCGTCCGACGGCTGACAGATCATAACGCTCAGGTGCGAAGAATAAGTTAGAGAATAAGTTCTCCGCTGATTCTTTTGTTGGCGGCTCGCCTGGGCGCATCATGCGATAGATTTCCACCATTCCTTCTAATTTAGAAGTGGTTGAATCTATTTTTAGTGTATCGGAAACAAAAGGACCGCAATCCAAATCGTTTGTGTAAATAGTTTGAAAAGTTGTTACGCCCTTTTCTAAGAATCCAGCGATAAGCTCTTCTGACACTTCAGAGTTACAGGCAAATTCAACCTCACCTGTTTCTTCATTAATAATATCGCGAGCCAAAGAAACGCCACCTAAGTAATCATTAGAGACTTCAAGGCTAGTAAGTTTAGCTGTTTCCATTTGACGAATATGGCGACTAGTAATACGTCGACCTTCTTCAACAATCAATTTGCCTTTCTTGTCATTCACTGGGAATGATAATACTTCACCACGAAGTCGCGCAGGGATCAGGTCTAAAGTAATAACCGGCTCGTTGTCTTTGTTGGTGGTGATGTTGAAGGTATTGTTCTCGTAGAACATCTCAAGTATTTCTTGAGAACTAAATCCTAATGCGCGCAGCAGTACCGTCGCTGGCAACTTGCGACGTCTGTCGATTCGCACATAAACCATGTCTTTCGGGTCGAATTCGAAATCCAACCATGAACCACGGTAAGGAATGACCCGTGCAGAGTACAGCAACTTACCTGAGCTGTGAGTCTTGCCTCTATCATGATCAAAAAACACGCCAGGTGATCGGTGGAGCTGTGACACAACAACACGCTCGGTACCGTTGATTACAAAGGTTCCGGAGTCCGTCATTAACGGAATTTCACCCATGTAAACTTCTTGTTCTTTTATGTCCTTGATGGTTTGTACAGTTGATTCCTTATCATAAAGGATCAACCTTACTTTCACTCTCAATGACACTGAATATGTCGAGCCTCGAAGCTGACATTCTTTAACGTCAAAAGCAGGCTTGCCGAGCTCATAGCTAACGTATTCAAGAACTGCTTTCCCTGAATAGCTAACGATTGGAAATACAGATTTAAATGCGGCGTGTAAGCCTTGATCAATACGGTTTTCCACGGGGGTTCCGGATTGGGTAAACTGTCTGTAAGAATCAACTTGAATGGACAATAAATAGGGGATGTCCATCGCGCTCGGCAATTTGCCGAAATTCTTACGAATACGCTTTTTCTCTGTATACGAATAGGCCATGTTGTGTTCCTAGCGTTGTGTACTTTAGGTCTTAACTTCTAGCAGACGATTCTGCAAATCGTGACTCAGGGAAAATCTAACCTGAACCGAGTGTCACGTGTGTTGTCCGGCTATTCAGCCCAACAACAAAAAATAAACACGAACTAACACCAGATGCACATTCTGCACATCTGGTGTCGCTCGTTTTGACGCTGGAGCTTATTACTTAAGCTCAACAGAAGCGCCAGCTTCTTCCAATTGCTTCTTAGCTTCTTCAGCTTCTGCCTTAGGAGCAGCTTCTTTAAGAGTAGAAGGTGCACCGTCAACAAGCTCTTTCGCTTCTTTCAAACCAAGACCTGTGATAGCACGAACTGCCTTAATCACGTTTACTTTCTTCTCGCCTATACCTGTCAAAACGATATCAAACTCAGTTTGCTCTTCAGCAGCAGCAGCTTCGCCACCTGCAGCTGGAGCCGCAACGGCAACAGCAGCCGCAGCAGAAACACCAAATTTTTCTTCCATTGCTTCAACCAACTGAACAACATCCATTACTGACATTTCAGCGATTGCTTCTAGAACATCTTCTTTAGATAGAGCCATGACTCTTATCTCCTATTTAGTAAAATATTAATTAAATGTTAATTAAAAAAATTAAGCTGCTTCTTGCTTTTGGTCTCGAACGGCGGCCACAGCGCGTGTCGCCTTCGTAGGAACTTCAATTAAAGTTCTTGCAAGCTTAGTAACAGGCGCCAACATGACACTCATTAACATAGACAAAGCTTGATCGTGCGTAGGCAATGTTGCCAACACGTCGATCTGACTCGCATCTAATAACTTGCCACCAACAGAAAGTGCTTTGATTTCGAATGCTTTATTATCTTTAGCAAAATCCTTCAGCACGCGTGCAGCGGCGCCCGGATCTTCTTGAGAAAAAGCTAGAATCGTTGGGCCTACTAATACTTCTTGGATGCATTCAAACTCAGTGTCCACTACTGCTTTTTTGAGCAGTGTGTTGCGAACAACACGTAGATAAACATTGTTTTCTCTTGCGGTCTTTCGAAGATCTGTAAGCTTACTAACAGATACACCGTGATAATCGGCGATCACTGCAGACAAAGCACTACTAGCAGCTTGATTGACTTCGGAAACAATTTGTTTCTTGTCTTCCAATCGGATTGCCACTATGCAAACTCCTTAAGTTTTCGGTTATCGCTAACCGTGAAGGTACTTCAAAAGAAATACCGATTTAAATTGGTGATAAGAATCCAGTGATAAAATCTCTGAATTGGGTTTCACCATCTGCGTAGGACATTAAGAAGTGGGTTAACACTCCACCTACGGTCTTTGACAGTCTTGCCAGCAAGCTGACAAAACCCCAAAGTCTTGAGGCAAGCAGTAAAGCTGCTTGCCAAAAATTTTCAGCTGTAAGAAACAGCAGACAATAAAACGTTATTGCGCGAGTGATGAATGATCGATCTGAAGCCCAGGACCCATAGTCGAAGAAAGTACAACTTTCTTGATAAAGGCACCTTTTGCTGAGGCCGGTTTAGCCTTCTTAAGATCGATTAATAACGCTTCTAGGTTAGAGTTAATTGCAGCACTGTCAAAACCTACTTTGCCGATACCGCCATGAATGATTCCATTCTTGTCGGTTCTGTATCGAACCTGGCCAGCTTTAGCATTCTTGACGGCTGTTTCAACGTCAGGGGTAACTGTGCCGACCTTAGGGTTTGGCATAAGGCCACGAGGACCAAGCACCTGACCTAAAGCGCCAACAACACGCATAGCATCAGGGGTAGCAATGACAACATCAAAATCCAAATTGCCTGCTTTTATAGATTCGGCAAGATCTTCAAATCCAACAATATCAGCTCCAGCGGCAGTCGCTTTAGCTGCATTTTCGCCTTGAGCGAAAACAGCAACGCGAACATCTTTACCAGTACCGGCAGGGAGGATAGTGGATCCACGAACAACCTGATCAGATTTGCGAGGATCAACGCCTAAGTTAATAGCAACGTCGATAGATTCTTTAAATTTCGAAGAAGAAAACTCAGCGATGAGCGAAATAGCCTCTTCTACAGAATAGTTCTTGCCAACTTCAAGCTTTGCAGCAGCAAGCTTTTGCTTCTTGGATAGTTTAGACATATTACTCCATCCCCTCTACTATAAGTCCTGCACTACGTGCACTACCAGCGATGGTCCGAACCGCAGCTTCCATATCAGAAGCGGTAAGGTCAGCCATTTTTTGTGTCGCAATCTCTTCTAACTGAGCCCGGGTCACTTTTCCAACTTTCTCGGTGTTTGGACGCCCACTACCTTTCTCGATTCCCGCTGCCTTGCGCAATAACACAGAAGCTGGCGGAGTCTTCATTACAAAGGTAAAACTACGATCCGCATAAACCGTGATAACAACAGGAATTGGCAAACCAGGCTCTACGCCTTGAGTTTGGGCATTAAATGCCTTACAAAATTCCATGATGTTTACGCCATGCTGACCAAGAGCTGGACCAACTGGGGGACTTGGGTTGGCCTTTGCGGCGCCAACTTGCAGCTTAATATAAGCGAGTACTTTTTTAGCCATGATATAACTCCTTTGGGTTTTAGCGTTCAGTTAACACTGAGATAAGCCACTAGGCTTAAAGTCTCAGAGATCCTGAACTCCCCGGCGACACTGCATGCCTTAGCAAAACATTGCCGACTTTTTTAAAAAACCACTCACATTGAGCAGTACCAAGTGTGGAACTAAAAAAAAAGACTCAGTAGTTATTGACTCTAAGCTCTAGATTTTTAGATCCCGAAATTCTTAACTCTTTTCTACCTGACCGAACTCTAGCTCGACTGGCGTTGAACGACCGAAAATCAAAACCGCTACGCGAAGTCGGCTCTTTTCGTAATTTACTTCTTCTACAGTGCCAGTAAAGTCGTTGAACGGACCATCAGTGACTCGAACCATTTCACCGGGTTCATAGATAATCTTATGTGTTGGCGTTTCTTCGCTATCCTCCATACGCTGGAGAATTTTATCTGCCTCAGCGTCAGTGATGGCAGCAGGTTTTTGCGCTGTGCCTCCAATAAAGCCCATAACCCGAGGCGTATCTTTTACAAGATGCCAAGTGTCATCGTTTAACTCCATATGGACTAAGACGTAGCCAGGAAAGAACTTTCGCTCGCTCTTACGCTTTTGACCAGCACGCATTTCCATTACTTCTTCAGTCGGAACCAATACTTCATCGAAATAATCATCCATCTTCGACAAACTTATTCGCTCATGAAGAGCATGCATTACTTTTTTTTCGTAGCCCGAATAGGCGTGGACCACATACCAGCGTTTAGCCATTAGGTTTCTCTAGCTTATTAATGACGAAACAACGCCATTCAATCCCCAATCTAGCAACCAAAGTATAATGGCTACAATGAAGATCACGATTAATACTACGATAGTGGTTTGAGTAGTTTCCTGCCTTGTAGGCCAAACAACCTTTCGAATTTCCACTCGTGCTTCTAGGCAAAGATTAACGAACGCGCGGCCTTTAACAGTCTGCGCAGCAATCCAGCCACCAACTCCTGCAACAACTAACAAACCAATGGTTCGCGCCAAAAGCGACTCAGCTGCAAAATAAGAGTTCGCATAAACAGCCGCGACAACAATCGCCACAACGGCAGCCCATTTCACTAAATCTAAACTTCCGCTATTGTTTTCCGCTTTCTCAGACATATCTGCGCTTGTTAACTCTGCTATTACGTTAGTGCTGGTTTAACGATGATATCCAGCGGAATTCATCGTGCCCGGCCTTTTTGTCTTACCTGCCTTTTTCCTACCCGCCATTGTTAGTGGCAGGCCAGGAGGGAATCGAACCCCCAACCT
>CAJWGN010000165.1 GCA_913031035.1 uncultured Gammaproteobacteria bacterium
AAAAACCACTGCATTATTTTGATTGCCGAGCGGGACCAGACCATCTAAGCCCCGAGAATTCTGCGAGCATAACTGCTCGACTACTAATCAGCCTCGGAAGTCCTTAGGGGCTGACGCTGTGGAGCTTTCAAACTTCAAAAAATTTAAATTAGTGAACCCAACTCTATGGGTGCTCGTTCTAGGTTTGCTGAACTAAGGACGCCTAGATAGTTAGTGCTAGGCCCGCAGTGTTTTTAACAAGGGACATGAATAGGCAGTAGGCTGAGAACAGCAACCCGTCTCCGACCTCGGGCCAGCATGACTTGATCTACACTATGCAGATCACCGGGATTGGTTCGGTGTCAGTGTCAGGGGTGAGCATGTGATTATTTTCACAAGCTGTTAGTCCAATTGACTAGACCCGTGAGGTACTTTTCGCAGATTATCGAGGTCGTAGCCCTGTTCCTGAATAATACTAATCAGACGCTGATAGTCCGCGTCAGCAATGCTAGCCTCCCTTGCCATTAGCCAGACGTAATCCCTTTTAGAGCGCCCAATAATTGTAAATTCATAATCTGGGTCAATGTAGATAATTCGGTATTCTGCTTTGAATGGCCAAACGAACTGCATTCCCCAAATGGCATTGCCGGTCCCATCACGAACGGAGGCTGTAGGGCTGTAAACTTTTTTCGCGCCATCAAACCCACCTTTATTAAACGTAAAGGTGGTCTCTATTTTACCGTCTGGGGCAACTGCGTAACTTTCAACGGAGTTATACGCATCTTTTTCGATGAAGGTTGGGATGTTTGCGATAACGTACCACTGGCCAGAAAACTTCTCTAAATCAACTAGTGTTGCAGTACGAATGGTTGAAAAGCTCGATGTAGACTGACAGCTTGTCATTAAGACCAGCAACACTGCTTTTAAATACTGCACGTCTTTTTTCTCCTAAACCCTTAAGTCGCGATCTATCGATACGTAGAAATAAAAAATTCCGAAAAAATTAAAGATGCTCAACCCAAAACACTGCATTGTGTGTCGATATCTTAAATACGAGTGAATTTGAATTTTGGATTGCCTTATTGCTCGGAGCAAAGTTTGATCATATAAGCCACTGCTGTAGTTCGGCGGGCTTGGATTAAACCACAAAAAGCCCTCTTGACGAGCTCGCCGATGCCTGCCTGCCATTGTTTTGCAAAGTAATTTAAAGCCAATGAACAGGCTTAAGTCCATTTATGGTTGTCGTTAGAATTATGAAGATGTTTAAAAAAATAGCACGAAGATATAGAAGGAGAGTCTGGCGCATCAAGCACAGGGGAGTCAGTAAAGCCGATAAATATTTGTTCGCGATCAGCCCTACAATTGGCTTTAACTAACTAGTGATCGTAAATGAACAAGGACCAAAGTTTAGAAGCACATCAGCGTTAGCCATTGAATACATGATAAGGCAATAATCGGCTCTTCGTCTAAAGCTGCAGCGCTATTGCCACGACTACAACCGTTGCAAAGTCCAGAAAAGACCCATAGCGCCTATCAAATTGAGCGTCAGAGGAATCGAATGTCTATCTACACGCGCCCTTTTGCAAGCGAACACAAATATCATTGTGGCAAGCACAAAAAAAATCTGACCTACTTCCACACCAATATTAAAAAATGTCAGAGCGATTAGGGTGTCACCGGGTTGCACGCCCAAATCACTTAATACACTGGCAAAGCCGAGCCCATGAACCAGACCGAAAGCTGCCGCTAGAGCCATCCTGATCTTAATTGACTGCATCGGAGAAGACGTCGGTAGGTTTAACCATTTCGCTCGCTGATTTAAAATCGCCTCTCTCGCCATAAAAACCACGGACAGAGCAATAACCGTTTCTACGGGTGCTACAGAAAGGTTCACTGCACCCAAAAAGGACAGGGCCAATGACAATGAGTGACCAAGGGTGAACGCCGTTACTAGATACAATAGATTCCTGCCGCTTGCCAACATCACAAGGCAAAACACAAAGGCTAAATGGTCCAAGCCTATCAGCACGTGTTCCGCTCCTAAAAAAAGATAGAGCCATACGGTTTTGAAAAAACTTAAGTCCAGATCTTCCTCGCTAGCCCAATCAGGTAACGGCAGGGTTGTACCCGCTCTAGCACCCTGAAGCATTTTGCTCGTCACTCGGCCATCTACATAGTGCAGCTCGATAATCCCTCCATCACTACCCCATTGGGTTTCGATCGAACCTGCTTTTAGTTCGCGGCAATTGAACTCTAAATCAACAGAAGGTAAATACCCTGGCTGGCTCTCACGCCTACTAGATAAAACGCAGAAAGGTGGCAGCTTTACCTGCTGATTTGGCACAAGACTTTGTGGAAGATTATTGACCAGCAAACGGTAGTGGCTGCTTTGCTCTTGTTCAATAAATGTAAACTGAGCGATGTTCATATCATGGGCAATGCCCACTGAGCTCAAACTGGACAATGTCAACAAGACAACAAATGCTAAGGCTTTATTAATCTTCATCACTGCCTAGAGATATCGAAAACTGACTTTCTATTTTTGCAACTTGCTCGTCAATGCGTCTACCCTGCTCCGCGCCAAGCACATTCCTCCTAACACGCTCGTAGATATCGGAGAACTTAAGTGGAGCGGGTTCTTCTATCCCTTCGTGGCGAACAAAGTGATAACCGCGAGGCGACTTCAACGGCCCTCCCCATTGGCCGGGAGGGTATGAAACTAAACTTGTATAAAACTCAGAACCAAAAGTGCTGAGTATAATGCTTTGCGTGTAGTTGCTTATTTCATCACCCAGCCAGTAGCCATCACTGACAACTTTATTCCCAGCAAGAAGCTTTTGAAGAACTGAATTATAATTTTGTGGCAACTGTTCAAAAAATACCTGCGAGAAACTAATTCTCGGCTCTGAATAGTATTCCTGAATGTTGTTCATGTAGAAATTTAGGATTTCCTGCTGCTGAGGCTCCGCTGGAACGCCTGCCCAAAGCAAACTCATCTTCTCAACTAATTGTGCTTTTATTTTTGGGTCACCTAAATGCATGTTTTGTGAAAGAGCGTGACGAAAGATCATTTCATCTTTTATCCAGTCCTCGATCAGTTTTTCAACTTCCCTTTCACTGGCTTGCCTCCCCCGAAGTAAGAAAAACCGCTCTTTCAAGCTAGAAAGAAGCGAGTCGTTGATGTCTAGTTGAAAAAGCTCTTGAGCGGGCAAGCTGATCGCTACTTGCTGCAACTCATTGCTTATCTGCGGTTTTCGACTAAGTAGATCGAAAATGAAAATTGCTGCAGTAAGCAAAATGAAAACCACCAACGGTTCTCCAAAAACTTTTTTGAAAAACAGCCCTCTGCCGCTGAGATCTTGATTAGGTGTCATTTTTATCTTCCACGTGGAGCAGACTCACATAATAACTTTCAACCATTGGGCGAATGAGGTGACCAAGCCAAACGGGGCGGCAAGAGAGTCAGCGCAAACCCATCTTGCGAGGTCCACGCGGCACAAAGGTTGGCGAGTTATTTTACTTTGACCCAAATTATCTGTGAGTCTAATTATCTGTAACACTAGTTTTCTGTGACCCCAGTTTTATAACCCCCAGCTTTTTTATTCCTCGACCTCGTTCTTCTCCTCTTTTTCAGCTTCGAGCTTAGCTTCTAACTCAGCCGTTTTATCGAGGTATTCCTGTTGATCACCATAGTAGTTGTCAATGGCGTGTTCGGAAGCGATTGGACTCAAGTAGTGCGGGTCAGTCAGTTCTTTTTCTCGCATGGCAAGCCCAGTAAGACAGGCCTTTACTATGTGGGCACTGCTCAGCGTTGAAACATACGTTGGATCAAGCGCTGGATGCAGCTCAACCAAATCAAAACCCACCACGTTGGCTTCGGCACAAAGGCGGCGAACGATAGTAATCGACTCGCGCATATCCAAACCACCCGGCACCGGAGTGCCCGTCGCCGTTGTTATACCAGGGTCAATAACATCGATGTCGAATGAGATATGAAGCTTGCGGCCTTCTTCACTGGCCTCAGCAACAACCCGGTCAATCACCGCCTCCCAACCTCTTCTCTCAACTTCAGCCATGGTATGAAAGCGCATTCCCACTTCACGCATCCATTGGAACGCTTCCGGATCAGGGCCTGTGGAGCGCAAACCAACTTGAATATAGTCTGCCGGCCGCACGTGCCCCTCATTAAGCAATCGATAAACTGGGGTACCGTGACTGATCAGGTGGCTTCCACCCCACCACGCATCGTAGTGAGAGTCGAAATGGATAACCGACACCTTCTCTTTGCCGTATACGTCTGCCAAACCCGCTACGTTAGGATATTCTAAAGAGTGATCCCCCCCGATGATGACAGGCACAGCACCTGTTTCAGCGATTTCTCGAACAACTTCACGCACATGTTTCATTGAACGCTCTGTGCTGGCGTTATCAATGGCGACATCGCCATAATCGACAATGTTCAGAACTCGACCGGCTGTGAGACCCACATACTGGTCAGACCCAGACATCGCTTGCCCTTGAATACGCATCTCAATAGTAGCTTGGGCACCAGAATCTCGCCAACCTGACCCCATATTCAAAGGCGCGCCCACAATGGCGACATCCACTTCACCGGCAATCAAATCCTCGGGAGTAAGCGCCAGAGGATAGCCACCAAACGTCGGCGGTCCACCGCGGCCGTTATAACGACCTAATTTGACTGGACCGGGCTTGCGCTTTGGGTCCATCGACAATGGTCTACGTAATCGCCAGGCATTAAATTTCGGAGAGTCAGTGTTCATGCCTATGTTTGGGTCATCGCGGCCTTCAACATAGCGAGTCTGGCTGACCACATCTTGTATAGCTTCCACTAGCGCCAACACTTCTGCGGGCGTACTTTCTTCTAACTTGGTAACTGTCTTTTCTAAGTTCCCGATATAGGCTCTGGCATCGTCACTTTGCAGAAACTTAATTTGCTCCTTTGAGAGTAATTCCAATTTTTCGGAGACAGTATCTGGCAGCTCGATTGGCGGTTCCGGGTCTTCAAAACCTCGAACATCCAGCATCGGAAAAGGATATGGCGCTGTGCCAGTTACATGTTCTGGCATATCTTGGCCGGCCGCGCTCTGCATAAACAGCGGCAGCGAAAAAATCGCCAAACCAATAATTGCTCGGGGTAATTTTGCTAAGGAAAGCATTTGTATATTTCCTTCTGGGTGCTCAATCAGATGTCTAAGAGGATTCATTGTAGTCACCTAGTCCTGACCATGATCTATGGCAAGTGGATGAACGTAATCTGCAGAAAACCCGGCTTTGCGTAAGGCCATACCCACCAAGCAAGCATTTAAAACTGTATTTGCGTTAACCACTGACAACCGAGAAAAGTCGAGCATTGGCGCCATGTCAGTAATCTCGAAGCCGACGATCTCTTTTTCAGCGCAAAGATGGCGAATGGCAGATGCCACCTCTTGAACACTTAGCCCGTTGGGTGATATTCGGCCTGCTGCCACCATCTGACTAGGTTCAATTACACTGACATCAATAGAGACGAATATTTTCTCTGGCCCCTTGGCAACCTCTTCCTGCACGCGTGCCATGACAGCGCCATAGCCATTGCGGCGAATCTCCGCCATGGTGTGATATCGCACACGCTGGCCTCGTAGCCACTGCAATGTATCTACATTTACGGATGGTCCCCGCAGGCCAACGGTTATAACATCCTGACCGGAGACAATGCCTTCATCGAGCAGCATAAATAGTGCCTGCTCATCGGATATGCTATGCACCGCTTCTCGATCAGTGTCTGGGTGAGCGCTAAAGTGGACAAGACCAAACTCACCGCGCCCCCGTGACTCGGCAACACCTTTAACGCCTGGGTAGAGCATGGAAGTGTCTCCACCCACCAACATCGGAATCGCCCCGGTAGCTGCAGTCTCTGCAACCATGCTAGTGACATGATCGACGGTAAGCTCTGTGCTCATAGGATCGATGGCGAAATCGCCGTAATCAACAATAGACAGGACCCTCCGGGGATCTAATAAGGAATCAACATCTGGAAGCGCTAGCGTATTCATCGCTCGCATCACTTGCGGACCAAAGTTCGCACTGCGGCGGCCACTGCCCATGTCGTTGGGCACTCCAACAATAGCTACATCAACATCTCCGACAATCAAATCTTCCGGCCATATAGCCACCTTCGCACCGGCAAAGGTAGGAACACCTGATTCTGGAAAAAGATAGCGACTCACACTAAATGGGCCAGGGTCACGGTTTTCATCACGCAGAAGCGGCGGTCGAATAACCAATTCATTAAAACGAATAGTGTCTGTATTTAGAGGTATAGCACCCATATCCCGATCTGGGTTGTAGCCCATTTGTTCTGCAGCAGCCATAAGCTCACCAAGCATCGTTGATAACTCTTCACCTTCTCGCGTGGTGAGCTCATGCTCCATTTGACGGGCCGGAATGAAATCCAGAAAATCACCGCTACTAATAAAGCGTTGCTGACCATCGGAAAGTGACTCGAACGTGAGTTTTAGATTCTCGGGCAGCTCCCACCTACCGCGGCTATCTGTATCCGCGGCCAAAGCGCAGGAGGTCAATACTAAGAACCCATGAGCTAATACTAAACGAACAACACGGTTAAAGAGTAAGGCAGTCATAATTTTTCCTGAACTTCTTACTTTAGGCCCAATTTAGCTATTCTGAGAATAACCCACTGGACAAGGAGTTTAAGTGCTCAAAGACTATTACTGAATGAAAAATACTTACAATACCTCAGATGACGCAGGAGGTTTATTGCTCTTTAATACAAAGGCCGGTGGAGCGACGCAGAAGCGTATCATTAGCAAAGTTCTTGGTTTTATAGCAATCATTCAACTAAGCGCACTGGCTAAACATGAATGTGTGATTATTAGATTACGCTATATCAGTATGAGCTGAATCCTGCACCTCTGAAAGAACTAATTTGGGCGCGCTATTTTTAAAGGTGGTTTAACACGCTGAAATGAGTAAATTTAGAACCCGCATCGGCAATACCTGATGACTTAACGGTGTTTCGACGTAACAAATACAAAATTCAGTCGCCATATTTAGCCGATTAACAAATTCCCCTCAAAAACTATCAACAGGCGTTGCTATGCTTAAAGGCGAAGCAAGATCAAGAGGTGCTTCGCCAGTCTTTACTCCTAGCTATTTTCGCTAAATAATTATTGCCTCGCGATGCTTAACTTCTTTTAATTTGGGTTTAATTCCTCACTTCGATATCTAATATATCGACATCAGTGATCCCTCCAAACCCTAAGTCGATTCTAAAATCACCCAAAACCTCCATTTCAGGAATTTCAAAATAAACAGTATTGAGCCCTTTATGTATTGTCGATGTCAGGCTCCTAGCCCCGTCGAAAAAACGCTCATCTGCTGTTTGATAGAAAAGCTGCAACAGCAGCTCCTTATTGCTAGCCAACTCAATACGAATAATCGGCAAGGACATTGGTTCAAGAGAAATCGGCTGCATAACCAA
>CAJWGN010000166.1 GCA_913031035.1 uncultured Gammaproteobacteria bacterium
TTTCATCGTGATTACCCTCTTTTTCAAAAACGGTTTTATAAAAAATAAATTAGATTGCTTTATCAGTCATGGACAACAGTGAAGTCGTAGGGCTGCAAACTCACCATACTTTACTGAGCTGACCCACTACTGCTTTGCTGAATTGTAATTTAACAGCCTATAGCTGAATTGAAGCTGAAGAGAAAACTAGAAGGATAATCGGTATTTACAGCCAGTCGCGGGTTTCCTTTACTACTTGGCTGGTGTACTTTTGGTGTAGCATAAGGCCAGAAACCACAAAGGTGTCAATTTGCCACCATATAATAACAAAAAAAAGAGTTTATTCATGCTAAGCAAGCCACTATCAATCGCCGTTATCCTTACTATTGTCTCTTGTATCCCACTTTATTTTCTCAGCATAGCGGAGTTTCAGCTAACTGTTAGCAATCTTCCATTAGTTATCTTGTCCTTACTCACAGTCGTCTTAATTGCCTCTTTTTGGGGCAGAACCGGCGTCGAGCCTATTATCAGCTACACCAACGATTCTAGCCGCGAAGCGGGAAACGTAAAGTGGTTTAATGCCAACAAAGGATTTGGTTTCATTACCCGTGACAATGGAGACGATGTGTTCGTTCATTTCCGCTCGATCAGAGGTGACGGTCATCGAGTGTTAAAAGATGGCCAAAGAGTAGAATTTGAGGTCACCATGGGAGATAAGGGACTACAAGCAGAAGACGTAGCAACGGCCGGTTAAATAGCCGACCAATGTGCCGCTAACTACGATGAGCTAACGGCTTGTTTAACTGCTAATAATGTGGCGGCCTTTCATCCACCGACTTGTATTGTTCAGCCTTGGGGTCAGCCTCCGATGATTCTGCTAAATGCTGTTTTAGCACCGCTAACTCATGTTTCAGTAAATCTAGCTGTTTTTGCTGGCTGATCAACGCGTCGTTAAGATCCGATAGCAGTTTTTCCTGAAAACTGTATTTTAGTTCCAGGTCGATAAATTTTTCATCTGCACTCGACACATCAAAATTAGAATCCATACCAGCCTTTCTCCCGTTATTATACTTACACGCCTGCTTTAGATGTTGGCCATCGATGAACATTCACAATCAGGGATTCACAAAGAGGCAGCTTCTCCGCTACTATACTTCACAAGGCACAGAGGTTGTATAGAGTCATGTCAGGAAATCCAAATTCATTTAGGCAACCTGCTGCCCTGATTATCACATTGTTGAGGAAGACTACATAATGGAAAAAGCCCCAATTAACTGGACTAATATGTGGCTATTTAGCCTGACGCCGGCATTGGCGATCTTATTAGTTCCTCTGTACGGATTTTACTTTGGCTATGATCTGTTTGAGTGGGTTGTGCTGCTCCTCATGATGGGATTCTGCGGAATGTCGATTACTGCGGGCTACCACCGCCTTTGGTCACACAAAACCTACAAAGCTCATCCCGCTGTAAGGCTAATATTAGCTGTCGGCGGAGCCTGTGCTCTGCAAAATAACATTTTATGCTGGGCATCTGATCACCGTCGACATCATCAACACGTTGACAACAATGACAAAGATCCTTATTCAGCAGGAAGAGGCTTTTGGTTCTCACATATCGGCTGGATATTGAGACACTACCCGAGCGGCAAGACGGACTTGTCCAACGTTAAAGACTTGCGTAACGACCCAATCGTCATGTGGCAACATCGCAATTATTTAACTCTGGTCCTCGCGACGAACATCGGCTTGCCTGCGCTTATCGGACTAATCCACGGCGACATAATTGCCAGTTTATTGTTGGCTGGCCTCCTGCGCTTGGTGCTTAGCCAGCATGTCACTTACTTTATCAATTCGTTGGCACACATGTGGGGCAGGCAGCCTTATAGCGATCAGAGTTCAGCCAGAGACAATGGCTTACTCGCTTTAATCACTTACGGCGAGGGCTACCATAACTATCACCACACGTTTCAGTGGGACTACCGCAACGGTGTCAAGTGGTGGCACTACGACCCTACCAAGTGGATGATTGGAGGCCTCTCGTTTATTGGCCTTACTAGCGACCTCAAGCGCTGCTCTGTTGCTCAAATAGAAAAAGCAAGGATAGACTACCAATATCGAACAGCCACCGAACGCTGCGAATTACTGAATATTCCTGAAAAGTGGCGTCTGCGACTTGAACAGGAATATGAAGATCTTCAGCAAACCCTCGAACTATGGACAGAGCATAGACAAGCTTGGAGAGAGCTAAAAGAGAAACAGCTTCACGAAACTCTTGCCCATTGGGACAGTCTGCAAATCAGAGATACTTACAAAGAAGTGCAATTTAAGCTCAAGGTACAAAAAAAACGCTGGCAATTTATGCTGGGGAATATAGGCGACTTTAGCGCAGTTCCAAACTAATCCTTTTCTGAGCAAGGATCTCAAGTCCGGATTACTTGGCTTTAGGATGTGAATACTTAGACCTTATGATTAGCGCCAGCGCGTTGAACGGGAATTTCATCGCTACAGGACCCTGCTTGCAGAGCCGGCACACTAAAAAACACGTAAACTCCGTGCAAAGCAACCCTGAGTGGGTCAACATAGCTCGCCTGGGTTGAGAAGCACTTAACAGAGTCAACTCAGCACCTAATCTACATTTACATAATATGCATTTACCATCGCTCAAGGTTTAATAAGGAATCTTTATGAATTTTAGAAAAGCTAGCTTCGCATCAGTTATGGCATTAACTCTTGGCATGAGTTTCAACTCGTTTGCTGTCGAAGAGGGAGACGATGCTCCTGGCTTTATACTTCCCGCGATTCAGGAAGGGCAGCCTGATATTTCAATGGAGGCTCTGGAGGGCAAAACTGTGTATGTTGATTTCTGGGCTTCATGGTGCGCACCCTGCCTCAAGTCCTTACCCCTGTACAACGAGATGTATCACAAATACAAAGACCAAGGCTTGGAGATCATCGCGATAAATGTCGACAATCCAGTCGAAGATGGGTTGGACTTCTTAATCGACACACCTTTAGATTTCCTTATCCCCAGCGATCCAGATGGAGAAACTGCTGAACTGTTCAAAGTTATTGGCATGCCAACCTCATATCTGGTGACTCCAGACGGCAAGGTAGAACTAGTTCATATGGGATTCAGAAATGGCGACATGGAAATAATCGAAGAAGCTATAGAAAAGATCCTAGCCGCTAATTAGGGCCGTATATCATGAAGCTTATTAGAACGTTATTGTTTTGTACCTTGAGCATCAGCATGCTCGCGGCATGCACTCAGGTCCGTCCTTGGGAAAGAGGCCTTCTCGCTAAGGAAGAAATGGCGTGGCGCACAAATGCTTTAGAAGGCGCGCTCAATGACCACATTTTTTTTAGCAAAGAAGCATCATCTGGCGGTAGCAGTGCCGCTGCCGGCGGCTGCGGCTGCAACTAGTTGTTAGAAAACTCTACCAAATAAGGACACTTCAGTGAAGGCCAGACCCTCGCGCAGTTTGTTAGCTATTTCCACAACAGCTTTAGCACTTCCGGGTATTGCCATTGCCGACGCCCCCCCGGTTAACAGCAGTTTGTCCTACCAGGTATCTAATTACAAAGAAGATGATTTATCTCGAGAAGAATCCCCGTTTGGCGACCTTGGCCGTTACGATATTGATGTCCACCAATTCCAATTCATTTCTCCATTAGGGCGTAATTTCTCACTGCAGGTTGATGCAAATTACGAAGATATAAGCGGAGCCTCGCCCTGGTTTACGACAATTGGCCCCAGCGGCAGCCCAATAGTAAGCCTCAGCGGCGCTAGCGGAATCGAAGATAGTCGAGGCGAGTTATCTGTAGGGACACGCTACTATTTAGAAAACGGCAGTATCGGCGGCAACATTGGCTACTCTGAAGAAAATGATTACAGAGCCACTTACGGCGGAATAAATGCCGAACGTCATTTCAATAATGACTTAACTACCGTTTCTGTCAGTCTGAGCTATTCTTCCGATGACATTTTTCCAACCGATGCTGAAATCTTCAACAGGGTTATCAGTGAGGACAAATCCAGCACCTCCGCTGTCGTCAGCATAAGCCAGATAATAAATCAGGTCTCAACCTTCCAAACAGCTTTTAGCATTACTGAGCAGTCAGGATTTTTAACCGATCCATATAAGTTAATAGACACCCGGCCCGACAACAAAACTCAGATAGCTTGGTCCAATTCTTATCGACGCTATATACGTGGATCAGACGCCGCATGGCATGTTAACTACCGCTTCTATCATGACGACTTTGGGGTAACGTCTCACACTGCAGATATGAGCTGGCATCAAAATTTTGGCAACACAATTCAAGTGATACCAATGCTTAGATACTACAATCAATCCGCCGCCGATTTTTTCACCAACGTAGATGACTTCTCAAGGCCTGCCACCGATTTTCAGTCAAGCGACTATCGCCTTTCCGCCTTTGGTGCTATCAGTGCAGGCCTAACAGTCAAGACAACTGTTGGTGATTGGGACGCAACTCTTACTGGAGAGCGCTATTTGGCCGATGAAAAGTACTCAGCGTTTAACGTGTCCCAACCCAGCGCAGCCCTGATACGTTATTTCAGAGTCTCGCTTGGGCTGGATTTTTCTTTTTAAACGTAGACTGTGACCCCTTCTTTAAAACGCTTCTCATTCAACGCCATGGGAAGTCACTGCGAAGTTCAATTCTTTGACGACTCTCGAGTTTATGCCAAACGTCTAGCTAAAAAACTCACAGACGAAGCTAGCCGTTTAGAAAAAAAATATTCCCGCTTTAGAAGCGACAGCTTTTTGTCTCAAATTAACGCTCAGGCCGGCGCCAAAAATGGCATCGAAATCGATCAGGAAACCCTGCTCTTGTTCGATCATGCCCTCACTTGCTACGAACAAAGCGAAGGCCTTTTTGACATAACCTCTGGCCGACTGAGCCGAATCTGGAACTTTAAAGGCGGCCAGGTTCCAGATCAGAAGCTTATTGCCGACGCTTTAGAGAGAACCGGTTTTGACAAACTTAACTGGCACCAATCAAGGCTCCTTATACCTGAAGGAATGGAAATAGATTTTGGCGGCATTGTTAAAGAATATGCAGCTGATTCATTAGCAAGACTTGCCAGAGCCTCGGGCTATAATTCTGGATTACTAAACCTTGGAGGAGATTTTTCAGTTATAGGCCCAATGCCAGAACAAAAAAGCTGGCCAATCGGAATAACGCAACCCGATTCAACCGGTTCAATTATGGCAACAGTAAACCTGAGCGATGGCGGGTTAGCATCAAGCGGGGACTATGAGCGTTTCTTTTTCTTCGAAGGTGAGCGTTACAGCCATATACTAAACCCGAAAACAGGATGGCCTAGCAAGGGGCTTCGCGCCGTCAGCGTGGCAAGTCACTTATGCACTGTGGCCGGATCTATGGCCAGTATAGCGATGCTCAAAAGCGAATCAGACGGGATACAATGGCTAGTGGACTCCAGTCTGCCTCATGTTTACATGAGGCAAGATGGCAGCATTGGCGGACCTAGTTCTAACGTTTAAATTAACTGCAAAGGAGGTTCATCGAGAGCGAATAATTGCTCCCGTAGTTCGAGTATATGCTCTGCCCAATAACGCTCTGTGTTAAACCAAGGGAAACTTAGGAGAAACGCGGGGTCATTCCACCTTCGCGCCAGCCAAGCACTGTAGTGCATTAGTCTCAGCGTTCTTAAGGACTCTATCAAGTTGAGCTCTTTGGCTCGAAAATCGTAGAATTCGTTGTAGCCTTCCACCAATTCCAAAAGCTGGCCTTGTCGTTGGTTGCGGTCACCAGACAACATCATCCATAGGTCCTGTATTGCCGGCCCTGATACAGTATCGTCAAAATCGACGAAAGTCGGTGTCTCATCTCGCCAAAGCACGTTGCCTGGATGGCAGTCCCCGTGAATCCTTATCAGAGGTAACTCTCCCTGTTCTGCAAACAACGTATCTATCTTAGTCAATAGATCCGCAGATAGAGACTCATATGCGGGGACTAAATCTTTAGGGAAAAAGTTATTCTCCAATAGAAACTCCCTGCTGGAATGCCCTAATGCAGTTACCGAGAGCTGGTTTCGAGTCTTAAAGCTGGCCATTGCGCCAACAGCATGAATTCTAGCAACAAACCGCCCCATGACGAGCAAATTGTCAAGATTGTCCAACTCAGGGGGCCTACCGATAATTTGTGGAAATACGGCTATTGGAAAATCATTAATTTGCACCAAAGTTTCGCCTTGAGAAAGTCTCAAAGGGGCAACAACAGGGATTTCTAAGGACGAGAGCTCCTCAGCGAAAGCATGCTCTTCTAGAATTTGCTCCCTGCTCCAGCGCCCCGGGCGATAGAATTTAACAATAATAGAGTCACTTTCATGCAAACCGACTTGATAAACTCGGTTCTCATAGCTGTTAAGCGCAAACACCCGAGCATCTGGCTCAAAACCCAGCTTCTCAACTGCCTGCAATACTTCTTCAGGGCCCAAGTCTGCGTAGGGATGAGTGTTTTTTTGCATAGTCACTCAACCTCTATTCGTTGGGAAAAGAATTAGGATATTATTTGGCTGTGCATTGAACGCAGCTGTTATTTGCTTGTACTTATGAATCTTTTGGCTCTGCCTTTTTGGCAACCAAAGACACTGGAAATGGAGATACGTTGTCACCGTTGGTGATTTTGCTGACTCCGCTTTTCTCCACCTCATCAATGCGTATAATAGCCTGCATCGGAATGAAACTGCGCTTCACCCCACTAAATTCTGCTTTCAATTTCTCTTCGCTGGGATCGACAACCAGTTGTGATCGCTCGTCGAAAACATAGTCTTCGATTTCTATAAACCCATAAAGGTCACTTTGGTATACCTGCTTGACGAAAATCTCGTAAACCTTACCCTTGTTCAAGAAGGTTACTTTGTATATTTCTGAAGTATTCGCCATGGTAATCAATCTCTTGCTGACAGTTTTTCAACGTTATGCAGCCGCCTCAGCCAAGCATTTAAGTAACCATGCAGAAGAAACGGACTTATGTAACCCTATTATTAGGCTAAATTCCTCTTATTCAAGTCATTATGCGATATTAAGGCTTTAAAAGCTTAAGTAAATTGCTGCTATAATGCGCCCCCGTTGCCATTTACAGCTAAAATACAGGACAAACCGTGAAAACCGCCCACGCCAATCAAAACAACTTGCCAGAGCCACCCACAAAACCTGCCAAGAAAGTGTTTATCAAAACCCATGGATGTCAGATGAACGAGTATGACTCTGCCCGCATGGCAGACCTGCTCAAAACCGGCGAAGCGGTCGAAGTCACCGACAACGCCGATG
>CAJWGN010000167.1 GCA_913031035.1 uncultured Gammaproteobacteria bacterium
TAAATAGCGCGCGTTCGGCGTCAATTCACCGGTATAAACATGCTGAAGCGGAATTCGATATTGAATTGTCCAAATGGGCTGAAAAAATCGAAGAGATCCGAGATATTGTAATCACAGCAGTTCAAGTTACCAAAACGATTGATTCGAGACTGGAATTGTACAGTTTTCCAATTCTTGGAGATAATGGCGATAAGTGGAAGGACAAACCATCGAGTATTTTGATGAGTCGTATTATTGGAGACAGTGTTGCCAAATCATATCGCAGTTCAGACTCACATCTCGGAACGGCGTCAAACTCGCTGTGTGCAGCAAGTAGTGGAAAAGAATGGCTAGACTTGGGTACAGTCATCAAATCTGAATTAATGAATAAACGTGAATCATGTATGTGCCGTGGGCACTCCGCAGGTGCTGATGCTTATTCTAAAGCCGTAGACCGTAGTGATTTTGATTCGGGTTTTGATGAGGTGCTTTATGAATGGACCGAGCAGTGGGTGGAGATGAGATAGATACAGCGGTGCCCACAGCTCTCCCTATCAGCAGCCCCAGAATTATGCAAAAAAGGCGCTAGAAGAACTCAATCGCCTTTTCAACAAAGACCGGTTCCGGCATAGCTATTTTCGCCTTCCTTTCTTCTAGCCCCCCTCGCTCCTCTTTTGCTTCTTCCTAACGACTTTCTAGCTGCGGTTACTATTCTTTGGCCTGATCCTGAGCCTTGGGCATTCACATGAGGTTAAGTTGGATCGATTAAACTCTACTAAGATTTAGTATTTAAACCGGGCAAATAAAGTCAGGCAAGTTGAATTGGGAGGGTCGACATGAAAGTCGCTGTAGATAAAAGCTCAGTAATTGGAGCCCTCTTGGGAATAGGTATCGTTTTGTCAGCAAACCTAGCATTTGCCGATGCTATTAGCATTTTTAGCATTGGAAACCAAAACAGTGTCTCAATCCCCGAACTGATTCAGCTCGCTGCAGCTGATGAGAGATCAAGATCTAGACGTCCCCGCGGAGAGCCCTATCATAGGGGCTCCCGTGAGCAGCGCGAACGAGGCAATCCCGCTTTTAGCCGACGGGTTAACGAATACGTAAGCGCCTACCTTGGCGACGGACGCAGCGACTTTCGCGTAAATGAATACCGAAACGACAACCGCCGGGAATACCGCTCATTTAGCTATACCAGCCCACCGCTGAGGGGAGGAAGTTCTCGTCGCACTCGAATAATCAAAAATCCCTATGCTGACCGCTTTGTGACAGGTATCACGCTTGCCGGCGTTGATAATCATCAAGTCCATATTAAAGATGTTGTAGCCTATCCTGGCAGGTATCTAATAAGCCCTTTAGGCTACTCATTAAGTCAGTACGACCGGCCGCGATTTATTAGTACTGCGAATTACATAAATTACATTAGCGTGGCAGCAAAGCGAAAAGAGTACTTCACTGTCACTTTTCACTACGATTGAATTGAGACCAAATTAGTATTAATCAAGCCTTTGTGCGTTGAGGAATAGCACTGTTATACTTCTCAACAGATA
This sequence comes from uncultured Gammaproteobacteria bacterium, assembly GCA_913031035.1. Lineage (GTDB taxonomy): Bacteria > Pseudomonadota > Gammaproteobacteria > Pseudomonadales > Pseudohongiellaceae > UBA9145. The sequence continues at coordinate 1,530 of CAJWGN010000167.1, forward strand.
TTCTAGGATTATTAATGCGAAAAACAGTCTTCTCAACGCCCGTTATCACCCCAATCCTGAGGGGCTTGTCATTAGTTGGTTTAAAACTATTAGGCTGGACGGCAAAAGGTGAGCCGCTGGAACATCAGCGCTGCGTTTTAATCGCCGCCCCTCACACCAGCAACTGGGATTTCCCTTTAATGCTTATGATAGTGCTTAAGCTTCGACTGAGAATTTTCTGGATGGGTAAACACACCTTGTTTCCATTTCCTTTTGGCTGGCTTATGAGATGGCTAGGTGGAATCCCAATAGACCGAAAAGCCTCACATAACGTCGTCAATGAGACAGTAAGACAGTACCGTGAAAACGACGAACTTATTGTTTTGATCCCGCCAGAAGGAACACGGGCCAAAGTGGATCGCTGGAAAACGGGTTTTTATCACATTGCTAAAAATGCCAATGTGCCTATTTTATTGGGCTACGTAGACGCAGAAAACAAAGTGGCCGGCTTTGCAGACTTCTTCACCCCTACTGAGGATTTAGAACAAGATATGCTAAAAATTCGTCAATTCTACACCGAAAAAACAGGGTTAATTATAAAAAACAGCTAACCCTCTTTATTCACTAAACCGGTTCTGTTCCACTCCAGCTAGCCGATGACCACCCATGCTAGGAGCACGTCCTTGCAAAGGTTGGTAATGTAGATTCAGTAATAAACTTTCAAATACTAAACGTGCGTATTGCTGCGTATCGACGTTTGCCTGTTTGAATTTCCACTGTTTAAGATGCCACTGCTGGAGTTGAGCCGTGGCTAAAGCCGCCAGCATCCGGGGACTGCTACAAGCAAATTGATCGGAACGGATTCCTTCTTCGACAACGTCTATGACATTTTGCTCAAACCGCAGTTCAAGGTCCATAGCCTGTTCTTGCTGCTCCCGCGGTAGGCCTTTTAGCTCCATAAAACAAAAGTAATACCATGGCTTTAGAATCTCCATCGCATATATTTCGCCGTAAACAATTGCTCTTAAACGCTCAACCGGCTCAAGGTTTTGTTGCCGTAAACTGCCGATAACCTCATCAATAGTAGTGCGCAGAACACCTTCTATTACCGATGCCAGATCATTCTTGCTGCCTATATAAGCATATAGCCCCCCCATACTAATTTCGGTCTCGCGACTCAAATCCCTCAGGCTCATAGCCTGAAAGCCCTTAGTATTTGCTAGCTTAAAGGTAGCTGAGAATATTTTTTTGAGATTAACCACCGCAACATTAGGATTTTTAATCTGCATCTTATCTTTATGGGCATTGAAAACATTTAGCCAAAATGATTCTCCTTGCAAATCATACGACTCCGTAAATGCCTCCATACTAATCTCGTAGGGCCAAACAGCCATGAGTGGATTACCTGATTATTATTAGTAAGTGCAGAAGTGTATTACGTAAGCAAATTTTTGTTAACCTTTTGTCACCGCGCTGCAAATCCACGCTACAAAAGCGACGGACATAAAAAAACCCCCTCTCAAAGCAAGAGGAGGTTTTACAATCTTAAACGAAGATAAGAGCCGCTATAACATAGCTTGTAGAGCAGCCTTCGCATCAGCGCTCGGCATATGGTTAAAGCTAACAACGATTTCAGCAAGCTCTTTAGCTTCAGACGCCGCCATGTCATTCTCGATAACCTGAGCCATATTTGCCTTGTCTTCAGCCGTAGCAGCATGCTGTATGTTATGGACTGCTAATGCGACTGCGCGAAAAGCCCGACCAGTAGCCTCGTCTTCAGAAATAGCCTTCAAAGTGACTTTTTCTTCAGCAGAAGGGAAGTGGTTTAGGTTTACCAACACGCCAGCTATGGATTTAGCTGCAGACTCATTATCAGCCATCGCAAATTGTGAACATATGCCTAATGCTGCTACCAACAACACTTTATTCAATAGTGGTGATTTCATGACGTCCTCCTCAAGACAATTTATGTGGAGCTAGTGTAACTGAAGCCACAGAAATTAAATAGCACGCCGAGATGAACTACATCCAGTAGGAAAGTATCGCCGCAGATCCCGCAAGGATGCACAGCAGCAGGGAGAACAACCGCAACCCTTCATGGGAAACCAGATGTAGCGTTCGCATCGCAACCCAGTAGCCAGCAAGTGCGGCAGGCATTAACGGCAACGAAATAATCATCTCCTTCTGCCCAAATCTGTCTACAGCCGTCAGCATGATTAATGTCATGATGGAACTGACTATGAAAAATGCCGCCAAGTTCGCTCGTATAAAGTCACTACCTTCATGCTGCATCACCAATGCCATTGGTGGGCCACCTATTCCCGAGCTAGTTCCCATAAAACCCGATAAAAGACCTGCGGAGAACATTGAAGCCTTGGTTGCTCTGAGCCGCAGCCCGCTCAGGCTGAGCAATACCGCGGCAATCACTGACACACCAAGAAAAAGTGCAAGCCCTTGAACGTCCATCCAAATCAGAAGCAATCCCCCTACTACAGTGCCAGGCACTCTTCCTAAGATAGCAAACCGCAGATCAGTGAATGAAACCGCGTGACGATGCTTGACAGCGTTAGCGATGGATAAGGTCAGTGCGGAGATCGTGATTGGAGCCGGCACGTAAATTGGATCAATAAAAAAGAGGACTGGCGCTGAAATTATGGCTAAACCAAAGCCAATAGAGCTTTGCACATAAGATCCTACAAAAATAATCAGCATCGCGGCAAAAATTTCAGGGGCCAGCAAAACAGACGTCCTCAGTATGGTGTGTGAGCGGATCATAACCGCTTCACTCGCCCCATGGAACCTGCAACGAATGAAACTAACACCTTCTTTACATTTACCGAACGCCTTAATTCTTATACTGGCATCGCTTCATCCATGGCAAGCGGCGGGAGAGTAAATACAGTTTAATAAGCGCTAGTTGCCGTACTACGCAGCGGTCTTCTACAATAGGCACCAACATTGATTTTCAGCATTAACTAGGAGCGCTCATGAAAACCAAAGCGGCCGTCGCCTTTTCCGCAGGCAAACCATTAGAAATAGTCGACGTAGATCTTGAAGGACCAAAATCTGGCGAAGTGCTTATTGAATTAAAGGCTACTGGAATATGCCACACTGATGCATTCACCTTATCTGGCGACGACCCAGAAGGCGCCTTTCCCGCCATACTCGGTCATGAGGGTGCCGGAGTCGTAGTAGAAGTAGGGCCTGATGTTAAATCTGTTCAGGTCGGCGATCATGTTATTCCGCTATACACTCCGGAATGCAGGCAGTGCGATTTTTGCTTGAACCCCAAAACCAACCTTTGCCAATCTGTCCGCGCAACCCAAGGCCAAGGACTCATGCCCGACGGCACCAGCCGTTTTTCGCTGGATGGTAAACCTATACTTCACTATATGGGCTGCTCTACTTTTTCGAATTTTACGGTACTACCAGAAATAGCTGTTGCGAAGATTCGCCCAGACGCACCTTTCGATAAAGTTTGTTATATCGGTTGCGGTGTCACCACCGGGGTCGGCGCCGTGGCCTTTGATGCCAAGGTAGAGCCTGGCAGCACGGTCGCCGTATTTGGGCTTGGTGGTATTGGGTTGAACGTCATTCAAGGCGCAAAAATGGTCGGAGCGACCAGAATAATCGGCGTGGATATCAATCCTAACCGCGAGGCATTGGGCCGAGAATTCGGCATGACGGATTTCGTAAACCCAAAGGAAGTCGACAGCGTCACCGAATCGATAGTTGATATGACCGGTGGTGGCGTGGATTATTCTTTTGAATGCATAGGCAACGTGAACACGATGCGCCAAGCTCTAGAATGCAGTCACAAAGGCTGGGGGGAATCTTTTATTATCGGTGTGGCGGGAGCTGGCCAGGAAATATCAACCCGCCCCTTCCAGCTGGTGACAGGCCGATCATGGAAAGGCAGCGCATTTGGCGGCGCACGTGGACGCACAGATGTTCCAAAAATCGTCGATTGGTACATGGATGGCAGAATAAAAATCGACCCCCTTATTACCCATACCATGCCTTTAAGTGACATCAATAAAGCGTTTGATCTTATGCATGCAGGGAAAAGCATCCGCTCAGTGGTTTTATACTAGTCTTCCACTTACGAATTGATAAATAAGATCAATTGACCCCATTAAAATCGGCGAGGGTTTTTTATGAAATATCTACACACTATGGTTCGCGTTAACGATTTGGAAAAATCATTAGATTTTTACTGCAACAAGCTCGGCCTTATAGAGCTCCGTAGAAACGACTATGAGAAAGGCCGCTTCACCTTAGTTTTTCTCGGCGCTGATGAAAACAGCGAAGCGCAAGTAGAACTTACCTATAATTGGGAGTCAGAAGATTATGATGAAGGTCGAAATTTTGGCCATTTGGCCTACTCAGTAGAAAACATTTATCAGCTGTGCCAAAAATTAACGGATGCGGGGATCACTATCAACCGACCACCTCGCGATGGTCATATGGCCTTCATCAGATCTCCAGACAATATCTCCATAGAGCTGTTGCAGCAAGGCGATGCGCTAGCACCAGAAGAACCTTGGATGAGCATGGCCAACGCTGGCAAATGGTAGTCTTTCTATTGAGCTAGAATAGCTGCTCGTTTAGAATGGAAACCAGTAGTTGGCAAAATCTACGCTGGCTGGTGTTTGCTAAAATAGACTCTGGAATTTGGCGACCTCACCTGCGGACTGACTCTTTATGCTCCAGATTGGTAATAAGTCATGTTTTGAAGGCGTATCCCAAGTCAAAATTAGCATTGTTACCACTGTGACTAGAAGTATCGAAGTAGTGATTAGGCCAAGGACTCGACAGATGATCCCGGCAGCAATTTAGTTAGGAATTTAGTTAGGAATTTAGTTAAGAATTTAGTTAAGACCGTCAAAAGAAACCTTTAAAGCCCATCAACGAGGATAGAGTAAACATCATGTTTCAATCACTAAAATCCCTACCCGCAGATCCCATTCTTGGATTAATGGCCAACTATAGAGCTGATCCAAACCCGCTCAAGGTCGATCTTGGCATAGGCGTTTACAAGGATGAAAAAGGCAACACCACGGTGATGACGGCGGTTAAAAAAGCCGAAGACTTTTTACTTAGAAACCAAATTAGTAAAACTTACATTGGCCCAACTGGGGCAGCCGACTACAATTTCGCAGTAGCAGAGCTACTTCTTGGCGAGCCCCTCAACAACGAATTAGGCAAGCGCCGAGTAACTATTCAGGCTCCTGGCGGCTGCGGTGGCCTACGTTTAGCAGCGGAGTTTATTAATAGTGTAAATCCAGGTGCAACAGTCTGGGTTAGTGACCCTACCTGGGCGAATCATATCCCCTTGTTAGGATCTGCTGGATTAAAAATTGAATCTTATCCCTACTATGATCGCGAAACTCATTCAGTGCGTTTCGATGAGATGCTAGCGGCTCTCAAAAAAATCAATAAAGGTGACATCGTTTTACTGCATGGCTGCTGTCATAACCCATGCGGCGCGGACCTAAGCCACGCTCAATGGCGGGAAGTGAGAGACGTGGCATTAGAGCAAGAGTTTACGGTCTTTATTGATCTGGCCTACCAAGGTCTAGGGGATGGCCTCGAAGAGGATGTATACGGTGTTCGACTCATGGCAGAGTCTCTGTCTGAGCTTATCGTAGTGAGCTCATGTTCTAAAAACTTCGGACTGTACCGAGAAAGAACAGGAGCATTCACGTTAATTTGTGAAAACGAGAAATCGGCAACAGCGGCAACAACACAAATTGCTGCAGCGGCTCGTGCGATGTACTCAATGCCACCTGA
>CAJWGN010000168.1 GCA_913031035.1 uncultured Gammaproteobacteria bacterium
ATAGCCGCCACTCTTTCAACCTCCTTTCCGCTACCGACAAAATCATCCTTAGCTTCGATTCATGGCGCACTCTAATGGAAACAGGTAAAGTAGCAAATTATAAGAACCTCTTTTGAACCGTAAGGAAACCCATGCAGCGGACTTTTGCTAGGTTATTAGTAATCACTGTATTTTTGTTTGGAGCCAGCTTGTCATCCTTATCCTTCGCACAGGATAAGCAGACTTCTGAGGGTGTATTCACTGCAGCCCAGGCTGCAACAGGAAAACAAACCTACCACGCAGAATGCGCGGCCTGCCATGACATGACATTCTATAAAGACATCTGGTCATACTGGCAGGGTAGAGCACTCATCGATTTCTATTACCGCATTGTCGCTGAGATGCCTTCGGACAACCCAGGCTCACTCTTTGATCAAGAATATACAGACATAGTCGCCTATATCCTTTCTGATATCGGATACCCAAGCGGTGATGACGTCCTTGAAACAGGCAATGGCATGGAAGGTATTAGCATTACAAGGCTATGAGTGAAACCTTCTATTGGGCAACTTGAATTTAAGCAGTTCCATTCCTCGACCACTAAACATCTAATCACTTCAGCTAGCACTATCTAGACGACTGCTCGGCAGCGTATTCGTCAACCAAGAGAGTTTGAATGAAAGCTATAACCTTCAGGGCGCTGTTCACCCTAGTTTTTGTTGCTGCCCAAAACCCCGCCCTAGCCCAAATCGATGAGGACCAGTTAGGAATATGGACTACCTATTCTTGGAGTACGCGTTCTACTGAGAGCAATTGGGGTCTGCAAGGTGATTTCCAACTGCGTAACTGGGATATTTATAACGATTTGGAACAACGTTTAGTTAGAGCTGGCGTCACCTACTCTCCAGACTCCAATAACAACATCTACAGATTTTGATTTCGATTCTTATCGGCTCGCCCTTTTACAACAGGTTTTGGCCTACCTATCAAAGAACTTGACCCATAATTCCTCAACATTAAGATGCTTACCCTGCTTGGCAAGTTCCATCCCCAGTCGATAGCCAAAATAAGCAACCAAAACCCACAAGATCATGGTTTCCGAGGGCCAATAGGCAAACCAAACAAAAGCGCTAACAACATTGCCCACCTGGCTCACTAAAAGCTCCACTACAAAACTAATAATCCCATCTTCGAACAACTCTGCGAATCCAGGAAAGCGAAAAACAAAGCTAATAGCGTCGGAAACCTCAACAACCACGAATGTCCACAGAGCTGCCAAACCATAAAACCCGCCGCCAAAAGCAGCCCAACGCTTATAAACATAGGCTACCTGAGACTGATCGGATGATTTTCCTTCCTTCTTAAAGGTTTTCCCAAAGCTTTTAAGCTGAGCCTTGGTAGACTTTTGATCGGCCTTGCGATCAACATTGCCGTCGTTGTACAGCCAGCTGAACAAGAACCAACTCATCCCCAACATCGGAATGCCAAGCCAAAGTGCCGCTTCTACGAACTCCAAAATAATCATGATTGTAAGTTTACGCCCCTAAAAAAATACGTCGGCTTATTGATACTGACCTTCAATCTTTATTAGACCCGCTTTTATCGCCGCACCCCAAATCTGGTTCCCCTTGCTATTTAAATGCAGGCCATCTTCTACAAAAATGTCGCCCATTAGGGTGCCGTCAGCCTTTAAAAATGGTGTTGCCACATCGATGTAATGAAGCAATGGGTCGGACTGCGCTATCAGCTTTAGGCCGGCACTCAGTTGCTTTGCCTGCGGCCATACGGTCGCTCTGGCCAAACTCGGTTTTACTGACAATATATACACTCGGGTTTCTGGAAGTTCTCTATGCACCCTAGCCACAATTTCATTAAACTGGCCTATAACTTTTTCTTGCGGAATTTCAAAGGCAGTATCGTTGTCCCCTTCATAAATCAAAATCGCCCGGGGCTTATACTTTAACGCAACTCTATCTAGGTTGTAGAGAACATGCTCCATCACACTGCCACCAAAACCTCTTGGGATTACTGACAGCGGAGCCAGTGCCTGCTCTGCCTGTTGATTCCAGCGAGCGATACTGGAACTGCCTGTCAAAACAATTCCACCCACTGCAGGCATGTTGATCTCATCCTGCATTTCAAATGCCATGATCGCACTTTCAAATTGCGCCGGATCTATTACACGTTGACCCAACGCGCTAAGTGACACTAGGCACAAGACGATAGTCATCAAGCCTAAAGTGGCTCTGGGGTTTCTTATTATTAGCATTCCAATTCTACTCCTCAGTAATGCGGATTCTTATTTCTAAACTTCAACCGAAAGAAACTGCTCGAACAGCTGCAAATTTTCAGTAGTCGTGCCATCGGAAGTTGGCAAATCAATGGGGCCTTTGACGTTAAAACCCAGCTTGCCAAGTAAATGAATACTGCGCTCGTTATCAGGTTGGGAAATGGCAAGCAATCGAGAAATTTTAATTTTACTCCTCGCGTATTCAACTACCGCCTGCGCAGCTTCAAAGGCATAGCCGTGCCCACCTTGACTTGCAAAAAAAGCAAAACCCAAGTCAATGCCCTCTAAGGTGCTCCTATTAATCAAGCCGCAAGTGCCTATGGCAGTGGAACCAAACATAGAGTCTGAAACCAACTGCGAAGCAGAAAGAGAGCTGTCCTGCTCTTTCAATTCAACAAGCCAAACTCCGAAACCATTCGCCTCATAGCTAGCGAGAATCGACTCTTTAATATAAGTTCCTGCGTCTTCTACCGAGTGAATGTTTTTATCCCCAATAAACCTAAGCCAACCTGGCTCATTGGTTAGCTGAAAAATAAATTCTGCATCCTGAAGAGATATTTTACGAAGTAACAGCCGCTGGGTTTCTAAGCTTTCCATGGCGCTCTCAAAATGTCAGGCTTTGGGAAAAACAATCAACTTAGATCCTTAGCAAATTCTTTCAGCTTATCTAATGTCACTATTTCTAACGCCCGCTTATGAGTCGATCCCAACAAGACGCTGGGCGCCATTCCATCATCAGCAGCTTCTAACCAACGTTTGGCACACAAACACCAGCGATCGCCGGCTTGTAATCCGGGAAAGCCAAAATCAGGCATTGGCGTGGAAAGATCGTTACCGCGGAAACGCGTGTACTCTAAAAACTTTCGGTTTACCTCAACGCAGATGGTGTGAGAACCAAAATCCTCGTCACTGCTATTGCAGCAGCCATCACGGTAAAAGCCGGTAACTGGGTCTTTTCCGCAAACCTCTAAAGGCTCACCTAGAACGTTTAATGACTCATCCATAATCATGCCTTCTTGTTTATCGTAAGCGAATAATGAGCGGCGTTAACACTTACCCTTAACGTCTTAGTATCATGAACCAACGGCCAATGTTAAGCATGTTTGCCAGCGCTGAAGCGAAATAGGTCAGTGCCGCCGCTTTGAGTATTTTACGAACCGCCGGAATCTGCTTTTCGTCAACATAATCACCTTCTATTAACACCGGCATCGCTTTGTTAAAACTCGCGTCCCATTCTTCGGGTAGGATGATTAGATAGGCTAATGCTCCAGCAAGTTGTAGCAGCAAACTAGCGGCAATTATTCCACCCACAACGATTGGCGAGCGCACGGCGAAACCAACTACTGGCAATACCATCAAAAGACCAATACCGGCCTTACTCAACCGCGCGGCGGTTGGAAGATAGCGCTTTCTTAATTCGAAAATTTTCTCGCTACGATGAAACTGCATAGCATGCCCTACTTCATGAGCAGCTACTGCCACGGCAGTTAATGATTTCCCGTGAAAATTATCTGGACTCAGCCGGACCTTCCTAGCAGCAGGATCAAAATGATCTTGAAATGGCCCAGTTTCTTCGACTTCGATGTCAGAGAGTTCAAAACGCTTAATTAAATGTTTCGCCAGCTCACCGCCTGTGCCGGCTAAGCCTTCAATTTCGGCTCCATGCTGTTTCATCACCCGGCGCACCCAAACCGCGGGTAGGTACGCAAGTATCGCAAGTAATGCACCAAGAATTAATAACGGCATAGTCTAAATAACTCGGTTGAATGTCTGAGGAGGTACAGCAGGAGCTTTACGTTTAGGCACTTTCCGTGGATCTTGATAATCAGATTCGCGAAACCAAAAGTTACAGGCCCACTTCTCTCCTTTTGTCACAGGCATACCGCCGTGAAGGCTATCCGGGTGGCGGATGTTTCTGCCCTCGTAGCAATTATGAAAAAGAACCATGCGACCTTTTTTAGCCCGCACTTCCATGTCAAGGTTTGGAAAACTAGTTCCACCTCCTTCCTCAACATCGCTGAGATACAGTAGGCAGGTAACCATCCGCTGACCACCTTTAATCATGCAACGGCGACCACGTTCGGTTGCCGCATCCCAGGCGTCATAGTGTGGCGCGTACTCTTGAGTCTGGCTATAGTAAATGACTTGGAGCGATTCGGCCTGCTCCAAAGGCAATCCAACCACCTCAGCTACCCGCAGTGACAGCTCTTCGATTACTCGGTGCTGTTTGAAAGGAATCCAGCAGTTGCTGCCAGATCGACCCACGCTCTCAATGCCTTTTTTGTTATCGCTAACCAATGCCTGCTTTAGCTTCGGCATAGCCGCTGCCAAAAGCTGCGCGACTTCCTGTTCAGAAATAAAATTTTCAAACACATAGACCAAAGGATCATTGTTGATCTTTTGCCCTATTTCGTAAAAATCTCGGAGCTTGACCGTCATAAATTCTATACCTGACTGGATCGTGCTTTATTGAGTTGCAGGTTAACTTGGTTAAAAAGTCCCCGTTAAAATCCGTTCAAAGTCGCATAGCGATCACGGTGAAAATTGGCATCCCCCAAAAACTGCTGAGCAGCTCGAGCTCGCTTAATGAAAAAACCAATATCAAACTCATCAGTCATACCTATGCCGCCGTGAAGCTGAATACCTTCATTACTTACTACTTCCATTATCTCTGAAAGCTTCGCTTTGGCTACACTGGCGATAATCGCAATCTCTTTAGCCGTACTGTCTGGATTATCAAGCGCGGCCAAGGCTCCACGCACAGTAGACTTACACAGTTCAATTTCGCTGTACATATCTGCCATTCGATGTTGCAAACCTTGAAAAGAACCGATCAAAACACCAAACTGTTCACGCTGCTTAAGATAGACCAAAGTGCGATCAAATACTTCTTGCATACTGCCGAGCATTTCTGCGGCGACACCGATACGTGCAACGTCCAGCACTTGATCTAATCCAGCGAAGCCCAACCCTATTTCACCAAGCACTGCGTCTTTAGAAACGTGGACATTATCAAAACTTATGTTGGCAGCGTTTCGAGAGTCAACCATCCAAGTGCGGTTAATGGCAACCCCTTCTGCGGCAGCATCAATTACAAACAGGCTAATACCTGCTTCGCTGTCAACCTCACCCGAAGTACGCGCACTGACAATTAGTTTAGTGGCAACATGACCATCGAGTACAAAAGTTTTACAACCACTGATAATATAGCCATCCGCATTAGCCTCGGCGGTTGTTGATACTGCCGCTGGCCTATGGGACATTTTCTCGTCAATGCCTAGCGCCAACAGTAATTCACCGGAAACGATTGCCGCCAGCATTTCCTGTTTTTGCTCCTCGGTGCCAAGCTTATTAATTGCCGTAGCGCCAAGTAGAACTGACGCAATAAGAGGCGAGCTAACCAAGCTACGTCCGGTTTCTTCAAGAAGAACACCCAAGCCGCCATAGCCAAATTCAAACCCACCATAGGCTTCGGGTATTGCCATGCCAGGCCAACCCAGTTCTATCATCTGCGCCCAAACGGTTTCATCAAAACCCGTTTCATCTTTACTGTCACGCAGCCTTCGCAGGACATCAATTGGTGCATTGTGCAAACAAAACCCCTTAGCGGAGTCTTTCAATAATTGTTGATCTTCTGTTAATACTAAGGCCATTGCTCTATTCCATTTTGTTAGGGGTAGTCTACTTTTTACTCATGCTGAGCATGTCGGGCAAACCCAACACTCGCTTAGCGATTACATTGAGCTGCACTTCCAACGTACCACCCTCAATAGAATTAGCTTTTGAACGCAGCCATTCTCTTGTTATTTTCAGTTCATCTTCTGCAAAACCAGCACCCTCCCAACCCAAACTTTGGCTACCCATTGCTTTGAGAAGCAACTCGTAACGTCGCTTATTCAATTCACAGCCATAGTACTTAAGCATTGATGAAGTAGCATTTGGACCTTGGCCTTGCTTCGATTCTTCAACCGAACGCTGTGAGGTAAACGCAAAGGCATCAGTATCAATTTTAAACTGTGCGATTTGGTCTCGTAGAACAGGATCAGAAATTTTACCGCTATCCCCTCGATAGTGCATCGCCGCGCCTTCAAGCGTTGCCACGGTAGAGGTGGTTCCACCTTTGTCGCCTGAATCATTGGCCAGACCAAAACCCGAAATCATGGTGCGCTCATGTTGCAACAACCGCTTAGCAATCGTCCAACCGGCATTGAGCTCACCGACTAAATTCGCTGCTGGCACTTTCACATCGTCAAAAAATGTTTCACAGAAAGGAGATGAACCACTAATCAATTGAATTGGTTTAGTACTCACACCTTCGCTGGCCATATCAAACAAAACAAAACTAATGCCTGTGTGCTTAGGCACGTCTAAATCTGTGCGCACCAAACAGAAAATCCAATCAGCTTGATCTGCATACGACGTCCAAACCTTAGAGCCATTGATGGTGTATTCATCGCCAAAGAGTTCAGCTTTTGTAGCAAGCGCCGCCAGATCCGACCCTGCACCGGGCTCAGAATAACCCTGACACCAGCGAATTTTTCCGTTAACAATATCTGGTATGAAACGCATCTTTTGCTCTTCACTTGCATATTCAAGCAATACCGGCCCCAGCATGCTGATACCGAAACTATTCAGAGCAGGCCGAGCATTCACCCGGTTCAATTCTGCACTTAGAATCATCCCTTGTTCTTTACTCAAACCACCACCGCCGTACTCACTCGGCCATGTAGGACAGGTCCACCCTTTTTCTGACATCCGCTCTAACCACAATTTGCTATCTGGGTTGACGAACTCAGCATTACGTCCCCCCCAGACTACTTCTTCCTGCACCATTGGGGTCCGCATACTCGGCGGGCAATTCTCTTCTAACCACGCCCTGGTACTTGCCTGAAAATCATTTAAAACTGACAAATGAATACTCCTGTTTTCTATTCTGGGAT
>CAJWGN010000169.1 GCA_913031035.1 uncultured Gammaproteobacteria bacterium
AATGACCGGTTATTACATGTCAGAGCTAGGCTTCAGGAATCTAGGCTACGTAGGACTCATCCCTAGCCTTTGAGGCGGCTCTGCGAGCAAAGCACTTCAAAAGCCCGCAAGGCCTATTAAGACGAGTGGCTGATAAAACGTGTTGATCAATCTAAATCGGTGATTGCTGCCGAGTGGAATGATGATATGAATCTAATTTTAACGCTGCGACCTTTCATGTTTATTATTCTTTCCAATAAACATCGCCAGTTAAATGCTAACAATTTCCTTAGTAGATTTGCGATTAAGAAACAATCTATGCTGGTATTTCGTTGTAGATTTTTTGCCTTAGAAAATATCGCTGTGCCTATGGGTGTAATTAGACTGCGGAGTATCGTGTTATAGGTGGCACTAAACCAATCAGGCTAGGAGGCTTAAATGAAAAAAAATGTTGTTGCCGGAGCTACAGGGCTAGTGGGAAATAATATTATCCAACAATTAGCCGCTCGCGGAGATAAGCCAGTTGCATTGGCTAGACGAAAGATTGAAGATCTGCCCGCGAATGCTGAATTACTTGAGATTGATTTCAGACAATTTTTGATAAGCGGCCATTTGCCCCAGTGTGGTCACCTCTATCTTTGCTTGGGAACTACCATTCAGGCAGCCGGTAGTCGAGAGGCCTTCAGAGCCGTCGACTTTGAGTATTCTTTAGCGGTGGCCAAAAAAGCGATTGAAGCTGGGGCGACAGGCGTAAGTTTAGTCTCCTCTGTGGGAGCAGACGCGAACTCAAGGAATTTTTATTTGGAAACTAAGGGGCAATTAGAAGAGGCCATAAAGTCACTAGGCTTTTCAACTGTCAATATTTATCGTCCAGGAATTCTAGTGGGAGATAGATCTGAGAGTCGACCGCTAGAAAGTTTGGGTAAAGTACTCTTACAAATAATTGATCCACTTTTAGTAGGGTCCTTGAGTCAGTATCGGAGTATACGGGCTAATTTATTAGCGAGTACAATGATAGATAATGCTAACCAATTTGTAGGTGTGAACTACCTCTACTTTAAAGATTTTAATGTCGATTGATCGCTAGATAATAGTCGTTGGGTGCTGGCTATGGGTACCAAACATCATTGGCATAGCCGCTATGCGAGCCTGATTCTAGAGCACCGGCTGGACAAAGCGGAACTATTTAAAGTCGAGAAAAATGCAATCTGATAAATTTCAATAGGCTATTTGCAGGTGGAGAAGTCAGGAATTTCACTTATCCGATAAGTCATTGATTAAAAAGCTTAATTGTTTATTTAAAATAGCGACTATTACTTCCAGTCTTATATAACTTCATCCCAGTGTTTACTGGACGGCTTTAACTGGCTTGACTAAAGCGGAGTCAGATGTAATTATTTATCTTGCTATGGCGACATCAGAATTTTCGCCCTCTTAAATCTAATCTAAACGGACTTGAAAACATGGCACATTCTTTTAATCGCTCTATTGTCTTAATAACCTTTCTCTTACTGTGGATAACCCTGCCTAAAGTTGTAATAGCGAGTGAGTCTGATGAGGTGAGCGACTTGCCCTTGGAGTTTCGTCTAGCTTTTATGACCGGTCATGTTAAAGCAGGTTTGGAACTTTATCGATTGGGTGAGCTCGATATGGCAGCACCGCACCTTCTCCATCCAGTGTCCGAAACCCATAAGCTTGAACGCATCGGGCTTGAAAAATTTGGTTTTAATAGTGCTCCGTTTATAAAAGTGTCTGAAGCGCTAGAGTCTAAGAAAGCGGCGTCAGATATAGAGCCTTTGCTACAACAGTCAGATGCCAATCTCAATTATGTATCTCAACAAGTGGGTGGTAATACATCTGAAATTATAAATTTCCTTCTCGACACCATTATTGATGAATACTCCATCGGGGTAACTGGCGATAAAATAACCGACCTGGGCGAGTACCAAGATGCCTACGGTTTTCAGGTTGTTGTCCAGTCGCAAGCCGCCACACTTCCTGATCAGAAACGTGACTTATTAGGGTCTGCACTCGCCGACCTAGAGTCGCTGTGGCTAAACGGGCCTCTCCCGGTACAAAACCCAACGTCAGTTGATGATATGGTAGCTGCGGTGCAGGCGATAGCTCAACGGCTGGGAACTCAAAACCCCAATTAGCGAAACAGGATAAATTAGATGCCGAACTCGTTAGAACGACATAGGCATCTTTAAAAAATGTTGCGGTCTGCCGAGCTCAGACATTACGCTATATGATAATGTGGAGTACATTTTGATTACCGTCGACGCCCTATACTCCTTCTAAATATTCTACTAAAAATAAGAGGACCGTCACGGGGTATTCCTCCTTCTGAGTTCTTAGCGCTAGATAACGCAATCGACTCCGCAGATCTGAAGTTAAGGGTGCTCATTACGGGAAGCTTATTTTCGTTGGCTTTCAGCATAAATTGACCTATTAGGCACCGATTAGGAAAACTAAAGGTGTGTGCATTTTTTTAGCAAACTCAGACCTGACCCCACGTGCTGTAGATTGTTTTCAACTAGCTCATGGATCTAAATTTCTAGTTATACCTTCACTTTATTTTTTCTCATTCTTTTCAACTATTATTTCTAGCTCTAGAAATTTATTTTTCGCATCATTCAACAGTAGCGTACCGATCCTATCCTCTAAATTAGCATAGGCAAGGTTCTGCAGAATACTGCTCACCATAGAATTAGCAGGTGCAGACACCCACAACTCTGCAAGGCCACGGAAAAATTGTGTCTTTTCAAAATATTTGGGTCCGCGAGCTTTAGCCCTTAAGTATCACTGTAGCGTCTAGTTCCCAATTGATAAAAAGTCGGCCACTGTAAAGTGGTGCGCCTTTTTCCGGCCGGCAAATCAGCCCAGAACACATTCCCCAAAACTACTCAGTCATAAAAAGTTTCCACTGATCGTTGGCTTTTTCAATGTAACCGGGGATGTCTTCTCTCCAAAGAGCATTGATTTTGCGACTGTAATTTAGATACAATTTTCCCTTATAGACGGTCCATAGATCTGGCTCGGCGCTGGCAGTATCGCGGTTTGCCACAGCATAAGCACAGTAGCCACCATACTGGGGCGCGTATGCGGTTGGGTCAGCTTTGAAAAGATCCAAGTGCTTCTGAGATGAAAACTTCCAAGTGGCGTACTTATAATCAAAGGTAAATTCATCAGAGCCGGTAACCGGCTTGGCCTGCGTAAAATAGGCAACAGCATCGTATCCGCTTATAGCGCTATCATTGAAATAGCTCGTATAGACCGGATCAATTGCCATTGCTGAACCGCTAAGGGATATCAGCAAAGAGGCCACAAACGACAAATAAACATCTCTTACAGCGTTACGTTTCAATTTAACCCAGCCTCCTTATTTGACTGCCACAGAACTAAAATCAGCACGCCTTAGAAACACAACTGTTGCCGCAGACAAAGCAACGAGCACCGCCATGGCGAATAATTGGCCACCATCTCTGTCGCCAGCCTCATTGATAATTACACTGACTCCGAGGGGCGTGAAAAGATAGAAAAAGATATAGCCGCGAAGGCCAGTGCCGCGCCGAAAACCTGCGCCTTGCGAATTAAAATTAGAATAGTAGCGATTAACTCCACCGTGCCCATTGTATAACCACCATAGGCCACGAAACTACCTGCTATAAACTATAAAAACCCGACGCCTTCCATCCATTGGCCAATAGTGCCAAAGATTTACTGAGTCTCAAATGAATTCGTAAATTTGAAAAACAAGGATTGGACGAATACAAAGCCAATAAATATCCCAAGGCCCCACGACAGGTGATGCATAATGTTTTCTTTGTTCATTTTATTCCCCTAACAATTATCTTATGCATTACAAGACCCCTTTATCAGCAAAATATTTCAAGCTGAAAAAATAGCCTACATCGACCACCGATTAAAATTTTGCCCTCAATATTTTAAGCAGCCTCAGTTTACAGAGGTAAACTATTGATGAAATCGTTTCGCGACATTGAATCGCCCGAGCTAACTTTTATTATCTGGATAGTCCGGCCTAAGGGAGTCAGTCAGAGATTACTTGGAAGCCCTTAATTCAGAGCTTAAATTGCGACTCTAGCTTGACTGGCAGCAACCCGCTCGCCTCATCTTAGTAAAGCTTTTACTTGCTTAAGTTTTTCCTATTCTTTCACTATCAATACCGCAACCGTCTCAGTATAAAGCGCTTTGACGCTTTTCGGCTATGTTGTACCTTATACCCTTGAGGTTCACTATATATAGGGGTATAGTCTGTTTGCAGTTCGGCATGACGCCATTCATGCTGTTTTGTTAATTAACATTCACGCGCAGCGCCTCCACACCTCATTCTGCGCCTGAATGCTCCTTGAGATTCCCGTCCTCTGCAGGCCTACACCACTTTGCAGAGGCCGGGGCACTCTTAAAGATTTCCTTGTCCTACCGTTGTTTCTGCCGATTACACTTTATGAAAGCCTTAGCAGTTCCTAGGCGAACCTCAAAAGACTGACGCGACATGACTGAACTAACAACCCAAACAAAACGAACCTGCTTAAACTGCGGCACCACTTTGACTGAATCGTTTTGTGCCCACTGCGGCCAACGAGAACACGAGGTAAAACGACCAGTCGTCGGCCTCCTGAAAGAGCTATTTCACACGATTGTTGAATTGGATGGCAGGGCCTATCGGACAGTTTTCTTTTTGTTTAGCAAACCTGGCTATTTATCTCGCAAATATATAGAAGGGCGACGAGCAAGTTTCACACCCCCCCCTTAGATTGTTTCTAATACTGAGCATTATCTTCTTTTTCATGATCTCGGCGAATTCTCTGATACAAACTCTGGACAGCTCACTGTCTGGTGAAACCGTTTCACAAAGCGAGGATGCAGATGACATCGTCATAGACGAGGAGACATTCAGCAGCGGTTCAGATGAGCTAAGTATTGAAGATAGTGAAGAAATCGTTGAGATAATAGAATTCGTCGACGCTATAGTACTGCCGTTTTTAAGTGACGAAACTAATGCAAACTTAATCGTATTTCTCTCAAGTCAAGCCCAAACAAATTTCAAGAGACTCATAGACGACCCCGAAGTATTTTTCTATGGCTCTCTAGATAACATCACCTTTTTTATACTTTTGATGATGCCTTTGCTAGCCATGATCCTGAAGGTTCTCTACTTCTTTTCGAAGCAGTTCTATGTGGAGCATATGATACTAACACTTCACAATCACACCTTTTTGATTCTGGCGATGATCATTCAGATGCCGCTCGATTTCCTGGGGGAAGGATCTGGGATGATTATTTCACCCCTGGCAAGCCTAGCATCAACTCTCCTGAGCTTTTGGATGGCGATCTACTTGTTCTTAAGTTTAAAGTTTTATTTTGGCCAAGGGTACTTGCTAACAACATTCAAATTTATAACGGCGACTGTTAGCTATGGAATATTTTTAGCAATGGGCTTGGCCGTGTTTATGGCTATTTTCTTTATATTTTCTTAAGCCCTAGTCAGCCTTGCGAACGTGCACGTCTATTTGCGGAAACGAGATTGAAAGACTTTCCTTACCAAAAGAGCAAGATAGCCCTACATTAATCTTGAAGAACCCACTCCAATAATCTCGAGCGTAAACCCACGCACGAACAACTATGTTGACCGCTCTATCTGCCAAGGCAGACAGAGCGACAAAAGGCTCTGGGTCTTTTAGTATTTTGTCATCAGCCGCGATTAGCTTATTAATAACCTCATAAGCCTTGTCAGGATCGTCACCATAAGCGATACCAATGGCCCAATTTACACGGCCTGTGTGCTGGGTAGCGTAGGTAATTGAGGTACACGTCGCTAAAGGGCCATTAGGAATAAGAACCGTTTTATTGTCAGGTGTAGTTAGAATCGTAACGAAAATTTGAATCTCTTTCACCGCCCCGGTATAACCCTGAGCTTCAATCACATTTCACACTTTGTAAGGCCTTGAAAAGCAGAATCATCACACCTCCGGCGGCGTTCTGGAGAGTGCCAGATAACGCCAAACCGGCAGCACCCATAATGACAACAAACGATGTCGTCTCTACGCCCAACATGCCAAGAGCTGTAATGTAGATCATTACTTTTAGTAAGATCGAAACCAAGCTAGAGACAAAACCCCGAAGCGAGGAATCCGTATCGCTGTGCTCCATCAGTCGTGCCATTACATTAATAATGATTTTTACTGTGTACAGCCCTGTTACCGAAGTGGCGAGAGCCGCAAGAGCCGCGAGTAATTTGAGACCTTAAGTTATCGCGAATTCGGTCAACGCAGCTGGATCGATTTCCATGCTATTTTCTTTCAATTTTATTTTTGGTTTTGTCTTTAAATCAGGCACAAAAAAGGAGGACAGATGCCCTCCTTTTATACTGCTAAACTGTAGTCCGACTTATATCGTATTAATAATTAGCTACGATTCTCAAGCTGCACTGAGCGGGCAACAATCGAGTATTCTTTAACTTCACCTTCCAAAGCTAACGTTGATTTTGCCCCAGCGTCTTGAGCGTAATGCTCAGCTTGCTCTCCCGTTAGAACATGCTCGGTCAAGGTTCCATAAACAACTGAGCGCTGCATGCTGGTTTCCATAGGAACGAAAAAACCATAATCTTCAAAGGTCACCCGAGCGTAAGTGTCACCGTCTACTAGGATCATCCAGCAGCCTTTTGCCTGACAGACTTCGGTGATTTGACCTTCTATCTTAGTCATTCCGTTTGTGTCTGTCGCTTTTTCTGCTATTGCTTGCTTCAGTGAAATTGCTGCTAAAGCCTCTGGCATTTCCGCACCAAAAGCCTTATCTGCTGAAAACTCCTGATCTGCAAATGCGGCAAAACCAACGCTGGCTGCCAAGATAAGTAACAATCGATTTATATTATTCATATCAATAACCTCAAATAATTTATAAAGAATTTAGGAATGCGATAATTTGTTGTTGCTCAGCCTCGCCTAAGGTAGAGAACACATCCGGCATAAGGGACTGATCATCGTCGCTAACGCTGGCAACTCTGTCTTTAAAATAAGTCACCCAACGCCGACCGCCTTCATTCTGAATCTGCACTGCCAGCTCAGAGTCATTCCTGTAGCGCCCTCGAACAGTAGAGCCATCATTTTGAGTGACTATTTTGGCGCCGTAGCCGCCGGCAATTGTTGCCGATGGGTTTGTTAGAGCTTGCAGTAAAGCCGACTCAG
>CAJWGN010000170.1 GCA_913031035.1 uncultured Gammaproteobacteria bacterium
ATGCTGGTCGTGTCAAATGGACTGCCGCCGACGAGTAAAGGTTGTACCGAAAATGCTTGGCGCAGTCGTGGATCTTTGATGTGGGCCTTAACTAGCTGCCAAACCGTGCGGTAGCACTTTAATCTGAGCAGGCTTGGAATTTGTTTGAGCATGGTTGTAAAAGAGTGAAACGGTTGGTCGGCAAGTTTGGTAAAGCCGACGTCGAAAATGCGCTGAGATTGTTTGACTAAAGCCTCATAGCCTTTTTTATCTGCATAATTAAAACGTTCAATTTCCGCGAGTGTGTCCTCAAGAGTGCCGCCGTAGTCGAAGGTTTCCCCATCAGGAAACTGGAAGCGGTACCAAGGTTTTACTGGTACAAAATCAACGTAGTCCTCACGTCGGCGATTGAATAATTGAAATAATTCATCAAAAAGAAAAGGCGCCGTAAGGACAGTTGGGCCAGCATCGAAACGGAAGCCGTCGCGTTCGAACACTTGGGCACGACCACCGAGTTTCGGACAACGGTCGATTAATTCGACCTCATAGCCTTTGGCGCGCAGTCGCAGCGCGCTAGCGATGCCGCCGAAGCCTCCACCAATGACGATGGCACGGTTCATGATTCTAATTCCCCAAGATTTTGGCTTAGTTTTAGGCAATATTCGATCAATAGGGCGGCGCAGTTATTTGGCAATGATTCGGCTAATTGGTGAGCTCGATCTAAATAATGGCGCGCGACAGCCTGTGCCTCATAGTGCGCATCTTTCGCAGAAAGCGCTTCGCTTAGAGCGACGACGACGTTTGCGTTATTTTCTGTAGCTTGATCGCTCGCGGCATCATTAATATCATCGAGAACTTGATAGCCCGCGCCAAAAAAGCAGCCGGCCTGCTGTGCTGCATTGAGCGATGAAAACTTGCTCGCCGTAATCAGTGGTAATTCCAGACACAGCGCAAATAGGGGGCCCGATTTAGATTCAGCGACGGCAAGGGAGGTTTTTACAGCGCGGCCCGTACTCTCTTCACAGAGATCGCGGCTTTGGCCCTGTAAGGTCAGGGCAATTGCCCTTTGCATGCAATTGAGAAGCTGCGGCAGGCAACCTTGACTGTCCACATGGCCAAGCAAAACAAATGACGTGGCTATCAGCAGATCTGTGAGGTTTATAGCAGCATTACTTCCAAAGTATGACCAGACTGATTCTTGTCCTCGCCTCAAGGTGTCTTTGTCCTGCAAATCGTCTTGGATAAGAGAGGCGTTATGAAGGCACTCCACGGCGGCGGCTAGGTGAAGTTGATTTTTTAGAGAGAGACCCAGGGCCTTGGAAGTACTTAGGGTTAGCTGGGCTCTGGATTGAGACCCATTTTCTAGAAGGTGGTGATCTAGCGCCGCTCGCAAAACGGAATTTTCATCGAGTGGCTCAACGGCATTGGTTCGAATAATTCGATTAACTTCATCCAGCTGGTGGTTTTTAACGCTGGTAAGTCTTATATTTTTATGCGTCATCGATTGCATTTATAAACCTATAAAGGGGCCGCTTAGCGGCCCCTCAATTTAGTTACACATAGATGTTTGAAATGCCTATGCGGGGCTAGCGTTTGCATCGGCTTCTGACTTGCGCACTGCTATCGTGTAGATAACCAATCCGAAGACGGCTTTCGAAACGATGTCGGCAATGGTGTAGCCAATCTGAACGGCCACAGCGGTTGTTCCGCCAGTAAGGCCTATCATTGGGAAGATGAACACAACTGGGTAGAAGGACCAGCTAATAAGTGTTAACCAACGAGCGCCATTAACTAGGCCACGAACTTCAGCCGGCTGCGCTGCGATAGAATCGCTCAGGCCAACAAATAACTCATAGGCTATCCACAAGAAAGGCAGCATTGCAGCGCCCCAGAACATCCAGCGGGTGCCAGTATCTGCCGCGATTTCACCTGGGTAACCAAGAACAATCATCAACGCGGCGAGTAACCCTAGTCGTAAACTTTTCGATGACGTCTCGGACCGAGTCAGTTTCATGACCAGAATGAGTTCAACCAAAAGTAGAGGTACTGTTAGCAGCCAATCTACGTATCTGTAAGCATCGTTGAAGGCTACTCCGGTTTGGGTAAGCACTCCATCAACTAACGTATAGGCTGAGTCCCAACTATCTAGAATTCGTACATAGTGGTAAAGCGCGATGAATGTTACCAAACCAGTAATTGTTAGTGCGGTTCGATATGAGGAAGCAACTTGAGATCGGCTTAGCCAGAAAAAAATTGTGGCCGCGCCCATCGTTGCAATAGTGAAGGAAAAGAAGTTATAGACCAGCTCATATTGGCCTGCTGTTATTTCCATTGTGTTCTCCTTAGAAGGGTATAAAAGTTATAAAGCAGAGGGCACTATTCTCGTCCTTTAAGTAAACTCGGTTGAGCGGCCTCTAATGTTGCTATCTTGAATAAACTGTCCAATTATCCAGATCGCTTATCTCACTACGATAAGGTGTAGGTTTTCGGTTTAATATGCTACCAAATTTTTTCCTACAACTCTCGGTTCAAAAACATAGCACGTTTATGCAAGGTAAAAAAGAGAAAGAAAATAACGATAAAAGTCTACTGAGAGGCGACCGGCAAATGAGGCTAGTTAGTTGTTAAACAAGCAAAAATTGTTTGCTTTATACCGACTTTATTGGGATGAGAGAGAATAGCACCTGTGCTTTTTAACGAATTGCTGCACAAACTGCTGCGGACTGCTAAAGATTGAACGGTTAAGAAATAGGCAACACTGCGTCAATATTTACAAAATTTTGACCTGAGACAATCCAAAATTAGATTTATTTTGAAACTTGTATATCGTTAGATACCGCTAGCGTGATTATCCAGATGTCGATCAGCTGATAGTAAAATCCAACTTGCTGGAAATAGTTGTGCACCGCCGTTTCAGAATTGCGCACTGGGCTTATACATTCAGCATAGGTAGTGGAGGCGCTGCTGAATAGCGATATGCTTTTACTTTAGTTTTCAGAATTGATTGGAGTTAACCTGCTGGTCATAATCTGAAACGACAGTGAGAGGCTTATGTTTCCAAGTCAGTAACCGTGCCAAACAGAGTGTAGATTGCAGAGTTTGCGAGCGTCTACATTTTATCTGCCGGCAGTTTAAAGTGGGCAGGCTCAGGTGGTATGTTTGTTATTTACGGTGAGTGTTTGCAGTAAGTTTTCGAAGTAACTTATTAATATTGCTGGTTTTAGGCATCGCTGTATTTTTACCGATGTTTATACTGCGTTGGGCAGTGGCTTCTACTAACGTCTTGGCTTCGAAGTTGAGTATGCTTGGTCGCGCGCCCAGTCACCCTCTCACGCCACAGTTTAAAGCTCCGAGGTTTCAAGCTGTAGCGCATAAACTTAATAACATCTGATTCGTTCATGCTGAACTGTCTTTCTATAGCTTCAAAAGGAGTACGATCTTCCCAAGCCATCTCTATAACTCTTGATTCTTCGTCTATAGAAAGTGACATCAAAATTATCCTGATAGATTATCTAAAGTAGTTAGAAACACACAAACTTAGCGGCATGAGATCCATTTTAATTGAAGATATCATCAATTACGTCTGAGTTAGTTCGTGAGTTTTGAATGAACCCTATTATGGAGAGCTCCTAGCAATCAAACAACCATTTTTTGTCAGTCGGTGCAGCTTAGCGAAGAGGGGGTTCCGAGGCGGTGACGAAGTGAAATCAAAGACAGGTCTGAGTGGAGCTGATTTAAATTTATGTGTTGCTTAAAAGAGACAGTTGGTACGATTAAAGTGCAGTAAGTGAACCCTATTCTTGACTGGTGTTGTTAAGCCTTCTGCTGTTTTCAGCCGCAATCAGTTTTTGAAGTGATGTCCTTGGTGCAAAGTCAAAGTCAAAGTCATCGTAAGATAACCTCGCTCGATTGGTATCGGCCTACCGAGTTGCGCTCGTTTAGGTGCGTGTCCCTTAGTGCCTTTTTTGCCGTCTCATTTAAGCGCAGAGATCTAACAAATAGCTCGGTTTTGCTCTGTGGCTCTTTTATCTAAAAAGGGAGAGGGTTCGCAAGCCCTTTGACTTCGGCATAGCGATCGCAGCTTTGCAGCATTTGATCTGCAGGTGTATGTTGCCAGATAACCTCAAGGAGATATCATGTTCATATTGACCATTATCGGAATCGTTTTCGTCACGGTAATTTTACTCGCTTTAATTTCGCTACATTTTCGGCATCGTGGGGCAGATCACGCGAAATATGATAGTCCGGTACCGCCGCTAATGAAGCCAGTAATTGAGATCAGTTCTGAGCATCTAAATGTTGTGAGTAAGCTTAATGCATTTCAGGCTAATGCCACGAATGACATTGCCCTGAGTAGACAGCAGATGGATGATTTCTTTACTCAGCCGGTGGACTCTGAGATCGTTCCCGTCGACGCCGGCGGTGTAAGTGCCGAATGGGTTCTCGCCAAGGGCGCTGACCCAGATCATCGGCTGCTGTACATCCATGGCGGAGCATTTCGAGTTGGCAGCCCAAAAAGCCATCGCTATATTGCGTCTGAACTGTCGCGATTAGCCGAGGTTTCCGTGCTCTCGATAGACTATCGAATGCAGCCTGAATTCAAAACTGTTGACTGCCATGAAGATTGCCGCACTGCTTACCAATGGATTCTCGACAATGGGCCTGGCGTCCGCAGGCCGGTTAAACACTTATTTGTTGCCGGTGACTCCGCTGGAGGTAATTTAACTCTTGCGGTGATTGCATGGGCGAGAGACAACGGCATTAGGGCAGCGGATGGTGCCATTGCGTTGGCGCCGGTAACAGACTCTACTTTTGCTAGTCCTAGCTGGGTTAGCAATATTGAGTCAGATCCATTTCTTGGGCCTCCAATCGGTAAATTACTAAAAATCCCCAGGCTTTTCCTACGGTCGATCATGAGTGCTGGAGCAGGAAAAGCTGTTAACGATCCAGAGATCTCGCCATTGCTTGGGAACCTTTCGAATCTACCGCCAACGCTTCTGCAGGTGAGTAGAGATGAAATGTTATTTGATGACAGTGTCCGTTATGCGAATAAAGCGATTAGCCAAAAGAGTGATATTACCCTTCAAGTATGGCCAACTCTTGTTCATGTGTTTCAAGGATTTGCGCCAGATTTACCTGAGGCAAACGATGCGTTGGGCTATATCAGAGACTTTATTCGGGCGAAGATAGATAAACCAGGTGAGGGGTAACTTTTGACGCACAGTCAGCCGGATACCTTTGATCACTAAAATACCTGCTGAGTTTAGATTTTATCGGTAAGTTAACTTTGGATAGATTAGTTGGAGGTAAACTAATTGGGATTAGCAGCTTGAGATACGTAAATAGGGGATAAGCCGCTTTGGACGCCAGTGGTGAAGAGCCAATTACATAAGCCTCTTGCATAAGCCATTTAGAGGCACCAATAGTCTCAGCACTTTACTGCAAGCCAGGCTAGCCGATCAGTGTCCTTAGCATCGAATGTTGTTTTTTTGCTTATGATTCTTATTAGTTTAAAAAACCAGCTCTACGGTGGTCTTTAGGAAGAGGCTAGAAAGCATCTGCCCCTTTGTATTCCATACGAGTGACTTGCTGTTTTAGTAGGCGCACCTGCGTTGCTACTGCCACTACTACATCAGACATAGTCTGATAGAGTGTGTCCCCGATTCATCAATTTCCGTGATGTAGGCGGGGACTGGTCCTTATTCTAACTTTTGAGCAGCGCCGAGCCTACAGTATCGTAGTGTTCATCTTTGACATCATAGCTAAGATATCGAGTGGCAAGACTGTTGAGCGTAAAAACTAATGTATCAACGCCATCCACCTTACCCTCAGCGACGCCGAGCATCTGTCTAAGTTTTTGGCCCTGAGTTGTCATGTCGTCTTTGAAACGTTGCTCAAGAGAGGGATCTGCCTTGAAAAAGTTGCTGTAGAAAAGTTCGGCGGCCTGAGGAGCGATGGCTTCAACTGACTCCAAAGAGGACTGAACATGGTTAATGGTTTGCTAACCCACTGGGTTCTACGATAAAAGTCAGTTAAAAATGAAAGGAGCTATTAAGTGCGTAGAGTTACCGCTGCAGTGCTAGCTGCCGCCTTTGACAGTAGGAATTCTCACAAGGTCTAAATATCCACGGTCTACAAATGCAGTGAAATTTTACGGCTTTCTTTCTCTCCTTTAATGTTGGCGCGGGTTTTCGACCTTTTTGACTAAATGTTCGCTAATTTCAAGTTGCCTGCAAATTCTAGAGGGGCTTGCGGCAATCTGTCGACATGCTGTGCCCGTTCTATTTGTTGTGGACATCATCCTTCCTTGCTTCTATTCTCTGTTGTTCTTGCTATGCCTCGAAAGGGTACCTTATGAGTTTTTCTAGATTCAACGTCTTTGTTTTTATATTTTTTTCCTCAGTGGTACCAATATTTGCAGCAGATGTAGGCTGCGATTCGCATGCTGATACACAGTTTGTATGTGGGCCGGTAAGTCCAGAGGATTTACTTTCTATCCCTGACACGCCATGGGTTATTGTTTCCAGCATGGAGGATGAAGGATATATCTCAGTTGCTAATATCCTGGATTACAGCACCGTTATCGTTTTTCCCTCGAATGATGCTTCAATCGAATACAATTCGAACATTTACCCTGACTGTCCGGGCTCGCCTAACAGCCGGTTCCGGCCCCATGGTTTGAGTTTGCGTAGTGGCACTGATGGCAGTCATACTTTGTATGTCGTTGCACATGGCGAGCGCGAATCAGTCGAGGTGTTCGATGTTGACATTGCGAATGGCGCAGTGCCAAAGCTGACCTGGATTGGGTGTGCTGTTGCGCCGCCAGGTGTTGGTCTAAATTCAGTTGCGGCGTTGCCTGATGAGGGTTTTGCTGCGACAAACTTTAACATTGCAGCAGGAAATCTCTGGGAGTGGCACGCGGCTATTGGCTGGTTAGAAGTGCCGGGCAGCAAGATGCCTGGACCTAATGGGTTGGTAGTGTCCAAAGACGGTCGTTGGTTTTATATTGGTGGCTGGGTTGAGGAATCTCTTATTCGTTTGTCTCGAGGTCGCTCCCCAGTGATTCGAGAAAGTGTTGCTGTTGGTTTTCATGTCGATAATGTCCGGTGGACAGACGATGGTTCCTTGCTAGCGGCCGGTCAGTATTCTCAAGCCGCTGCAAATATTGTCAGCTGTC
>CAJWGN010000171.1 GCA_913031035.1 uncultured Gammaproteobacteria bacterium
GGTAACTACAGACGGTTGTCGTAGAAGCTGCGGCTGTGTTATCAACACATCAGAATCACTATCTGTTTGGCAAGACTTATCTACCCCATCTCGATTCGTTAGTTGTAGTGAGAATTGCTTTGCCATATGATGATATGGTTGCGAAATTGTTGGAGGGACAACAGTAGACGAGCTTTCAGTGCGGGGAATGTGTTTTCGCTGTGCAGCAAGAGTTGTGACAATCGCAGATGTAGCATTTCTCGGTTGCTGTGCTTCAGCAAAAGCATCATGAGGTTCAATACAACTCGCGTTAGAAGTGCTAATTTGTTCTCGTAGCGGATTAAGAACATCTTTGATCAGCTCTTCCGCTACATCATCTACAGCGACATCTTTTAATTGGTTACTGTATTGATCAGGTACATCAGTATTATCACGAAGAATATATTCGTGTTGATTTTGTAAATCTTCTAAATTATCCTCATCAATACATTTAAGAACCCCCATAGCAAATTCTGCTTGCTCTTTTTCTAATTGGAAAATGAAGGACGCCGTTGTGTGATAATCTGCCATAATTTTTAGCCTATTTAATGTTAAGGTTGGTTAAAGTGATGCTCGCGTACCAAACGAGAGCCCTCATTTTTAGTCGTCAAGTCTATAATTTTCTATCTCGTCGAACGAAATATCCCAATGATTGTCTTCCATGTCACGCACACAGACACAAACCTCACTCACGCTCACAACATCACCCGTAAATGAGCATGAGTGGGGACTGCCATCGTGTTTAGGTTCAACTACATCGACTTCCATTCCAGGCATCAACGTGTCAATTAAGACTTCAGCCCAAATGCGCTCGTCTGAAAAACCCACTTGGTTAAGAAATTCAATTTGGGCCTTCATTCCGTCATTGTTGGCGTTTGTAGCCATATTAGAAGCTGCATCATGGACCATGCCGTCCAGGTACTCTGAGGTAACGCCAACCTTCTCTAATTGTTGTCTCATAATTTTTACCCTTTTTTAGCTTTAAGATTGGTTAGTATGATTTCCTGATCTTCCCATGAAATATAGGAAGCATCCTCTTCGGCTTGCGCTAGATAGGCTGGTAACGTCCCATCAGCCAAAGCCGATTTCACATCATCGAGGCTAATCATCCCTCGCATACCTTCTGAGAACTCTTTTAGCTCTGGTTCGCCGTCAGCTTTAATCCGAAAAACCTCTTCTCCCGCCGGGTATTCATCGCCTGCACCCCAATGCTTGTCATAAGGTATTGAAAGCTCCTGAAGCGTAGATTCAAACTCTAGCTGTGTATAATTAACATCATAGAATTTCCACATAACTAATCCAGTGACTGAACCATCATCAAGCTCGTCAGCACCCCCAAACTTATTAACTAGAGACTCAACCTTTTCCTTGTCAGCAAGCCTGACATCCAGCTCTACATTTGCTTGATCACCCATCATTTATCTCCCTTTATTGAATGGCTATAACGGTCCTCAATAAGCGCCGTTGAAAATCGTTCTGCCCACAGATCATCAAATCCTAAATCCATCTCCAGCGCCTGAACCTGAGAGCCATCACTGTGAGTGATCGTCAGTGTTAGGTGTCCATCTTCATCGCTAGTGGCCTTCACCGTGTAACCGGCAACCACTATTACCCCCCTATCAACGCCTCCAACATCACTCATATTCTTCTCCAAAAAAAGACTCGCCGCTTTAATGTTTGATAAATCTATTATACCGTAGTTGGTTATATTAATATCAAATAAAAGCCGAACTGAGCCCAACCAATCCAAACGTTCTAAAGGGGGTGAGACGCGCCGAGCGAGTGGTTGGCAGCCGGAAATCCAGGCACAAAAAAGCCCAGCACGGGCTTTTAGTTTGAAAGTATGGAGAGTTAGAAGCCAAAGCCAAGCTGATTCTCTGCAATACGAGCAGCATTGGGCGCGACCTCTGGGGTTAATTGGTCGGGAGTGGCATTGCTACGATTACTGAGCCGCTCTCGCTGACGAAAGTTGACTACGGTCCTAGCACCCCCAAATCCCACCTGAAGGTGATCCTTCACTGAGCTCATAAGCGTCTCATGCATTGCATAGTCAATTGATTGCCCCAGCACCTCGATCGCAGATTCACTCCCCATCCATGTAGTATCAAATCCGTCAGGGATAGACATAAGGCGCTTAACGACCGACTCACTCGGCGAAAGAATCCTTCCATCCTCTGTTTTTATGTAAGTCCCATCCTTAATACCACGCGACTGACTTTTCACGATCGTTGGGCACTCTACTGAAGACTCAGTAATAGAGGGGGTGGCACGATTTGATCCTGCTCGGTTTTTGATGAAGTTTGTATGAGAAACGTCGCGGCATTCTTGGATAAATTCTTGGATACGAGGCCAGATAGGAGATCCGTTAC
The DNA here is from genome assembly GCA_913031035.1 of uncultured Gammaproteobacteria bacterium. Taxonomy (GTDB): domain Bacteria; phylum Pseudomonadota; class Gammaproteobacteria; order Pseudomonadales; family Pseudohongiellaceae; genus UBA9145. Next base: position 2,388 of record CAJWGN010000171.1, read on the forward strand.
GCTCTGTTTTACTAGGCGCAACAAATCCGGGCATTATAGAAGCTACTAAGTAGAATCGCTTACGGGTCTGAATACCACCATAGTCCCTTGCATCCATTTCAAGTGCGGTGACGTGGTAGCCAAGCCTGCGAAGCTGAGTCATGCAAATTGTGCCTGCTTGTGAGCGACCAAATCCGATAACGTTCTCTATGACAATAGCGGCCGGTTGAATCACTTTAATCTGTTCGAGCATAGGCACAAACATATCAATCGTAGTAGAGAGATTTTCAATAGACGACGCCTTATCGGCTGAACTTTTTGCACTGCTCCAGTCATCGCACTGAATTGAGTAATGCGCTAGACCAATGGGCGGTCGATCTGCTAATACCTTCTCAAGCTGATCTAATTCTAAGTGATAGATATCCTCATTAAGCAAAATATTGGGGGTGGCATTGCGGACGTTATTAAGTAGATTGACCTCACTCTTATCCGTGGTATCACGACGTTCTTGAGGCCGATATTCAAGGGCAACATCCACGTCGAACCCAAGGCTCTCAAGACAGTATGTGTCCACCCCTCCCGTCAGGGCCACAAATGCTTTTAAAGGCGATTCTTTCTTGAATTTATTTATGATGGCTGCGGCTCTGTTTATGAGCGGGCTAAAGATGATCTTGTCTTTGGTAATCTGCGTGTGGAAGCGCTCTGTGCTTGGAGCGAACGAACTATCAATCAGGGTCTGGCTTCCAAATTCAATCACAGTTTCAAAGGGGTTATTTGCTCGCCCACTCTTATAAGACCTTGCATGAACTTTATGAGTACCAGAATCCGACTTAACCACACTGAACCCACCATAGCGATCAGAGCTTTTAACGACTTCCAAGCGATCATTGTGCTCATACCCCATCAAAGCAAGAAAGTTGCTACTGACCCGCAGCTTTCGTGGAGTTTTATCTGTTCTGTTAAACGCCAACTGTTTTGTAACCAGCTCTGGTGTGTGAAATTCGGCTAGTGCGGCCATGTCAGTATCCCCGGTGGGTTAATGTTTGATAGATCTATTATACCGCAGTTAGCAGTATTTATAACAAGTAAATGTCAATCTGAGCCCAACCAACATCGAAAAATCAAGGGGGTGAAGTCTAGGGGGACGACTGGTTGAGGGGAAAATGAAGGAGGCAAAAAAATGGCGCCTTACGACGCCTAAGGTTACTCGGGAGGACAATTACAAGGGTTAATACTTTTCATTGCTCAAACTTTGTATTATACTATACAACATACCTATGCAAAATAAAAGGAATTTTAAATGTTAGTACTGTCAGAGCGAAAAGGGAAAAAAATTATTATTAATCCGGGCAAGGAAAACGAGATGGAGATAACCGTACTGGCACATCGTGGGGGACAGTACAAAATCGGATTCAATGCGCCACTGGATGTCCAGATAGTTAGAGAAGATGTACTTATTCGCGATCAGGAAAACGAACATCTAAAAAACAAAACGGAGGTCGGATGATGCGCTATCTAGAAATAATTAAACGTACAGCTTATATTCTCATATCAATACTATGGTGTGCTCAGGCAAGTGCCGCAGATGATAAAAGCATACATACTCTTCAATTTAAGAAGTGGTCTATTGACTACAGTTGCGAGCACCGCGGTTATCAATATTTCACATACACAGTAGGAGCAGATAACGGAGAGCTAGAGCGCTTTAGACCGTTTCACCACGAATCAAAGCTACCCAAGCACTGCCGGCAGTTTAAAACATCAACATATAAGCTCCCGAAATCAGCGCCAATCTCTTACGATAGAGGCCACGGCGTGCACCAGAACATATGGGACGGCAACGAGAGCCTAATGAGGGAATCGAACTCAATGGCTAACATCCTGCCCCAAGCCAGCCAACTAAATCGGAAGGGTGCTTGGCGATATACAGAAAAATTGACAGAGTGTTTTAGGGACAAAGGGCCCGTTAAGGTCTGGGGAGGCGTGATATGGGGCAAAGATTCAAGTAACGATCACTTCAAGGTAAGTCACGGAGTTACGACACCCGACTATCTTTGGAAGATCATAAAATACCCAGATGGAATGGCGCAGGGATGGCTATTTCCCAACTCAAATGTAGCGACAGTAGCGAACATCGATGATTACCTCGTTTCAATACCTCGCCTAGAAAGGCTCAGCGGCAAGGAATTCTATTTGAAAAGAACACCGCCCAAAGAGAGATCGGCAAAAACACGAAAAATCCCCTATGGCTGCTCATTGAAGTAGCAAAACCAAGCACTACTTTAGTAGCACTAATGTGAACCCAAAAGAAACATACCCTTAACTAAAACCCATAGGAAATAATGTAAATGCACCCCACAACGAAAACAGCAATTCTCGGCGTAAGCACCTTTGTAGCACTCATACTTTTGTTTAATTCTTTCTATATTGTGAGCGAAGGCCACGTCGGCGTAGTAAAACATTTTGGACAGGCGATTAAACAGACGGACCCAGGCATTCATTTTAAAGCACCAATTATTCAAGGCGTTGAAAAGATTGAAGTACGTACGCGCAAAAATGTGGAAATTATGGCTTCAAGTACAGCGGAGCAGATGCCGGTTAAAGTAGAAGTATCGGTCAACTGGACAGTTGATCGAGAAGCCGCCTTATCTTTGTATAAAAACTACGGCGGCCTAAGACAATTCGAAGAGCGTATATTAGATCCTAGATTTCGGTCAGCTACAAAAGATGCTATCCCGCAGTTCGAAGCCGAACAACTAATACAAGATAGAGCCAGTGCAATTAACCAGATTGAATCGCGATTGATGACAGAAATGGAAGGCTTCCCAGTTGTAGTAGATAACATTCAGATCGAGAATATCGAACTACCGCCAAATTATATTAAGTCTATCGAAACTAAGCAGACCGCACGCAACTTAGCCGCGGCTGAAAAGCATAACCTAGAGCGACAACGCTTAGAGTCATTGCGCGACGTTAACACCTCCGATGCAAAAGCCCAGGGCATTCTGGTTACTGCAAAAGCCGAGGCCGAAGCAATTAGACTAAAAGGTAGTGCAGAAGCAGAAGCTATCGAATTAAAGTCCAAGGCGCTGCGCGATAGCCCTTTGATTGTCAAACTTACGGAAGCCCAAAACTGGGACGGTAAGCTACCGACAACTATTATGGGCAGTACTGCAATGCCTATTTTAGATATGCGCGCAAAGAAGTGAACCCAAAGGAAATAAAGATGGCGTTGCTGACTGGCACCGCCATTTTTTTTCACTAAATTTCATACTAATTGATGTTTCTGGAAAAAAGTTAGCGACCGACAGTAGCGGGGGCGTGCCTAAATACGGTATTATACCGAATACATACAAAAACAAGGCAGCAAAATGAGTGTTACTAACAAAATAGTCGACGCATGCTATGCGGTACACAAGAAAAATATCTGCGATAAAACGCTGCCCACAAGCAACCATGGTAGAACGACAGTGATAGGCGGTAAACCCAGCCCGATAACAGTAAGAGAGGTTAAGGCTCTTTTAGGTGAGGGCAGCGACAGCACGGTAACGCCAGTTGTGGCTGCGTATGGCCTCATCGCAGCAATTCAGCCAAGGTACCTGCCTGATGCAGAGACAATAAACCGACTGAAAGAGACGTTAACTAAACACAAGACAACCAAATCACAAAGGAAAGTGATGTTTAAGAAAGCGTTTAAACAATCAAAGCTCTCACCAACAGCCTTTTCAAAACTAGTAACACTTGGCGAGAAGGACGGATCAGACTTCTGGTTTGATGACAGGATGCCTGCAAAGCAGGGCAAGGAAGATTTCAGGGTAGAGGCAGGGAAAAAGATGAGTACCGCGGTGCTTGGTAGCTGTTTTCTTGTGGACATACTAGTGTCAGGCGGGACAGATATGGGGGATGTACTGGAGCGCATGCCAAATATTACAACACAAAAAAAAGGGAAGAAGTTCTACCAGGACGCAGTAAAAAACTGCGGGCTACCCAAGTACCTCTTTGCGCGCTATACAAGCGCCGGCAACAGCAATGATGGGACGGCAATCACAACTAGAGCTAGGGAAACCGAGGGGGATTACGCTATTAAGCGCGATCAGCTGGCGGTTGCACAATTGTTAATGGAATTGATCAAAGCAGATCCAAAGAAATTTGCAGATAAAATTGAGAAAAAAATCTCTAGACTAGATAAGGCCAACCGGCTAACGGAAGATTTCACGGCCTGAGACCAAGCCCAGGCCGACACTCTCGATGACGATCGGCGAAGTAATAGAACCGCCCTTTAGTCTGACCTGAAATAGGCCAAGCCGACAGTAATTGCTTGAGTTCAAAAGCGCATCAACAAAATAGTCGTTTTGTTGTGATAACACGTTGTCCCAGACACTCGACATGATGGCTAGTGGTCTTGGAAAGCTTTCAAGCGTGATCCGCACCCCTCCTCCCTTGCTGATCTCTCTTTTTGATATGGATTTTATTGAGCCCAAAATAAATAGAGGGTGAGTCTGGTCTTTAAAGTGATGCGAGAACCAATGTGCTTCTGCCGACCTAGATCTTTTAGCCTTAGGGTTAAAGTAGCAAACCCTGCAGTGGTCAGAAAACAGTTTAGTTGAGTGGTTGACGGTAGTATTCATCATTTTATTAATCAGGAATCCAGCGTTTTCGCCCCACGATTCCTTCACCGGCCGATTACAAAACGTGGCCGCCCACGTTTCCACGAGCAACCTATCTAGAGTAGAGCCTTTCGGGTGATGAGACGAAGCCTTATAAGGAG
>CAJWGN010000172.1 GCA_913031035.1 uncultured Gammaproteobacteria bacterium
TATCTTTTAAGTTCAGTTCATAAACAATTTAAAACCGCTCTTACTCTGCCTTCATAAGGTCCAACTGCTCTGTATTTAATTTCTGCACGAGTTTGGAAAATTTTAAAGATGCTAACAATCCTAGTATAGAAAATAAAACTAAATGGTAGCACCACAAAGTGAACAACAATTAGAAAATGCCCTACTAAAGCAATTAGCAACTTTAGGACATTCTCCTATAAGTATTCCTGATGAAAAAACTTTGCTTTCTAACCTTAAAACACAGTTAGAGAAACACAACAAGGTTGTTTTTACAGACAATGAATTTAAAAAGGTAGTTAATCTCCTTAATGCAGGTAGTGTCTTTGAACGTGCTAAAACGTTAAGAGGTATTAAGCATCACATCACCAAAGATGATGGAGAAACATTATATTTTGAGTTTTTGAATCAAACAGAGTGGTGTAAAAATCAGTTTCAGGTAACTAATCAAGTTACTATAGATGGTAAATATCAAAATCGTTATGATGTAACCATCCTTATAAATGGCTTGCCCTTAGTTCAGATAGAACTAAAGCGTAGAGGTTGTGAAATGGGAGAAGCTCACAGGCAGATTCTTCGTTATAAATCACATTCTTTTGGAAGTGGTTCAGCTTTATTCCAATATGTACAGCTCTTTATAATTAGCAATGGTGTCAACACCAAGTACTTCGCAAATAACCGTAACCAAGCTCTTAACTTCAAGCAAACCTTTTATTGGGCAGACGAGAAAAATGATAAAAAATGGTATCGGAATTTCTCTTAATCTCTGGGATAAACCAATAATGCGCTAAAGTAAAAAACCCTACTGCAGCTTACCTAAAAATGAGATTCAAGCCTCGCAAGGAGGACGATATAAAAAAGATAATAAAAGTTAAAAGCAGCTCACAGTTTAAAGAGATGGTAAGTTATTCACGTCTTGTTATTATCGGCGATCATATTTACATCTCTGACATTGCAGGACGCCATCCTGAAACCAAAGAGATATCTGAAGATACGATAGAGTAGTCGCTACAGGTTATTGAAAACATGGAAAGATCCTTGCTTGCTTCAGGATCATGTTTGGCTGATATTGTTTCAATTCGGGTTTTGTTCCTAATCCCGAGGATACAAACGAGGTCAGAGAAGTGCTTGGCGAAAAATTTCGGGGCATTGATCCAGCCTGCACGCTAACATGTTTTTCGTTAGACTCCGAAGCCTATAAAATGGAAGTGGACGCCAAAGCGTACCGTGGCGCCTCAGCGAATAAGGCAGAGCATCTCTACTTTTTAAATTAATCCAACGTCGATACATAGCACTGCATGCATTTGGTTATAAATTAGGACGACATCTAACCAGTTGCTCTTTTCGTGTGCGAAATTGTGGTGTCGCGCATGTGTTTTTTCCTATTTAGGTTAAAATTCTATGCATTCTTAGAGACGTTCAAACCGGTAAGGCTCTGGGTCTATAATAGGGTCAGCGTTAGACACAAGGTCTGCCGCTAAATGTCCAGCTGCTGGGCCAGTCCCAAACCCATGTCCCGAAAATCCAGTTGCAACCGTCAAACCAGGGAGAGTTTTGATATGGTCGATAATAGGATTGGAGTCTGGAGTGACATCAATAACGCCCGCCCACGTTTCTTCTATTTCAGCTTCACCGAAAACTGGCCAAGCGTTGCGAAGGTTGATTAAAGCTTCTTGATTAAGGTCTGGGTTAGCTCTAGGGTCCATAGTACGAACCTTTTCAAAGGGTGAAAAACTATTTGCACTCCAGTGACGTGCAAGCATTAGATCTTCAAAAAACTCGCGACCTAGCGACGGCCTTAAAAACCTGCGTTGAGCGCGAAGCTGGGTAAGATAACGCCAGCCGATCAACAAGTGATCTAGGGTTATCGGCGCATTTAGTGCGGATCGTTGAGTGATGATAAAACCGCCACCCTGGTGCTTTCTAAAAGAAAAGTCGGGGCCTCCAACTGAAATCTCCGTTGGTCCTTCCATTGGCTTAGTGCGCAGGACAGAACAAACTAGAGGAAGCGTCGGTAAAGAAACACCAAGGTTGCCTAAGAATCGCCTTGACCATGCGCCACCTGCGAGCAGCACTTGATCACAACGAATTTCACCTTTTTCTGTTTCTACGCCACTGATTTTTCCACCAGAGGTGGAAGGTGCTCTCACAGCGCAGTTTTGAACAAAAATAGCGCCTTTTGCTATCGCCGCTTTGGCCATAGCGCTCACGGCGATACTAGGTTCAGCACAACCATCAGAGGGCGTATAAATACCGCCCGACCATTGGGTTTGCCCATTTGGCACACGCTGGTCGACTTCTTTTGCACTCAGAAGTTGCGAATCCAGTGAAAGCGATTTAACCGAGTTTAACCAAACTTCATGCATCGCCATTTGTTCTTCCGATTGAGCTAAGAACATAACGCCGGATTGCTTATAACCAACCGATTGTGCGATTCGCTTTGGCATTTCTGCCCAGAGTCGGTCTGCGGCCAAGGCCAAGGGAACGTCTACTGCATGGCGACTAGTTTTTCGTATCCAGCCCAAATTTCGAGACGACTGCTCTCCCGCAATATGGCCTTTTTCTAGCAGCACAACGGGTATGTTACGCTCCGCCAAAGTTAGTGCCGCCGTTACGCCAACAATCCCACCACCAATAATCACTACGGTAGTGGAATCCGGCAAATCGTCTTTTGTGTCTACCGCATCAAGTGTTTTTGTCATAAGCGCGCGCCTTTACTTTTCACCGCTAGATTATTACGCAATCGTGAATTTTAAATCTATGCTTGTTAAGCTTCATGAAAAGCCATTATTTTTAATCCCATTTCGTAACTGGTCGAACCTGATGGTAGGCGGGTTACTAATACCGTTTGATTAATACCCCTACGTGTCCCCCGATTAGTTGCATAGTGGCATGATAGTCTGCTGCATTTCGAATAAAAAATCGCGTAAGACTAGTATCCGTCTAGCTTGAGGACTGCCGCGACTCAAGCTTGTTATATTTTGATTCACGTATCAATGGCGGCGGCTCTTCATTTGCTGCACGTGATCTACAACTCAGCGTCAGCTCAACATAAATCCTACACAGCTTTTAAGGTATTAATACTGGGCTCAATAACGGCTTCAAATTTACAGACATCCGCACCCATCGCTGCACATCGGTGTTCACTAGATATTGCAGTCTGCTTAAATATTTCCTCGGCAACACCTCTAAGCATTCCAGAGATAGGGGCACACACGGCGAAATCAGCTTGGCCATACCCAGCGCTAAATGGGCTATTTTTTACTGTGAGCGTTAATTTCAGTTCGTTCGAGTCCAAGGCTAGCCTCCAGTTACCCCATCCCAACTGCGGAGCCATTCCCTCAATCTTTAACAATAACTCTTTGGGGTCGCCACCTAAACTTTTGGCATATTGCTGAGTAGATTTTCTGCCAAATCGGAAAAACGAATTCTCGATCTCTTTATACATCATAAGTGAAGTAGAGTTCCAATTGGACTTAAAACAGCCCATCAAACCATCGGCCCTAACCAACACATATCGAACGTCGCCCGCATTAATGGCTCCATCTACTTTGGAAGGATTATCAATAAACATACCACTCACTATTTCAATCTAATCTATAGTTAATTTTAAGTACATCGCCAGGCGAACCGCGTTTAAAATACGATAAAGAATACATTGGTGCTCATAAGTCTACTTTCTCATTCTTACTTATGTAATGACTGGCGATTCAGCGAAAAAACCCTAAAAACTGGTACATCAAAACCACCCGCAGTTTCCTTAACAACGTCGGCAACCACTATGTCACCGGGTGCTAATGCCGGCAGACCATTCGCTATAACTATAGGTCCGGTCTCTAGTTCCAGTAACGCTAGGCTCAATGGTAATCGCCGTTGAAATTCTGGCTCGAAAGAATGATGTAGGGTCGTTGTCGCCAGCACAGTGGCTAAATTACTATTAATAAGCCACTGAAGATTATCTGACAGGCAAAGTGGGCAATTCTCTCTCGGGGGATAGATAGTATGCTCACAACTAAGGCACATAGGCAGCCTAATTTGGCCCCGAAAAAGTGGGTCCCACCAGTTACTAAACTTAGGATGTTTGCCATGGGTACCCATTAAAGTGCACCGCTTTGGAGAATTGCAGCGGAGCTACAAATGCCCCTGTCATAATTGACATAGCCATAGCCACCAACGATACCTGTAGTAGCTCCCATAACCTGAAGCCCTAATGGTCGCTTCGTAACCTGCCGTATAGCTTCATTGACCCCCAAAAAACCTCCAGCTGCCCCTGCTTGGCCTATGGAAAGTTGTCCCCCGCCAGTGTTAAGCGGCAATCCTCCACCATTAACAGCAAGTGAGGTCGTTCTGACGAAGCGACTCGCTTCGCCGGGATTACAGAATCCTAAGCCCTCCAATTGCATCATCACAATCACTGGATAGTCATCGTAGGCCTGCAAAAAATCCATATCATCGGGACCTAAGCCAGCTTGGTTATACATTGCACCACTGGCTTTTTCCCAGCCCCCCCGCTTTTGAATGGCATCCTGTGAGAACGCGTTATGGGTTTCCATTGCGCCCTTGATAATCGCGTACTCCTGGCCTGTTGATTTTGCCAGCTCCTCGGACATCACTAAATATCCCTCTCCTCCACAACAAGGCATAACACAATCAAATAGGTGTAATGGGTCAGCAATAGGTGGAGCTGCTAGATATTCCTGTATGGACAATGATTTACGCAGTAAAGATATTGGGTTTCTCAGCGCCGACTCGCGCTGAGCCACACAGATCGAACCGAAATCTTCCCGCGTCGCACCGGTCTCGCCCATGTAGTACTGGGTAATCATCGCAAAAACAGCATTGGGTCCTGCCGCACCGTAGGGGTTAACGTAATCTCGAGAGAAACTTGAAAAGTTGTCAATAAGCTTCTTGAAATCCTTTCCAGCTAATCGATCTGCTCCTATGCACGCAACGACCTCTGCGTCACCACACTGGATGGCTCGCGCAGCTCGCTTTAAAGCAATCACAGCAGAAGCCCCCCCCATGGGCAGGTCGCACACCCAGTCGAGTTCAAGGCCGAAATGCTCGGCCATAACGGCAGCTGAGTCCGGCGCGTTGCTGTAGCTTGATAATGCTAGACCGCCAATATTTTCTTTTTTAAGGCCAGATTCGCGGAGCAACTCCTCAAGCACTCTGCCGATAAACCAATTGGTGCCATGCTCAGTAGACTTGCAATACTCTACCGTTACGGGAACAGCAACAGCTACGCCTTCATACGAGCTAATTCTCTGCATTTAACATTTCTCTCTCTGAGGAAGCCCGGGAGCTATGACATGCTCGTGTTCAAATAACATAATTTCTGACTGAGAGTAGCCAGCTTCTCGAAGAATTGCTTCGGTATGCTCTCCGTACTTCGGCGGAAATGACAAATTCGTATCTGCCTCGTCCGCATCTACTGCCATTGGCTGCATGTAAAATACACTCCCATCTGGCGCAACTGAGCTAGTCATTTTTGAGCGAATTGCTTCCAGTTCTCGCACTTGATAGATGTTGTTTACTTCAGACCAGGGGACTCTCGCCTTCCGAAAATCGTTAGCCAACTCGGCTGTCGTATAAAGTCCCATAACAGCTCGGAGATCGGAATACATACCCTTCCGCTCCTGGTGACGCCCGCTATTAATATACCTTGCCGGTGTAATCACAGAGTAAAACTTGGGAATTTCAGTTAGCCGTTTCCATTGAAGATCATTCCCAATAGCTAAATAACAATGACCGTCCTTTGTTTTAAACGTGTCCGTTGGGATAAACTTTCGATGCTGGTTACCACAACGAGTTACTTCAGATGAATCTGGATCAAAATCTAACAAAGCCATCGTAGTAATTAGCCAAGAGGAAGCCGCCTGCAACATGGAAATATTGATAGCTTGCCCTCGCCCGGTATCAGCAAGCTCGGTCAAACCCTTCCAGACACCAGCATAAACTTCGTCGCCCGCTTTCAAATCGATGACAGGTAAGCCCATCAGTGTAGGGGGCCCATCAGGGTCTCCAGTAAGCTCCATATATCCTGACATTGCTTGCAAGGCCGGATCATAACCTGGCACCGTCGGGTATTCGGGGCCCATAGCAGATATTCCTGCCCATATCAGCCTAGGGTTAATCCCGCTGAGAGTTTCATAGTCTATACCGAGCGACTCATAGCGGCTTGGCAAGGTATTACAGCAAAATACATCAACGTCAAGTTCCCGTATCAGCCGATGCAGTATCTCCTGCCCTCGTTTTTCTTTTAGGTTAAGTGCGAGGGCTTCTTTCCCGACATTCTGCGGTAAAAAATAGCTACTTCGATCGTTGTCTGCAATGGTCTTACCTATATAGCGGTTAGGATCGCCAGGAAAGTCTGAATTACTAGCCGTTCCTTCTATCCTAATAACGCGCCAGCCCAACTGTGCAAAACGCAAGGTCGCTGAGGGTAGCGATAAAGCTTGCTCCATTGTGAGAATTATTCTCGGTTTCACAACTCAACCTCGATAAATAAATTATGGGACTATATGCCTACTTACTTAATAAAAGCTGATAAAAGATACCCACATTCCAGTCTCAAAGTAAGAATATGCAATCTGTAAGGCTGAGGATTGGGAGTCATTCTTATTACATTTTTTAGTAGCCGCTGCATAAATTTTAGAATATTTTGGGAGTACATCTCCTTATCATCGCCGCTAAATCAAAACTGAGAAAAAAACATTTAGCCCAATCCCTCAAAGCCGAAGTTCATTGCTGTTTGGCGCCGAATGTAACTGGCATTACAGCTTTGAAATATATCCACATGCCCGTAAAGCCCATACTGTTTATGTTTGCCGCATCTGCTTAGCCAGAGAGTATCAAAAGAATAGTTGTATATTGCCCTGGGGGGCATCGCAATTGTTAAGTACGACTTTTTTTTCTACAATTTTTAGGTCACCACCGACACGCAAGATGTTATGGAGATATCTGCCGCCATAGACCGTCTGCGAGTTGCTATGGTCCTCCTGATATCCCAACAGAATAAAAGTTGATGACACTATGATTTCGTTAGTGACATCATTAATCTGATCCAACATTACATTAGAAATCAGGTGT